>JAAENG010000447.1 GCA_024224665.1 Chloroflexota bacterium | reverse complement strand
TCTTGAAGCTATTTGCTCGATTTCAGGGAAAGTACTCTGTGAAAACGTCACACCGGGAATTGCTGCAGTTTCGTCTGAATGTGGACAAAAATACTCTCAGATATGAATGTAAGATTCCTCCATAATTGTCAAAAGTCCAATACCCTGAAACCCAAATAGGCAGTGAACGCCGAATAGAGCAGACCCAGCGAATGCGGAAAACGCAGTTCCTGAAAAAGTTCGATACGATTTTCGCCTGTTCCGTCCCAGGTGGCGGTGCCCTTCCCCACAGTCGTGGTCGTCCATTCCCCTACACCATCAATTGTAACGATAGCGGCATCTTCATACGGAGATGCAAAGAAAGCGCTGGCCGCATAGGAAAGGTGATGTTCGACGAACAGAAAACGATCTTCAGGCGTGTCTGGTAATTGCTCTTGCAGCAAGGCCTTGATCCACAACTTCTCATTCATCCATGTGATCAGACCCTCACGAAAGACCAGCCATGATTTGGGAAAGGTGGCGATATTTGAGCGTAGAATACGATCGAATTTCAGCAGCGGTTTTTCATAGAAGACAACATAGTCGAGATCGCCAGCCTCAATGCCCGCCTGGCGGAGACAATAGGCAATAGCCAGGTGTGGAAAGCCAGAATCATGCTTTTTGCGACTAAAACGTTCTTCTTCCGAAGCCGCTATTAATTCGCCATCTTTAAGCAAGGCAGCAGCAGAATCATGATAAAAGCAGGAGACACCTAATATGTATATAGTCGAAGGGGTATGCAGACAAGAAATGGAAGCTGGACGTTGGCTCGAATACAACTAGCCTTGTCGTCTTGCACGTTCCAAGTTTACATCGGTTGTCTCGCGTGCCCGCCAGCCTCTGCTGGTAGCCGATGTTTTAACAGCCAGAGGATCTGAGAGCAGCCGTGAGAGCACGCCAAAAGGCAGTATCAAGGAGAAATACACGATTGTGATTAATGCTCGGGCATTGAAATTGCCGATATGTCGGGCCAATATCAACCACTCACTCCATAAATTACGGAACAAGTTCGCCTCCTGCAAATACATAAAATAATTGAATGTCTGCGTAAACAAGATGTTCGCCTGTCGCATCGCGACAGGCAGTGCGGCTCATGATGATACGGTAGGGCTCAGGCTTTGTCAAAGCTTTGGCGATTTACAATCATGGTGTAAAAACGGGTAATGCGGATGCTACCACCGAGTTCTATCAGGCTGTTGACGCAAATGACGTTCTAGGCACTCCAGATACTAGCGATTATTCCCAGACTGCGCTGAGAAAATCAGGTCCCTCTGGGGCAGGCAGCAAGTAGCAGGTGCGAATTCGGTTGCAGACAAGGTTGAACTTGCCACTTGCAACACACATCGACAAAAAGTTGTCGATCATTTTGCCTAAGGAACGAGGTTTTATTAATATCCGAAACTTCTGCGTACCGGTCGGTCGAAGTTTCTGGTTTTATTGAATCCTCATTCCTTAACTCGTAAGCACGACAGCGCCCACACCTGTGAGCGCTGCTCATCTATCTGGCCCGGATTTTGCAATTATTTTCATTGTGAGACGAAGTACATCTTCGTTTATACTGCGCCGACGCCCCTCAGCCCTTACTCCCCCTGCTCATCCGGAGGATTCTCGCCTATGCTTCAATTGTAGTTTCATCTGAAGGTTATTGCTTACAACTCACCCCTACTGGAGAGAAAAGAACATGTCCCAGATCAAGAAGATCAAGAAAAATGCTGTCTCTCGTCACGATTTACTGAAAATACTATTTGTGGGAGCCCTACTTATTTTGTTGGCTGCCTGTGCGCCTGCAGCCCCCGCCGAAGCCCCTGCTGAGGCTCCGGCGGAAGCACCAGCTGAAGCCCCAGCCGAAGCAATGCCAGTCAAGGAAGGCTTGGCTGAAGGTATGATCGGTGGCCCCACCGGCTTTGATGGCGCCGAGCGCTATCAATACCCGGCTGATTCACCTGCCGGTCGCGCGATTTCTGCCCTCAATGCATTAGCGGCGGACCAGAAACCGGAAACGCTCACGCTGATGGTGATCAGCGGCGCTGAGGGTCACCTGGAAGTGCCCTTCCCCGAAGGGGCGCAGTCTGTCAAAGACCTCTTTAAGGAGGAGGCTGGCATCGATCTCGAGATCGTCCTGGTTTCGAGCGACGAAATGTTCACCAAGATCATCCAGGACACCACCACGCAATCGGCTGGCTACGATATCTATAATTTTTGGGGTAATACGGGAAACACTCTGGCTGAATCGGGAGCCCTGTTAATCCTGGATGATTATGTGGCTGCCCATGCGCCGGATTGGGACAAATACTACACCGGCGGCGCTCAGACAGTACAACAGTTCAATACGCACAAAGGCAACTACGTGGGAATCTCATTTGATGGCGATTACCATAGCTGGTTCTATCGCGAGGATCTCTTCACCGATCCCGAGGAAATGAAAGCCTTCAAAGAGAAGTACGGTTGGGACTTACAATGGCCTGAGACCTGGGAACAACTGGATCAGGTTTCGGAATTCTTCCATCGTCCGGATGAGGGTCTTTTTGGCGTAACCGATCTCCGTGGACCCGGCTGGGGTTGGACCAACTGGTATCAACGCTATGCCTCCAGCGCGGACCCCGTCATGAAGCTGTTTGATGCCGATACCGCGAAACCTCTAATCGATGGTCCCGAGGGTGTGGCTGCTGCCCAGGCTTATGCCGATACCCTACAGTGGCATAGCCCTGATGCAAAGACCTGGGGCTGGCCGGAGCAATATGCCAACATGACCGCCGGTGGCGCTGCAATCACCGCTGCCTTCCCCAACATGCCCAAGTTCCTCGACAACCCAGACAACGCCGATAGCCAAGTCGTAGGTAAGCTGAAATCTGGCATTGCGCCCGGACACATCATTGACGGCAAGCTCATACGCCGCAGCTTGTGGTGGCCAAACGTGACCTTTGGCGTCTCCTCTCAGTCAGACACTCCTGAGGCTGCCTATCTCTTCCTGCAATGGGCCAACAGCCCCTCCATCTTTACCTGGATGGTTGGCAACCCTGCTGGATTCTTCGATCCCTTCCAGGTATCAGATTGGGAAGACCCACTGGTCATTGCGAATTACAAGGAATATCACATTCCTGTCCTGACAGGCAGCATCGAACGTGCGGCGCCTCCGATCTTGATGAATGGCACCGGAGAATACGAGACGGCGCTTGATGAGGAACTGCAGGCTGTGTTGGCCGGAACCAAAACGGCCGAACAAGCTATGGCAGATGCCGCCGCAGCATGGGAGAAGATCACAGACAGGCTCGGCCGTGATATCCAGATCGAAACCCTACAAGGTCTTGAAGCGGCTTTCCCGACCATTACTGATACGCCAACGATCTCCAATTGATCGCCGGCAGTGATTATTGTGGGTTGCGATCCATCGTCATAAGAAGCGCGTAAGCGCTCACCACAAACGGTCACTCCAACAAGGAGCGGGGATTGAGATTACAAATCCCCGCTCCCGCACTCGAAATAATCGAGGCGTACGATGTCACAGAGTCTCTCAACAGCAGCTCAATCTGAGCCTGCTGGACAAACCAAAGAAAAAGGGTGGGAGAAATTTATTGGCATGCGTAATACCACGAATTTCACGCGCATGCTCATCCTGCCTGCCCAACTACTTCTCATTGCCGTCGTCATATTTCCCCTGTTGATGGAAGTGTACCTCAGCTTGACTTCGTGGGCGCCCACCATGGGCGGCGTCTGGTGGGATTCATATAAGTTTTGGGATTGGGGAAAGAATTACGGTGAATTGTTCCAGGACAAGGCATTCTGGATGTCGATCTGGCGCACGATCTTGATTGTCGGCATCGCTGTCCCCCTGGAGTTTTTTCTGGGGTTGGGTATTGCCTTTTTGTTTCTGGAAGAGTTTAGGGGCAAAGGCATCTTCCATACCATTACCTTAACGCCGATGATGGTGGTGCCGGCCGTAGCGGGATACATGTTCTTTATGCTTTTTCAGATTGAAGGTCCCATCAACGCCATGCTGTCGATGGTGACCGGTCTGGATGTGACCATCCCCTGGTTATCGCATCAGTATTTATCTGTAGTCTCGGTTATCCTCGCCGATGTCTGGCAGTGGACGCCACTTATGTTCTTAATTCTATTATCTGGTTTGTTGGCTGTGCCTGAAGATCAGCTCAAGGCAGCGACGATTCTTGGTGCTTCCTTTTGGCACAAATTTCGCTATCTAATGTGGCCGATCATGAAGCCTGTTGTTGTGATCGCTCTGGTATTGCGTTTTATGGAAGCGATTAAGATCTTTGACTCGATTATGTTGATGACAGCCGGCGGCCCCGCCAGAGCAACTGAAACCATTTCGGTTTACATGTACAAAATTGCCTTCCAGAATATCCGTTGGTCGTATGCAGCGGCGGCAGCCATTGTCATCCTCGTCATTATGACCATAGTGGCAACCTACGCTCTGAAACCCCTGCAGGCCGGTCAGGCTGATGACGAGTTTTAGCCGACCATACCCTCTCGCTAAAGAGATTACGTTATGAACAAATCACACTACGGACGATCGGCACTACGCTACATCCTGGTTATCATCGTCGCCTTGTTCGCCATATTCCCCACTTATTGGATGGTCACGATCGCATTCAAGCCACAGGCTGAGTGGACCAGCGCCGGCGGCGTCATCTACTGGTGGCCGCAAAACCCGACGCTAGCGAATTTCCAGAAACTGCTTTCGTCAGGCAATACTCAATTCTTCTCAGCCGCATCCATGAATGCCTGGCCCGCGATCAAAAGTAGTGCCATTGTCTCTGTAGGTGGGACGCTTTTCGCGATGATCATCGGGATCTTCGCTGCATATGGGCTCTCGCGCTACGATGACAGCAAAGGTGATTTTCCCTGGTATATCGCACTGGGACGGCTGGGGATACTCGTTCTCGCTCTTATGCCATTGATGCTGCTGTGGTCACGGCTAAACATTATCAATACCTGGTATGGGATTGCGAGCATCGTCATCATTGGCATTTTTGTGGATGATCTGATTGCACGGATCTTTGGGAGATTCTACAGCGGGTCTGTTGGCAATCTGGCCTTTTCAATTCTGCAGCTACGTATGTTCCCGCCCATCGCTATCATCATCCCTGTCATGATCATGTGGGCGGCTTTGCGAATGGTGGACACCTGGTATGGTTTGGTGATCATCTACGGCGTTATCACCTTTGCTTTTGTGGTTTGGCTCATGAAGAGTTTTTTCGATGAGGTGCCCAGAGAACTGGATGAGGCAGCTATTGTCGATGGAGCTTCCTACTGGGGAGCGTTCTTCAAGGTAGTGCTACCCCTGGCCAAGGGAGGTATCGCCGCCACCGCCCTGTTTGTGTTCATTCTGAACTGGAGCGACTTCCTGGTGGCCTTGTTCCTTAGCAACAGGGACTGGGTGACCATCCCGGTCTTTCTCAATCGATTGGTCTCCGCTGAAACAGGGACACAGTATGGTCCCAAGGCGGCCCTGGGCGTCATTGCCCTGATCCCTGTCCTCCTCTTTGGCATCATGATTCAGAAGTATCTGGTGCGCGGCCTCACCTTTGGCGCCGTCAAGAAATAGGCGTATAGCGTGTTGCGTGTTGCGTGTTCCGTTTGGTTCAAACCATGTATCTCGCAACATGCAACGCATGTTCTATCGAGTCGAAATAAACCTGGCACAAAACCTCTCTTACAGAGCAAACCATGTCAAGCATACGTTTAGATAATTTACGAAAAGAGTTTAAAGAGGTCGTTGCCGTCACAAGCCTCACCCTTGAGTTTGCCGACGGCGAGTTCGCTGCCCTGCTCGGCCCCTCTGGCTGTGGCAAATCGACGACGATGAATATGATCTCGGGGCTGGAACAGCAGACATCTGGGGATATCTACTTCGGCGATAAGTTGGTGAACGATATTCCGCCGGGAGAGCGAGGTGTTGGCTTCGTATTTCAGAACTACGCCATTTTTACGCATATGTCGGTGGCCGATAACATCAGCTTTGGTCTAAAAGTACATAAAGTAGCACCTGAAGCTATTAGGCAGAAAGTCAATGAAGTCGCTGAGCTATTGCAACTGCAAAAAATGCTCAATCAAAATGCCGGCCGCCTCAGCATCAATGACATGCAGAAAGTGGCCATTGGCCGCAGCATGGTCATGGAACCGAGGATATTTCTCCTGGATGAGCCTTTCAGCAATCTCGACGCTTCCTTTCGTTTTTACATGCGAGGAGAACTCAAGCGCATCCAGCGCGAGACCAAACAGACCATGATCTACGTCACACACGATCAGGTCGAGGCCATGAGCATGGCCGATAGAATCGCCGTCATGGATTTCGGCAACTTGCAGCAATTCGGCACGCCCGATCAGATATACAATCAACCGGCCAACACTTTTGTCGCTAACTTCATCGGTAGCCCCAGCATGAATTTCGTCGACTGCGCTCTGCGCGAGGAGGATGGACAGGGTTATTTGATACAGAAGGGCGGGGAGGCCAAAACCCCTATCGATGACAAACGTATGCGCTTGATCCAGCAGAAGAATGTCGGCGACGATCTCATTTTGGGGATCAGGCCGGAGTACCTCAGCGCTCGGGATCAGCCCAACGGCGGGGTCGCATGGTCTGGTGAGACTTACTTTGTGGAACCCTTGGGCTCCAAGACGATTATCCACGTGCACGTTGGCGAAGACGCGCTGCAGATCGTAGCGCCCGCCGATGATCGGCCCGATATCGGCGCCGGTCAATGGATATCATTTGATCCCGATTATGTACATGTGTTTGAAACGGGATCGGGTGAGGTTATACGTTAGTTTGGAAGTATTCGTGCATCATCTTGTTTGAAGATTGAAGATTGAAGATTTTGGAGGCATTTGTGGCAGATCTACGCCTTGATAACGTAACAAAACGCTTTGGAGAAATCGAAGCCGTTAAACAATTAGATCTTGAGGTGAAAGATGGTGAGTTTTTCTGTGTGTTGGGTCCACCTGGCGCCGGAAAGACTACGACATTGCGCCTTATCGTCGGTTTGGAACGCCCCGATGAAGGTGATGTGCTGATCGATGGTGTCGTCGTCAATGATGTCTATCCCGGTGAACGGGATATCTCGATGATCTTCCAGAACCTGGCACTGTACCCCAACAAGACGGTGTACGAAAACATCGCTTTCCCTCTGCGAGAACGCAAGGTGCCAAAAGATCAGATCGACCCCATGGTGCAAGAGGCCGCCAATATCCTGCACATCGAACAACTATTGGATCGCAAGCCGGGCAAACTCAGTGGTGGCGAGCGCCAGCGTGTGGCCATTGGCCGGGCCATCGTGCGGCGGCCTAAAGCCTATCTCATGGATGAGCCCCTGGCCAATCTCGATGCCAGACTAAGGTTGGAAATGCGTATCGAACTCAAGCGCTTGCAGCAAGACTTGGGCCAGACTCTGATCTACGTCACGCATGATCAGATCGAAGCGCTCTCGATGGCCGACCGCCTTGCCGTAATGAATGAGGGTGAGGTGCAGCAAGTTGATGTTCCCGACACGATTTACCGACATCCCAACAACACCTTTGTTGCCACCGTGGTCGGTAGTCCACCTATGAATTTCCTCAATTGTGATATCGTTCGGCAAAATGGCAATGTGCGTCTGCGCCATACGGCCTGCATATTTGAGACCACTAAAGCCGGTGATCCGCTGGTGGCTGCGCTGCAAGAACATGACGGTGAGGAGCACCGAGCGTTGTTGGGCGTTCGTCCTGAAGATATACGGGTGTACGATCAGGCACCGAGCGATACATCATTCCCGGCACGGGTGTCCGTAGTCGAGCCCCTGGGGCAGGAAACGATCCTGGACCTCGACTTTGGGGATGACATCATCAAGGCGACGATCCCGCCGACGCAGAAGGTGAGCGAACACCAACCCGTATACCTCACATTCGATCCTGCAAAACTGCATCTATTTGATATCGATAGTCGAAAGCGCTTTTACTCAAGTGACAAACAGGCTGCGTTGTCAGCTGTAACCTCCTGAGCCATTCAGTAGCTGCTGAGGGGATATAACCAGGTTCTAGGAGTCTGTCGGAGAAGTCGCTCTCAAGACTTTTGGGACACGGATCAAGGCGGATTCACACGGACTTTCACTGTGAAACCCAAGGATTGTCCATATAAGTCTGTGTCCTGATGACTTTTCCGCCAAGCTGCTAGCCTGGAAATATATATATCACACAGACAATTCATTGTCTGACTTCGCTAGTTTATCAGCTTTGCAATCCCCAAAGGGTAACTTATGAGTGATGAGGTAAGCAACGCAATACTGGATTCTCACTCCGCCCTATTCGGTGTAGACCCGGCCACTGTGATCGACAAAAACAGCCCTGTGCCCTTACACCACCAGCTAGAACTGTTTTTGCGGCACGGTATCGAGAGCGGACTTTTTCCTCCGCATTCAACCCTGCCCACTGAACAGGAACTGCAAGACTATTTTCATTTGAGCAGGACGCCGATTCGCCAGGCACTTGCGAAATTGAGTGCCGAAGGGCTGATAGATCGTCGCCGTTCTCAGGGCACGGTCGTGTTGCCAAGTCCCTTTGAGGAGCACCTGAACTCACTGACGACCTTTACGCAAGAGGTGCAGAGAAAAGGGCTGATTCCGGGAAGCCGGATGCTGGAATTCAAGCGGATTCCAGCCAACGCCGAAGATATGCGATCTTTGGATCTGCCCGAGGCCTCAGATGTTTTTTATGTTCGAAGATTACGATCAATCAATAGCGAACCATTCGGGATTCTCACTGCACATGTCCCAGTTTCTATCACACCCTTGCTAGCAGCCTCAGATTTCGCTGAGTTGGGTCCACAACAATCGATCTACTATGTGATGGAACACATATACAAGATCAAACCTGTGCGAGCGTCTGAGACATTTCGGGCTGTATCACTGGACTGGGAGGATGCGGAATTGCTGAGACTGCCTCCACACACAGCTGTACTGATGCGCAGCCGAGTCACCTTTGATCCAGATGGCAGGGCTATTTCGATGGAATGGGGTTTGTATCGGGGAATTTATCGCCTCGAATGGCATGGGCAAGAGGTGAGTTCTATCGATACAAGTAGCTTGCCGGAAGAGTAAGGCGATATCTGTTTTGAAAACACATTTAGCCGCTCCGCTGAGCGGTCGAAATTGTAATTCGCTAACCATTTCCGATGAACCATAGACAGCCTTGTCTGCAATCAAACTCACACCTGCGACCTGCTATTTGATATCTGATCGAGGTCGGTTATGCTTGTCGCAATAATCCAAAAGCAATCCTGATGCCATTCACAATGCGCTCGATCTGGTCGCTGGCGCGCTCATCGCTTATGACAAAGCCTGTAGAGATTACTATCACACTTTGACAATACTGGAGGTGTTTGGCGAATTTGCCCTGGACATGACTTAGATCATAGTTTGTACCAAGCTTATACCTTATAGTATGCGGGTATGCAAAGGCGCTGCTGCGTGCGTTGCTGCACTTTGTGGTCGGTTGATATCAGCGGCCCAAATTGTCTGCGGGCGTAGCCAACCTTATTCCAACGGAGTCTGTTGAATGCCAAGTACACAACCAGCAATTATGCCATCGTTTCTGCGCTCTGCTTTGTACACCGCATTCTGTTCTGACTAAGATTCCTATCCACCATTCAAGGAGATGTGCAATGAAAGAACAACTCATCGACGCGATCGCCAACATGGAAGAAGATGAAGCGATGCGTCTGGCCCAAGCGATGCTGGCTGCGGGCGAAGATCCGCAACTGGTTCTGGATGCTTGTCGAGATGCCATGAGCATCGTCGGTGACCGCTACGAGTCAAAGGAATACTTTCTTCCTGAACTCGTGATTGCAGGTGATATGCTCAATGATATCGGCGCTTTGGTCAAGCCTCTATTGAAAGAAGAGCGGGGCCTGAGTGATCCGGCTGGCAGTGTGTTGCTAGGCACAGTCGCCGGAGATATCCACGACATCGGCAAAGATATCGTATCCTTTATGCTCGATGTCAATAATTTCGTAGTCATCGACGTTGGCATCGATGTGCCTGCCGCAACATTTGTAGACAAGATCAGAGAGCTGAAACCGGATGTTGTAGGCTTAAGCGGTTTCTTGACCCTGGCATTTGACCAGATGAAGCTTACCGTCGAAGCTATCGAGGAGGCGGGCCTTCGTGATAGTGTCAAGATCATGATCGGTGGAGCGATCATGGACGAAGCAGTAACATCCTATATCGGCGCAGACGCTTATGGCGCGGATGCATCGGCGGCCGTGAAGCTGGCCAAGTCCTGGACAGGAGCGAACTAACATGGATAAATCACCAGAACAACTTTATCAAGAAAGACTACGCAGGGTATTCGATGCGGTTGAACTCAAGACACCTGACCAGGTCCCGGTATTTGGTCCCTATCAACTCTTCCCTTATACCTTCGGCGGCGTGACCTTGCAGGAAGCGATGAACGATTATGCGGCAGCGCGCCGGGCTTGCCATTCCTTCTTGGATTACTACCAACCAGATCTCGATTTCGGTCCCGTCTTGGCCTACCCCGCCAAACCCATGAAGATGATGGGCATGAATTACATGAAATGGCCCGGCCACGGCCTGGACGAGAATGTCATGTATCAGTATGTCGAAAATGAAATGATGTCAGCCGACGAATATCCTGACTTCATCAATGACCCCTCCGATTTTATGATGACCAAATGGATGCCTCGTGCCTTCAGCGCTTTTGAAGGATTTGCAGGCATTCCTACTATGCGACGTATGATGTGGTCCGGCTGGTTCGGAATGGGTGCATTTTCCACACCTGAAATGCAAGAATCGTTCCGCATCGCCGCCGAAGCAGGTGCATTGGTCAACGAATGGTGGGGCTCTATCTTCCAATACATTGGTGAGATCAAGGATAAGGGCTTCCCTATTGCCTGGGCCGCCTTCGATTGGGCGCCTTTTGACATCATCGGTGATACGCTGCGTGGGACAAGAGAGATCCTGGGCGACATTCGCCGCCGACCCGAAGAGCTGTTGGAAGCACTTGAGGTCACAACCAGGATTTTTATTGAATATGGCTCTGGCGCCGCCGGTGCAGACATGCCCCTTTGCTGGATATGGATCCACAAAGCCACTCGCGATTTCATGTCTGACGCGCAGTTCAAAAAGTTCTACTGGCCCTTCCTCAAAGAAGGTATGCTGGCATTGATCGATCAGGGTGTTATTCCCTTGGTGTACTGGGAGGCCGATATTGAAAGCCGTCTGGAGGCCATTGCTGATATGCCGCCGGGTAAGGTGATTTACCACATTTCGGCGACCGACATCAAAAAAGCTGCCGACGTTCTGGGCGAAAACATCTGCCTTATGGGCAATGTTCCTAACTCAATGCTCGTTTCAGGTACACCGGACGATGTCAAAGACTATTGCAAGATGGCCATTGATGTCGCCGGCAAAGATGGCGGTTTTATCATGGATACCTCGGTTATGCTCGACGAAGCCAAGCCTGAAAACCTCAAGGCCATGTTCGACTTCACACGGGACTACGGACGCTACGCCTAACCCAACGCTACTTCTATGAAATTGGCGCCAGACCTCAACACCTTGGGGCCTGGCACCCTGGTTTTGCAGCCATTTCACCCTACAATTACACTTTTCGAACCGACCAACCGACCAACCGACCAACCGACCAACCGACCACGCGACCACGCGACCAACCGACCAACCGACCACGCGACCACGCGACCAACCGACCACGCGACCACGCGACCAACCGACCACGCGACCACGCGACCAACCGACCACGCGACCAACCGACCACGCAATCATGACAAAACAATACCACATCGAATTCTCACCCATCGGCCGCCGGGGAAATATACCTGATGGCCATTCTTTGTTGGAGAGCGCACGCTTATTCGGTGTCGATCTCACGGGAGATTGCGGCGGATTTGGGGTTTGCGGAAGCTGTCAGGTCAGGCTATTGGCAGGTGATGTTTCGGAGATTACGGATAATGAAGACATGCTTCTCAGCCCTGATGATCTGGAGGAAGGGTATCGACTGGCTTGCATGACTTACCCCGGAAGCGACTGCAAGATCGGTATACCACCCGAATCTTTGGATTCGCCGATGCGCTCACAGGTGGAGAGCGAGGACGCCGCTGTCGATCTGAACCCTGCTGTCTACGGGCTCGACATCGAAATACCTACCCCTTCCATCGATCATCCGCTGGCGGATGCGGACAACATGCTGCAGGCATTGTCCTCGGACACTGAGGCGATCCCAGCCATCGATCTTGGCGTCTTACATACGCTTTCCGATGACCTGCGTGCCCATGAATGGCGCATGCGCGTGTCGGTGCACCAACAGCGGAATGGGATCGTAGCCGTTCGCCCGCCTGGCGCCAGGGAGGTTGGGCTGGCAGTTGACCTGGGCTCGACCGGGATCGCTGGCTATTTAGTTGATCTCTGCGATGGCGAGACCCTGGCAGCGCAGGGTATGATGAATCCTCAAATTAGCTATGGTGAGGATATCATCAGCCGCATAAACTACGCTTTCAAAACACCTGGTGGGGCGCAAACCCTCAGAAACGCTGTTATCGAGGGGCTGAATAAATTGGTCGGCGAACTGTGTGAGGACGCTGGTGTCCACCGCGAGGATGTGGTCGATGTTGTGATCGTGGGAAATACTGCCATGCATCACTTGCTCTTGGAACTGCCCTTAAAGCAACTCGCTCTGGCGCCTTTTGTCCCTGCTATCGGCCGCTCCCTTGATATAAAAGCGCGCGATGTAGGTTTACATGTTGCCCCTGGCGCCTACGTTCACCTACCGCCCAACATCGCCGGATTCGTAGGA
Organism: Chloroflexota bacterium; assembly: GCA_024224665.1. Taxonomy (GTDB): domain Bacteria; phylum Chloroflexota; class Anaerolineae; order J102; family J102; genus PIVW01. The sequence goes on along the minus strand of JAAENG010000447.1, from coordinate 13,007 downwards.
TCAGATCATATCGCCATGCTGACGGCTACGGCGGAGCAATGGCAGGGGAAAACAGCCATCGCCCTTGATATCGGCACCAATACCGAGATTTCGCTGATCTCTCAGGAGGGTACGATCGTATCTGTCTCCTGTGCCTCTGGCCCGGCATTTGAAGGGTATCAAATCAAAGATGGCACGCGCGCTAAGGCAGGGGCTATCGAGAGGGTGTTGATTACGCCAAACGACGTCAGTTACGAGACCATCGACCATGCTCCGCCCTTAGGCATCTGTGGTTCGGGTATCGTCGATGCTGTGGCGCAATTACAATTGGCGGGTGTGATCAGCGCAAATGGCCGCATCGGCGAGAATGCACACCCCAGCGTGAGAACCGCTTATGGCGAGCGTGAATTCTTGCTCGTGCAGGCCTATGACGAGCGCCGTGCCATCACTGTAACGCAAGATGATGTGCGAGAGATCCAGTTGGCCAAGGCCTCTATACAGACAGGCATGCAATTGCTACTGGCCGAATTGGCTATCGAGCTTGCCGACATCGAGGTCTTGATCATTGCCGGCGCCTTCGGCAGCTACATCCACGTGCCCAACGCTCTGGCCATGGGCATGTTCCCCTCTCTGCCCCTTGATAATATCTTGCAGGTGGGTAACGCTGCCGGCGCCGGAGCCAGACAAGCACTTCTATCAACCGTTGTGCGAGATCAGGCCGATGATTTGATGTCACGCATCCGCTATATCGAGCTGGCGAGACATCCCCTGTTTAGCCGGACTTTTGCCCGAAACTGTCGTCTCCGACCTTACAAGCAGTAGTTGGAATGGCTACTTCACGTTTGTCATCTAATTATGATTATGATTACGTGATTTACTACTTTTAATAGAACATGTTTTCTGTTATAATTTTGGTACCATTTATCAGAGAGAAAGCGTTACCGCTGAATACTGGAGAATTCCAATGAGCGATGTAAATGTAACAGCAGCTAACGGATTCAATATTAGCAGATTGTCACCTGAATTACAGAAGCAGATCGGACATTTGTATAAAAGCTCTACTAATAGTCCAGCCAGCTACCTCTCGCCCAATGATATTTATCATGGGAATGCTATCGATATGCTTTCATTGATAGAGCCAAACAGTGTTAGCTTAAGTATTTGGTCTCCACCTTATTTTGTCGGGAAAGATTATGAAGCTGATATGTCCTTTGATGATTGGAAGCATCTGTTGTCAATGGTCATCGCTGCGCATTTCTCAGTCATTAAACCTGGTGGGTTCCTTGCAGTTAATATTGCAGATATACTCGTTTTCCGCGATCCTGATATGCCTCGTATCCAAGCTGATGTTGTCGGTAGAAAACGATCTCCCGTGACGCGTGAAGATGTAGTTGCTGCAATCGCGCAACACCCGGATTACAACAGACATCAACTGGCAGAACTATTGGGATGCAGCGAGCAAACAATAGATAGAAGATTGAATGGAAATAATATCCGAGGCGGGAAATCCGAAGCCCAAACCCGAGTAAAAATAGTCGGTGGACTTGTAGAGCAGTGGGCTCTTGACGCGGGATTATATACTTATGATCGTCGAGTTTGGGTAAAGGATGCAGCATGGGAAAACTCTCGATGGGCTAGTCTATCTTATCGCTCTGTAGATGAGTTTGAATATCTATATATCTTTTGGAAGCCTGGAATTACGAAAATTGACCGCAGCCGTCTTTCGCAGGAAGAGTGGAGCGAGTGGGGTTCGAGGGCTGTTTGGGAAATTCCTTCTGTTCGAGCAAATAATGATCATGAGGCTAAATTTCCACTTGAACTGCCGCTGAGAGCAATCAAATTACTGACAGATCCTGATGAGATAATTCTAGATTGCTTTATGGGAAGTGGGACATCTGCAATTGCTGCATTGAAGCTCCAGCGTCAATACATTGGAATTGAACTGGAACCCAAATATATTGAGTTAGCCAAAAACAAAGTATCTGCAACCCAGCTACAATTATGCTGATTGATCCCAACAACCTTTACTCCAGTCTTGACCGTCTTGAAGATATTGAGAAAGCATCTCTGCGTCTTGTTGTACAGGCGTTGCATGACTATCGAATAAATGCTATTGACATTTTTCGAGAAGAAAGTGATTTAGTTGCTGATATGGGAGAGGATATTACACGCGAAGCTCTAGATCGTATGGGTATGGCCCAAATTGATCAGCGGTTGTATGGCAAAATAGACTACAAACGGGCGCGCTACCTTTTTCATCCAGACTACGCAATACAACAGGCCCTGTTTGTGGATTCCAAAGCCGAAAAGACTAGTGGTCAAAATACTGCAACTCTCCAGACATCGCAATTCTCAATGATTGTCAGGCAGGTTAGAGCGAATCGAGCAATCGAAATTCCTGGCAGCTTGCCATCTGTACTTGAGGTTCGAGGTCAAAAATTTATTACAACAACCCTCTTCGTCAAATACAATTACATTGAACATCAAGACGGATTTAACGCATTGAGCACTATTACTGCGGCAGCTTTACCAAACGGTTTTCTGCAAGAACGATATAATCCTACTGCTCACGATACAATTTGGCTAGCGGGCAGAAATGCACCAACGTTAGGAGAAGCGTTCAGAGTCCGTCTCTCTTTTCCTCGTCTAAAAAGCAAGCGTAGCTGGCGGGTACAAACTATACCAGTGCCTCCGAATGAGTTTGTGTGGTCAGAGTGATTTTGCTCGCCGTCCACCATTGCCTCAACGAAAACAATGCATGATCACTGCACATTTTCATCCGATTTGGTATTGAAGCAGACTGAATCGCAAGTTGACAATCGGTTAGCTGCCCGCTGCTCGTTACGCAGGTCGATGTATTAATGGACATTAAACGAGATTTTCAGTTGGAGTTTGACGAACAAACCTATTTTGATTTTCATGGCGAGCGCATGGCGCGCCTGCTGGAACGACCCTCGGTGCGCAGCCAATTCGAGCAGGCAATGGCAGAAGCCGCCGAAGTCGTGCAACCGGCTGCCTGTTTTAGTGCGTTCTCCATCAAGCGTTTCATGCACGAGCGAGTTGAACTGGTCGGGGGTGCACGATTGGGCGGGGGACCCTTTACGGAGGTCATCGGCGGGGCCGAGCAATTGATCCTGGCCGTCTGTACCGTCGGCAATGGAGTCGATGCCCGTCTTAAGGAATTGCAGAAAGAAGGACAACGTTTCACCGTTTTGGTCCTGGATGAGCTTGCTACTTGGGCTGTTGATCAGATTCGCCAGCAACTTTGCCGGCAATTCGAAGCGGAGCAGCGATCCCAGGGCAGCTACACCAGCACGGTTCTGTCCCCCGGAGAATCGGCGTGGTCGGTTAGTGACCAGTCGGTGATTTTTGATCTTTTGAACACGTCGGTGATTGACGTGACCCTGAGCCCGGGCATGGTGATGTATCCCCTCAAATCTCTCTCGATGGCCATGGGCATTGGCCCAAGTCCCATGGGGCAACCGGGTCTGACCAACTGCGACTATTGCAGCATGAAAGATCGCTGCAAATACGTAAGATTGGGGGGGCATGCTGTGGCCAGCTTGTCATAAAGTAGAAAGAAACAACTTCACTCTGTGATCCTGAACATATGTGAAGGATCTCGCGCGACCTGTGAGCAACCATATAGTGTGGACGCCTACGAAGCTAAAAGAAGGTGATCATGAACAAACCGTAATCAATCCCCCCGCAAATATTCATCTGATCTCAATGCGTATCAGCTATGATGATCTGTACATGCATGCTTCAGAATTTAAGTGAGATAGTACTCACTCCTATTTGCAGGATTGATTATCATGAAAGCGAACCTTCAGGCGCCGATGTTGAAAGTCGTGCTCATTTTAGGTTGTCTACTCTTTGTGTCATCTAGTTCAGAGGCGGCGGATATGCTTGGCGCTGCATTTCGGGCAGTGGATACGGCCGATGGTATCCATGTGTGGGCGGCGGGTGATTACGGACTGATGGCGTATTCCGCAGATGGCGGCTTAACGTGGACGACTCAAGATACGCCAACCTGCCACACCTTGTTCGATATCGACGCCATCGACACTGTCAATGCTTGGGCCGTCGGTCACGACGGTGTACTAATCTCAACCGAAAATGGGGGTGAAACCTGGGTACCTCATGCGTTGAATGTTTCGGCAAGCTGGAATCAGGTTGAGTTTATAGACAGTCAACGCGGCTGGATTACGAGCGTCGATGGCGTCCTCATGAGCACCGACAACGGTGGCGCTAGTTGGCGGCAACTGGCTCAACGGCAACTTGAACATGCTAAATTGATTAAGCTACAATTTCTAGACAGTGATACAGGCTGGTTGACAGCGCGTGACTACTCCGAAGAGAATGGCACGAGCCTGTTGGTTACCCATGATGGCGGTGAATCCTGGCGAACGCTTTCGATACCCATTGATCCATACCGGGATCTGCAATATATCGATCTGGTAGATGAGGATGTTGGCTGGGTGCTTGACAGTGGCAGCAACCTTCATCGCACGACCGATGGCGGGGCGAGCTGGACTACAGTGCAGATGGGCCTATGGTCAGCCAGTGGCATACAATTTATGAACGCCCTCGAAGGGTGGGTGCTGGATGAGTACACGACTTCAGTTACTACGTATCAGAACCTCTCTCACACAATCGATGGAGGAGTTACCTGGAATAAGACTTCACTTGGTATTGGAATGCTGTATATGAGCGCATTCAAAGTGCATCCAGATGGCCGGATGTGGATTACGGGTCTGGGAGGTAGGGGTGGATATAGGTCGACACACGGTTTACATGGTCCGCAGGTGGACACACTCACCGACGGCGGGCAAATCTGGGCGGGCGGGATGGGTTTACGAGCGAATGTAGTGCCTAGCCGGGTTACCATTGCTGATATAGATCACGCGTTCATCCTCGGAAACTCAGGCGCATTGATTAAGACGGACAACAGTGGGCTACTTTGGGATTATATCAATGGGTTTTCCGAAGAGATGCACGATATTTTCACCCTTGACGGTCAAATTGTCTGGGCAGTAGGGGCAAATGGGCGGATCTCAAGGTCAGACGACGGTGGTGTCAACTGGAACGATCAAGTGAGTAATGCTCCTGTTATCGACACGTCTCCCGCCGATCTTTATGCTATCAGTTTCTTCAATGCACAGACAGGTATGGCCGTGGGCGAAGACGGGACCATGTTACGTACTGAGGATGGAGGTAGCACTTGGTTTCCGGTTGAGAGCGGTGTGACCGCTGACATGAATGCTGTCATACAGGCATGGGGAAGTGTCGTTCTTGCTGTGGGAGATGGGGGCGTCATCCTGCGTTCATGGAATAGCGGTCGTCATTGGGGGCAAATTGCTTCGCATGTTCATGCTGATCTGTATGGAATTGGTTTTGCGCCTGATGGCCAATCCGGTTGGGCCGTAGGCGCCGAGGACACAGTGCTTCGTACAAGCGATGGCGGATTGACCTGGAATGCCCAGAATACGCCGCCCGACTCAATTTCATTGTCGGCAGTTGTCGCTCTCAGCCAGACCGAAGCCTGGATAGCGGGAAAATATGGTGGTCTACGAACAGGCAATGCCGGCTATACATGGTCTTTTGCACCCCGCGGCAGCGATATAGATTCCTACCAACGCGATTTAGTCTTGGCCGTAGGCAGATCGGAATACGATTCCATGATTGGATCCATTGAGCGGCTGTTCGGCCCAGGACCACGTTCGCTACCTGGGTATGGCAGGTGGTTCGATGCATATTACGCTGATGTATCCCCGATTATCGATGGTGACTTGGATGAGTGGCATACTGGAAAAGAGGTGTTGCTGCAAAGTGATAGTGCAAGTTATATCCATCCTCGCTCTATTCCTACCCCAAAAGACATTAGCGCAACAGTACGCATGTTGTGGGATACCGACTATCTTTATCTGGCTTTCGATGTTACCGATGATGTCATCGTTGCGGATAGCGAAGATATTTGGCGAGATGACAGTATTGAGCTTGGCATTGACGTGCATTCGCAGCCATTTAGCAACTATACGGACGGGCGTAAATTCACGCTATCTGTGGATGGTCGCGTTAGCGAAGATGCCCGACCTATTGACTTTATCGAGATGGCGACTGGTATCACCCCTAGTGGTTGGACGATTGAGACCGCCATTCCTATTGCTGAACTGAATCCCAACAATTGGGAAGCAAATGTCAGATTCGCCTTTGATTGGGCCATTCATGATGATGACAGCGGCGGTGACTGGGATAGTTATCTCATCCACATCGGCCGTGATCCATTTCTGGACCGCTCAATATCCATCGGTTCGGTGAAACTGGTGAGCCCGACCCTTACATTTGCTCCAATCCAAAGCGCCTATATCAGTGCCTGGACCCCAGACGAAAACTATTATACGAACCCACGCATGGTAGTACGTGCTGCCAATCAGGAATCCTCACTCCTCGAATTCGGCGTTACCAACTCTCTCCCAAGCGGTATGCATATCTATTCCGCAAAGCTGTACGCTCATACCCTTGAGCGCAGTAACGAGCATCCTATAGATGTCAGCGCCTATGCTTTGGTGTCAGGTTGGGTTGAACCTGAAGTGACTTGGAACAGAGCATCAGCAGAAGTCCCATGGCATTTGCCTGGGGCCAATGGTGTCCCGCAAGATCGTGAGGGAATCGCCTCTGACACAGTTACAATCACTGATATCGACACCTGGCAAGCCTGGGAAGTGACGAAAGATGTGCAGGCTTGGTTGGATGGAGAACTCAATGAACGCGGTTGGATACTGCGGGGGGACAGCCTCGATCCTGTTCGTTACGTGTTCGCACACAGTCGATACCATCAAGGTGCGTTGAGTCCTAAGCTGGTCGTTCAGTACAGTGTTAGCGGTGATCCACCACCGCCCACAAATACACCTACTGCTTCACCAACACCAACCGCAACACCAACCGCAACACCAACCGCAACACCAACCGCAACACCTCTATCCACTTCTACTGGTACCCCAACGATCACCCCATCTCCTACCGCTGTCAGTACGCTCACACCCACCATTACTCTGTCCCCCACATCGCCAGTAGCCACACCCACAGCAACACTATCGCCATCACCGGTATCGATATGGTTGCCTTGGGTCGTACATTGAGTAACCTGTTGTTCGACTGAACGTGCAAAACTACCTGATCCAAGTACTTCGTACAAAAACAAATAAGCCTGAATCGATCTGAAGCTAAAACCAAAAACCAAAAACCAAAAACCAACAAATGTTCTTTGATCTGTTAAACAGGTTCAAATGTCATCCCACGCACCACGCAATCCTACACCATCCGTGGCGTCTCCAACCCCGCCATGTCTCTCACCTCCTCGATATAAGCAACAATGTTCTCCATCGGCGTATCCCACAGCACCTGATGGCTTGTCTGTAGAATGTAACCACCACCCCGCCCCAGGTTCTCGACCAACCAGCGCGTCTCCTCCCGTACATCTTGCGGGTTTCCGAACGGCATGGTGTGTTCGACGTCCAGACCACCATAGAAGGTGACCTTGTCGCCGTAGAGCTTTTTCATCTCCAGGCGGTCCATGGCAGCGGGCTCTAACGGATTGAAGATATCCAGGCCGATCTCGATTAGCTCGGGGAAGAGGGGCTGGATCTGGCCGTCAGAATGCAGGCCCACATAGACGCCACGTGCGTGACAATGGTCGAATATTTTGGCCAATCGCGGCTTGATGAATTTACGCCACATCTTGGGGCTGAACATGAGGCCGGAGGAAGTGCCCCAATCATCGGCAAAATAGAAGCCGTCAACACCGACGTCGATCTGCTGGTCGATGATGGGGATATCCCATTCTATGAGAATTCTGTCCATTAGCTCGTGCACGAACTGCGGGCGCTGAATCATGTCCACCATGAGCTTGGTCATGCCGCGGATGCTCCAGGCGCGCTCGAACAGCACCATGCCCAACTTACCAAAAATGAAAGCCTTGTCACGCCAGCGCTCCGCCAGAGCGGCGGCCGGGTCGAAACGACCCGCCCGGTAAGGGTCGGGCATCTGGTAGGAATCAAGTAGGTGAGGATCTTCGTCGAGCGGATATGCTACCGGGTGGGGCATGCCGGAGTGGCGGTCCCACACGCAACCAAACTCATCTTCGTGCAACTCTCCAGCTTCATCCAGATTGGTGTGGACGGGCCCGCCGCTGGGTGTGAGATCGAGCTGTTTGATCTCGCTAGCCCAGGGATTATAGTTGAAGTCTGTGCCGATTTTGACCACATGGTTGCCGATCAATTCCGCCACTTCCTCGCTGTTCTTCAAGCCATAGTAGTCACGGATTTTGTGATAGACCATGGGAATGGCATGGAAATTGTAGGGAATATAGTCAGTTTCTTCGTGGGCGATGGCCTTTAAGACGCGCTCTCTGCGCTTGCTGGGTGTTCCGTAAGCTGACAAATCCATGGTTACTCCGGTTTTCGTGTTGCGTGTTGCGTGTTGCGTGCTAAACAGGTCGATATTTCAACCCGTTCACATAACTGTTGGATCAATGGGTATTTTCCTAATGCTGTGCCTTCTTGCATGGCGGCAGCTGTGCCGCAGGCAACGGCGCGACAGGCGGTCTCTGTGGGATCACAACCGTTGAGCGTGGCCCAGATCAGGCCGGCCAGGGTGGCATCGCCGGCGCCAATGGGACTGCGAGCGTCGATGGTGGGTGGGGTCGCCTTGAGGATTGTCTGATCATGGCCAAGGATTAGGCCATCCGATCCCCGGGATAGTGCGACGACCTCTATGCCGAAGTCTAACAGTTGTCGTACAGCCTGGCAGTGAATTTGATCTCCAACCGGGATGTAGCCAAGAATGTCTTCGATTTCCTCGCTGTTGGGTTTGATCGCGTAGGGTCGAGCCTGGAGTCCCGCTTGCAAGGCCGGGCCACTTGTATCCAAAAAGGCTCGGGATCCCTTATTCTGCGCTAACTCAATCAAATTCGCATAGAGATCGGTAGCTGCGCCTGGCGGTAGGCTGCCAGAGAATGCCCAGATATCATCAGGTGCGGCAAGTTGTTCGATAAGCTGTCTGAGTTCAGACACATGCTCGGGAGTAAGTTTAGGGCCGGGTTCGTTGATTTTCGTGTAGAGATTTTGGGAGTCGTCACGTAGCGTCAGGTTTTGGCGTGTCTCACCCTCCACCCAAATCACATGACATGCGAAACCGGCTTCGCCAAGATCCTGGTGCATACGTTGGCCGGTAGCTCCTGCAAACACCGCCACGATCTCACTCTCGATACCAAGCTCGCGCAGGGCTCGACTGACGTTGATGCCCTTTCCTCCGAGATCCTGGCGCACTAACTGCGAACGGTGCACTTCACCCGGGCGCAGTGCCGCTACGCTGAGGGTTTTATCGAGGGTGGGGTTGAGAGTGACAGTATATAGGGTCATGTACTACGAATCCCCCACAGGCTGTGGCAGAACCCTACGTAAAAACTCTCCGGTATAGGACTTCGGATGCTCGGCCACATGTTCAGGAGAGCCTTCTACCAGCACTCGCCCCCCCTTATTGCCTCCCTCCGGCCCCAGGTCGATCACCCAGTCGGCGGATTTGATCACATCCAGATTGTGCTCGATCACAAGGACTGTATTGCCACGATCGGCCAGATCATGCAATACAGTCAGCAGTTTCTCCACGTCGGCGAAGTGCAAGCCGGTCGTGGGTTCATCCAGGATATACATGGTATTGCCGGTCGCCCGGCGTGAAAGTTCCTTGGACAACTTGACGCGCTGCGCCTCACCCCCCGAGAGCGTGTTCGCAGGTTGGCCCAGTTTGATGTAGCCCAACCCCACCCGATTCAGAGTGTTCAGTTTATTACGGACGCGTGTGATGTTCTCGAAAAAGCTGAGTGACTCCTCAACCGTCATATCCAGTACATCGGCGATGGTTTTTCCCTTGTAGTGGATCTCCAGCGCCTCCCGATTGTAGCGCTTACCGTGGCAGACCTCACAGGGTACATACACATCGGGCAGGAACTGCATCTCAATACGGATGATCCCGTCACCTCGGCAGGCTTCACAGCGCCCACCTTTGACATTGAATGAGAAGCGCCCTGGTTTATAGCCCCGTAGTTTCGATTCAGGCAGGCTGGCGAATAACTGGCGGATCGGTGTAAACAGGTCGGTGTAGGTGGCTGGGTTCGAGCGAGGCGTACGGCCAATGGGGGATTGGTCGATGTCGATCACTTTGTCGAGATGCTCCAGACCTTGTAGCGATTCATATTTGCCCGGTTTCTGTCGTGCTCGGTAGAGCCTCTGCGCCAACGCCCGGTAAAGGGTGTCGATCACCAGTGTCGATTTACCCGAGCCGCTGACGCCGGTTACAACAACGAATTTGCCCAACGGAAAGCGCACATCCAGATTATGCAGGTTGTTTTGGCTGGCGCCATGCACGATCACGTACTCACCGCTGCCCCCCCTACGCTCTTTAGGAATCGGGATCTGGCGCCTGCCCGATAGATAGGCGCCGGTCAGGCTATCAGGATCGGCTGCGACTTGTTCAGGAGGCCCCTCGGCTACGATCTCACCGCCATGCTCACCCGCACCGGGACCCAGGTCCAACAACCAGTCCGCCGCCATTATCGTTTCTTCATCATGTTCGACGACCAGAACGGTGTTGCCCAAGTCTCGCAGATCACTCAATGTGCGGATCAAGCGGGCATTGTCGCGTTGGTGCAGGCCGATACTGGGCTCATCTAAAATGTAGAGCACACCCATCAACTGCGAGCCGATCTGGGTCGCCAGGCGAATGCGCTGTGCTTCACCGCCGCTGAGGGTACCGGCTTGGCGGTTGAGTGTGAGATAATCGAGCCCCACGTCGTGCATGAAACGAAGGCGGGCCTGGATCTCTTTGAGCACTTGCCTGGCAATCGTCCATTCCCTCTGCGAGAGAGGCGATGTCTCCGGCGTCTTCTCCGGCAGCGCTACGTTGTAATGTTCATCCTCGGAGCTACCACGAAGTTCCCTCACCAGGGCCAAAGCTTCACCGACAGACATCTGCACGACGGCGTCGATACCAAGATCCTGTACGGTCACTGCCAGCGCCTCGGGGCGGAGGCGTTTGCCGCCACAGGTCGGGCAAGGACGGTTGGTCATGTAGCGCTCGAGATACTCCCCACGAATGTACTCCGACGTGGTCTCTCGATAGCGCCGTTGCAGATTTGGGATAATGCCCTCATAGCTCGTCTGGTATTCTCGCTGTTGGCCATGCTGATTTACATAACGAACCGTAATGTTGTCGCCACGTTTGCCGCCATAGAGAATGACATCATGCTGCTTGCGGCTCAATTGCTTCCAGGGAACGTTGTGGGGGATGCCGTACTTGCGCGCGGCGGCTTCGACCAGAGCCCGATAATAGGTGGCCGTATCGTTGGACCAGGGATGCAAGGCGCTTTCGTTCAGGCTGAGGTCACGGTCGGGCACGATCAGTTCAGGATCGAATTCCATCTGAGTCCCCAGGCCGGTACAGGTGGGGCAAGCGCCGTGAGGTGAGTTGAAGGAAAAGGTGCGGGGTTCGATCTCGGGCAGGCTGATGCCGCAGTTGGCACAGGATAAGTGCTCTGAAAACAAGCGATCTCGGGTCGAATCCTGGTCGGTGACATCGGCCACGGTCATGACGCCACCCCCCAGATTCAGGGCAGTTTCAACCGAATCGGCCAGTCGCGTCAGATCGAGTCCCTCATGGCCATTGCTACCTTGGCGAATAACCAGGCGATCCACCACAGCTTCGATGGTATGTGTCTTGTAACGATCGAGTTCGATTTCTTCGCTGACATCGAAGACCTCGCCATCGACACGCACACGTACGAACCCGGCCTTCTGTACATCCTCGAACACCCCTTTGTGCTCTCCCTTGCGATCTTTGATCAAAGGCGCCAGCAGAAGCAAACGACTGCGTTCAGGATACTCGACGATAGCATCCACGATCTGCTCGGTGGTCTGACGGCTGATAGGACGTCCACAATTGGGGCAGTGGGGCACTCCGATGCGGGCGTACAGCAGGCGGAGATAGTCATAGACTTCGGTTACAGTGCCAACAGTCGAGCGAGGATTGCGGCTGGTGCCTTTTTGGTCAATCGAGATGGCGGGGGACAGGCCCTCGATCTGGTCGACATCAGGTTTCTCCATCAATCCCAGAAACTGGCGGGCATAGGCAGAGAGCGACTCGACATAACGCCGCTGACCTTCAGCGTAGATGGTATCAAATGCCAACGATGATTTGCCCGAACCGGAGAGGCCTGTGACTACAACCAGTTGGTCGCGCGGGATCTCAACATAGATGTTTTTAAGATTGTGTTCTCGTGCGCCGCGAATTATCAGTTTGTCTTGAGCCATAACAGGGAAATGCGAATTGTGAGTTGCGGATTGCGAACTGTGATTGTTGAGGTTGTCCGATGGAAGGGTTCTTCGATGCTTGGGATATCTCGGACGACTATGGGCAGATTTGCTCAAGCGTCATTCGTTCGCCAATGTATAAGGCCTTCGGGATTCCTCAGCACTCTTTCGAGTTCACTCTCAGTCGTTTCACATGTTTCGGGAATGACGATGTAATCGAAATAGTCATCGGGATAGGGTAGTGGCAGGGATAGGTATTGGTAGCGAATATGGTTGGCGTTGAGCACACAGCGACGTAACTCACCGCTTTCTAGCATGTGTAAATCGTCGCTTAGAATCACAGCCCGTTGTGCTCGCAAAGAGACTCGGAGGGGGGTGATCGGATCGGGGGGGTGGAGGAAGAGGATGCGATCGGAGCGACGTAAATGGTTGCTCAGATAAGCCAGCTGTGCGTTAGCCGGCAAAGATGACCACGAGTCAATGACCTTGTCCGGTATCACCCAGAAGCCGTCATCATCCTTTTTTGCTTCAGGCACACGTGGGAGGTCAGCAGCATCCAGATCGAGGAGATGTTCTGTGCGATTGGTGTAATGAACCAGCCAGCGTTGCCATTCCGGCCAGACGAAATGACTGATGCCTGTGTTGTCGGTCCAGGATGAAAGC
>JAAENG010000446.1 GCA_024224665.1 Chloroflexota bacterium | reverse complement strand
TCTGGAGCTTTTCTGATGTCAAAACAGGCCCAAACGCTTATGAACGTCGAGCTGAGAACGCAATTTGTAGAGGTACGGTGTCGTTTTCGTGAAAGCAAGCGACAAATATCTGTGAATGGCACCGTCCTGAGAAAATTATGCCAATAAAGGTACCATCACTCAAAACTCACGGCCACTAATTCGCTCGTCCTCCGAACCCTCACGCTTCAATATTGCCATAGAAAGCATATTTCAGATTTCATCAATTTTTTGAGCGAAAGATGAGAGATGATTCTATTGTCTTCTTGAAAGGCTACAATTGTCATAAACCGAGCACATGTATGCGGAGCGCGTTCGGCGTTGACCAGGTATCAGCCCACAAGTATACTGAACGTACCCACATCCCTAAGACAGATAAGGACTTAGGACAGAATAACTTGCCGATCTGCTTCCTGAAATGACGGTAGTGTTCCGCAAGTTATTGAATTCTCAGTCCTAAGGACTCATTAGCTATGCCCTTATTCAAACTTGACCAACAGGGGGGCACAGGGCTGGCAGTCTTGCTTGTTGTCACGGCCCTGCTTTACCTGGCCACCCTGGATACCGGCCTTGCTCTGGCCGATCTTGAAGGTGGAGATCTGATCACGCACCAATATGCGCAGGTGCAGGCGCGACCTTCCAACGCGCCGGGCTATCCCATTTACACGATGGGGGGATGGTTGTGGTTCCATGGCTTCCGCTCCCTTGCCACAGATGCTAATCCTGTCCCCCTGCTATCAAGTTACTCAACTTTGTGGGCATTACTGGCGCTGGCTGCCCTCTACCTCTTGCTTTATCGTGTGACCGGACGAAATCTCGCTATTACGTTCAGTCTATGCGTTTTTTATGCAATTACCTACTTTTTCTGGTTTTATAGTGTTACCACCGAACAGTACACGTCGGCAGTGCTACAGACTGTGCTCATGGTGCTTTTGGTCCATCTTTGGGATGAAGCGCCGCGTGATCGTTATCTATACGCCCTGGCCTTTCTGATGGGTTTGGGATTGGCGCACATGGTGACGGTGCTATTTGTGGCTCCGGGCATATTGCTCTTTGTCCTGACAAAACAACCAGCATTGCTAAAGCGATGGAGACTGATCCTTCAGTCCTTTGTCGTGGCGATGATCCCTCTAGTGGGTTACCTTTTCGTCTACGTGCGTGGTGCACAACATCCTGAATGGTGGGGTGTCGGTGAATGGCCGAGTACCATGGCCTGGTTTACAAGCTTCGTGTCTACACAACAAGGGCGTGATGAATTGACCTGGACGCTCGGACCCTTTACCTCTGAATTCCCTCGCCTCATTTGGGAAGAAGTATCCGTTCTCTTGTTGATCCTCGGGGTTGCGGGATGGGTGCTTTTAGGCAAGCGTTATTTACTGCTCTACGGGTTGACCGCAGCCATCTATCTCGTGTTTAGCTATATCGACCGCTTCGGCAATTGGTTCCAGGTGATCATGCCTCTGTATCCGTTGATACTGGTGGGCGCAGCCGTCGTTCTCGATAGACTCTGGCGTCGTTTCCCCGACCGCTTGTGGCGGGCTACCCTGCTCCTCCTTCTCCTGGCACTGATCATTCCTAAATTTGTCGATTCATATCCCCGGGCGGATCAGCGAGACAAGTTGGTGGATACCGGTCTCGAGCCGGGATGGGCGATCGTTGCGGATTCACCACCGGCTGATGCGGCTATCATCACCAGCCATGAAGAAAAATTGGCGCTTGACTACATAACCGGTATTTGGAGTGTGCGTTCTGATATACGTGCCATTACGACCCAACAAGTGGCAATGAGCCTGGCAGCGGGTGACAAGGTACTGGCAACGACGGCGTCCGCTGCCTATGCAGCAAAGGAAACCCACTTGCCGTTGCGATACAATAGTTGGAGTCCTAACCTGTTACTGGCCGGCACAGAGCTTCCGCCTGTCACCCAAGACTTCGTCACGGTTGCGGAATCTTTGGGAGATGGTTTGCGTCTGGTCGGGCTTACGACAACACCTGCAGCCGACGAACAAGGGTGGGATCTGTCTGTGGCGTTGCAAGCTGAACGCGTTCCTGAATTCGACTGGTCGCTGAGCATACGGCTGCTGACTGAAAATGCTGAGATCGCCCAACTGGATCATAGCGCCCCGGCAGCCGGATATACCCCGACCACCAGCCTGCATCCCGGCGACATCGTCGTCGACGCATATCATTTTGATATCCCACCCGATGTGGTTCCTCAGGCCATCCGTCTGATCTTGTACCGGCAACTGGCAGACGGTTCTTTCGAGAACCTGGTCGTTAAAGATATTACTCTGAGCGAGGGTGGCTAAGGACTTAGGCGAATTCTAAGGAATAAAGATCCAGAGGCGACGACAGGCGTCTGATGTCCAGCGGCGCTGCTGAGACGGTGACGCCTGTCGCCTGTTGAAGGAAGAGGTACCTGAATCAAGTCGTTCAGGGTGCTGCAACAAGAACTTTGCCCATTGACCTGGCCAGTTGCCTTGTTGTAGAAACCGATAAGAATGTTAGCTTGCAGTCTAAGCGTGCCGGTAATGACGGTGAGCGCAAGAGTGATAGCAGTGAACAAGAGGGCCATGCCGATCATACGCAGGGGATTCAGCCAGAACTTGAAGCTACTGGCAACCGCTAACTGATTGAGCAGGGCCGAACCCGGTTGTGCTGCATTTAGCTCCGTGGCGATGCTGTGATTCCAGTAAGGGCCGGCCACTGTGACCGCCAGGGCCGCACCAATGAGAAGGACAACCATGAGGAGCATGATACCCATGACGGCGCTGATCTGAAAGGCTCGAACACGGAGGGGACGGCCTGGGAGGGAGGGGCGGTCAGCAGCAGGGATATGATTGAGGATGACCATACCCATGCGACGCAAGTTCGTGGCAATCAAGCCCAGCGCTATGACGATGGCCATAAGGCCAAGGTCAAGACCCAGAAATTTGAGTTGAGGAACCCAGGCTTCAAAGGTGTGTAGGGTGACGTTAGCATTTACAAAGCTGCTGCCGGCGGTGGCGCTTTCCCGTACTGCCTTGGCGTCAGCCAGGAATGTGGTCTGCGCTGGGGAGAGGACGAAGATACCGACGAGAAAGGCGATGAGCACGAGCATCCATCCCATGATGGCGATGTAGGGAAACCAGGGCATCATCTTCTCGATCATACTGAAGGGGAAACCAGACTTCTCTTCTTGGATAGCAATCGTATAAGTTGACATTTGTGGCTCCTTAAGCGCTAGTGTTGCCAGATTTGGCGATGACGGGGAGGCATGCCTTCATGACCTCGCCACGGTTATTTAGAAGCTTGGGAATCGTAGAGAATTCGAGGGCGATTCCGAAGATAAAGGAACCAACGCCCAGGAAAATAAGGGGCTCCAGCCAGCGAGGTGTGGCCGCAAGAAGCTGTAACTGTCCCAAGAGAAGTGATCCAGCCTCGGCTGCATCTCGAACGGCTTTGGCATTGCCGCCCTAATAACTGACTGCGGTCGTGCTCAGGAAGGAGGCTCCAAAGAGAAAGGCGAATCCAACCAACGCCCATCCCATCCCATCCCATGATAGTGAAAAGTGGATAAATTTTATCCTGCCAGGCGAGTTTAGGTGTTTGTAATGTGTCCATGAGGATATCCGTATTGAGGTAGTGATCAGAGAGAGGGAAGGTATTAAGCTGCGATTTTGTCAACGTTGCTACGTCGCGAATCGAGATGAATCTTATCGTCCTGCACCTGCCCGCTGCTCCTGACGACATCAATTCCTTTGTCGAGCATTTGCGTTTGCGCCTTGAGGATGTAGATAATTGTAGCAAGTCCCATGGCGATGGCTACAAACTCTGTAGATACCGCTAAGAATTTGAAAGGAACAAGCCAGACGGCTGTCGATTGGATTGTCTGCAGCTGGAGCAAGAGGGCGGAACCGGCGCCTGCCGTATCAATGGCCGGTAGGGGGTTGGCAAAGACAGCACGGGCCGCGCCTGCAAGCTGGATTGAGATGAACAAAGCGACGATGAAGATCAGTTCTCCGGCCATCATGACCAGTGGCATCGCTTTTGCGTACCATGGCGGGGTAGGGGCCTGGGGACGTTTCTGTTCGGGCAATTGCCCCATCACTTCTTTGCCGGCGTTTAAGAGGCTATCGATGATAACCCTCAGGGCCATTACGATACCGCCTAGCAAGAGACCGAAGCCCAGGAACTTGAAGTAAGGTAGCCATAAACCAGTGCTCTCGATCACCGCTCGCTGTGTCATGAGTGTAGTTTCACGCAAGACTTTGCTTTGTGCGAAGTAAGCGGAAGCTGTCTGCGAATTGAAGTAACCGATAACGAAGGCAAGCATAACGATCATGAATCCCATAAGAATCATTGGGAAATACATACGTTTTGCCATAGTACCAATTCTCTTCTGCATGGTGGATCTCCTGTGAGATGTGTTGAGAGATGTTACACATAGCTATATCCTGAAATATATTTATTCCTGAAGACATACTGTTAGATATGATTTTGCGCAAACACCCCAGAAATATACTTAACTACTGATTAACTTACAACTAATTCCGTTACAGCACTTAGATGCGACTGTTTCCTGATATCTTACTGAATTCGAAGGACCCTTCTGAATGCAGAAGGACCCTTTGCCGGCATCACCAGCTGTACGGCTTGTGGTCCAAAAACAACAAGACCCGACGCTTGCACGTCGGGTCTTGTTGTGAGAGTGAGGAAGGTGTTACTCTGCTGAATAGATAACGGTATCTGGGCGAAATGCAGCCCAGGAGAACCAGAAATGGTCAGCATGCACGATGGGTGTCAGCTGGGCGCCGTCCAGGGCGCCGTCGATAGCCTGTCCCACGATATTCCACGTGCTGCCGGTCTGATCGTCCACGAAAGTCTTGTCCTGGCGCTGGAAGGTAAGTACTTGCCCGTCGACAGTTGGGTCGAATACACCTGTTGCACCCACATCTCTACCGCTGGCGATACTGCGGGCATCTAAGGCGCTGGCTGTGCCAGGTGCCAAGAAAACCACCATATCCTGACCTGCCTGTGTGTCATGGATGTAAATGCTGCCTACCGTCACACCATCAAGTCGGTTGCCGGCCGCGTCAACGACTACGACGTAAAGTTCATGTTTTTCGCCGCAGTGAAGGGAAGGTCCATCAAAGTGGCCACCATTCTCTTCAGCACCCCACAAGCGGCGTTCGATCAGCCGAAACGCGGGTGCAGGGGCGGGAGCCTCCTCTGGGGGTTGGGTGGGCAGCGCTGTAGGAGAGGGTGGGGGTGTGGGAATGTCGGTAGCTACAGCGATGCCGGCAACATCGCCCAGAACGGTGATCACCTGGCCAAATACCCAGCCTTTTCTGTCGGCGTCGAGTTCGATCTGCCACCATGTGCTATCTGTGGAGCTGGCAAGGATGCGGGCGCTATCATCCGCTCGTAAGCCAGCGATGACTTGATAGTTGGCGCCCGGCCCAGAGCGTACATTGACGCCCCTATAGGCGACCACGATGGGGTAGGGAGGTGGGGTGTCGGTAGGGCTGGGAGAGGGGACCGTTGTTTGCTCGGGGGAGGGCGCTATAGGGGTAGGGGTTGGTTCCAAAGGTGGGGTTGCAGCTGCGGTGGTGGTTTGCGGAGTTGGTTGGCCGGGCAGAGAACTGGTTGCACAGCCTGCCGTGATAGTTGCGAGTGCGATGAGCAGTAGGATCAGGTTTGGAAGTCGAGGATGGCGCATAGTGAGATCGGTGGTCGAGGAAGAGGTATTGGGGTTCGTATGAAGTTATTGTACCAGGACCTGCCTAATTCGCAGCACGGCGCATAGTCGAACGTGGCCGCCGTACGACGCTGTTGCCTTCAGCTTGCCGTTCACCAGACCAGTGCTAGCAGGAGTCTTTCATCTCCTGGCTATCGCTATCACCCATGCCGGGCATACAAAAAGGGCAAGGCGACATGCCCTGCCCTTTCGGGATCATACAGATGCAGGTGATGGAGTTAAGGAGTTAAGGGGTTAAGGTGCTGTACGTCCGGGTCCTAAAAGGGGACAAGAGAAGAAAGCATCCCCCTCATCCATCTCACCATTATCGTTTGCATCGACCCACCAGCGTCCACCATGATGACCTTGGTCGCCGGGGCCGAATTCAGTCGAGAGATGATAACCATTCTCATCTACGAAAAGTTGTTGGAAAGGGCCATGAGGCGGCAAGTTGGTGGCGCCGCTGATATTGGTATCATAGTAAAGACCCTGGCTAATAACGTAGACTGTTGCGTCGGCATTCTTATGTGGTTTGGGGCCTTTGGCAAATATGGGCATGGCTGCAATGAGACCGAGTACTAAGACAAGAGCAATGAGCGTGAGTTTACGAGACATGATGTGTTTCCTCTGGGAATGTGTAAGAGTGAGGTTGGGAAAACGATTGCAGTGATGCCAGAAAACGGTACTTCACACTGCGTCAACAGATTTGCTGCGGCACTGTGTCTGTGCATCACCGTTACGTTCCCCACTCTATTCCCAGATTCTTACAGCATTCCTACGCAACACTTACAAAAACATTACAGTGTCACAAGGACATGATTGCTTCATAAACGTGTATGTCGTCAAAAGACTGGCCGAGGCCCGAGCGTATCTACCACCTGTAGACTGAAGATCTGCCCCACGCTTTCCCACCATCGAAGTCTCTAGCGATTGTTCCTAGACTGCACTGAGAAAATCAGATCCCGCTGGGGCAGGTAGCAAGTAGCAGCAAGCAGCAAGTAGCAGGTCGCATGTGCGAGTTCGGTTGCAGACAAAGTTGAACTTGCCACTAGCAACGTGCCACTTACCACTCACATCGACAGAAAGTTGTCGATCATTTTTAGTAAGCGCCTAGCAATTATCCCCAGACTGCACTGAGAAAATCAGGCCCCTTTGGGGCAAGTAGTAGGTCGCAGGTGCGAATGTGGTTTTAGACAAGATTGGACTTGCCGCTTGACCCTGGCGGCCAGGAATAAGACACGGATAGAAAAAAACGCGGATGAAATACAATAGAAAAATCTGTGTTTTATGGTTCTTTGGGATCTCAGGGGGTTGACATAGAATAGTGCTCCAAAATACGAACAGAAAGGAACAAGAAAATGTCAGCTGAACTCAGGATTCCCTTGGATATAGCAGAAGTTAAGATTCTGGCAACAGAAATCAGCGATGATGGCCGCTTAGTCATCGAAGTTGAAAGCACATTGGATACGGTTCAATGCGGGATATGCGGCCGAGAGATAGCTTGTCGGTATGGACATGGGCAGGAACGAACACTGCGCCATCTGCCGGTTCTAGACATGCAGACCTATATCCAAATTAGACCTCGGCGCGGTCAGTGCAAAGACTGCGAGTACGAGCCCACAACGACGCAGGTGGTGCCGTGGTATGAAGAGCGCAGTCCACATATCTTCGCATATGACCAGTGGCTGATGAAGCAGTTGGTGAATACGACAGTGGAAGATGTCAGTATGAGAGAGAATATCGGTTATGATGCAGTAGTCGGAGCCTTGGACCGCCAAATCGAGACCACGGTAAACTGGTCAGAAATGGGTGATTTGGGCACCATCGGCATTGATGAGATTGCGCTGAAAAAGGGACGTAAGAACTATGCTGCGATCGTGACAGCACGTCAGAAAGATGGAAAATGCCGAGTGTTGGCGGTGCTGCCAGATCGAAAAAAAAGACAGTAAGGGCATTTCTGGAGCAAATACCCGCCACATTGCGCGAGACTATCGACACTTTCACGACCGACATGTGGGATGGCTATCTGCAAGCGGTTGGCGACTTTGTCCAGGAGCATGATGACGTCAAGGGTGAGATTGTTGTCG
>JAAENG010000445.1 GCA_024224665.1 Chloroflexota bacterium | reverse complement strand
TTGAGTGCGTCATTCTCGGTCGCGACCATGTAGGGCTGGCGGATACCGTTCCAGTCCCACGAGCTGTTGAGCAGCGCTTCCATGAAATCGCCGTTGGGAAAATGGTCGGTCCATTGCCGTTGGCCCTGGAAACCAGCGGCGATGGCGTTGTGCCCCAGCGCTTCCTCGCCGAAACCTATCTCGGCCAGCCGTGGGTTCCCGACCATGAGGTCTCGCACGATCATCGCCATTTTGACGGAGAAATCCCAGGCGGCGTCCTGTTTCTCCTGGCTACGTTGCATCTCTGGGGGATTGTAATCCCCGCCCTTGGTCAGGTTCTCATCCGACCAGGCCAGCGCCCGCCCAAATTCCTCGCCATCGTAGATCTCTTCATGCACACGTCGCACGATCTCGGTCATGTCGATGTCCTCGACGCGCATGCCCAGGTAGCTTTCGAACAGGGGCTGGTCGACGATGGAGCCGGCGATGCCCATGGAGGTGCCGCCGATGGATAGATAGGATTTACCGCGCATGGTGGCGACGGCCAATCCCGCCCGCGCAAACTGCAACAACTTTTCGGCCACGTCTGGGCGGATCGAGGTATCATCGCTGTCCTGGACATCACGGCCGTAGACACTGAAGGCGGGCAGTCCTTTCTGGGTGTGGCCAGCCAGTACGGCGGCCAGGTAGACGGCCCCCGGCCGTTCGGTGCCATTGAAGCCGAAGATAGCCTTAGGCATGTGCGCATCCATGTCCATGGTTTCGGAGCCGTAGCACCAGCAAGGCGTGACGGTGAGGGTGAGGCCCACGCCCTCTTTGCGGAATTTCTCGGCGCAGGCGGCTGATTCGGCCACGCGACCGATGGTGCCGTCGGCGAGCACGCACTCGACGGGCAGGCCATTGGCATGGCGCAGATTGCTCTCCAACATGTCGGCCACAGCCCTGGCCATGTTCATGGTCTGCTCTTCCATCGATTCGCGCACACCGCCCAGACGACCATCGATAGTAGGGCGAATGCCTATCTTGGGCATGTCGCCGATAAGGCGGTTGTAAGGTTGTGTTGTTTCTAGATTGGTCATGTTCATTTCCTTGATTTTCGTTTCATATTTTTCTATATACTTGTTGGCAAATGGGAACAACGCAACACGCAACACGCAATACGCAACACGCATCACACAGCCTTGCCGTACGAACCGCGCCGCCCATAGGTATGCGCCGCTCGGGTCATGGCCACGAAATTCTCCGGTGGGATGCCTTCCATAATGCTGGTAGAGGAACCGAGAGCGTAACCTCCACCTGGGCCCAGTTCTTCGCAATAGACCCGCACCCTTTCCTCGATCTCCTCAATTGGACCATAGGCCAGCAGGACAGTGGGGATGTTGCCCAGGAAGGCAAAACGATGCCCCCACATTTTCTTGACCTCGAACAGATCGTTAGATTCCGGCTCGATGGGATGGCAGATGTCGAAGCCGATGTCGTCGAGGATGGGGAAGATCATGTCCATCTTGCCGTCGGTGTGGTAGGCGACCAGCTTGCCCGCAGCCTTAGCCGGAGCGATCAGGCGCTTCATGCGATGGGGAAAGATGGCTTTGAACATGGTGGGGTTGATCATCAGCCCCTGGTTCTGACCGATATCGTCGTTGACCAAGATAAAGGCCAGGTCGTCGGCAAAGCGGTCGCAAACGGCCTGCATGACTTTTTCCTGGTGATCCAAAAGGATATCCATCAATTTCTCGAGGAAAGGCCGGTTGTCATAAAACATCAAGAATGAGTCGTTCACCCCCACGGCCAGCATGGCGCTATCGAAGAAGGATGTGAAGTTGGCAAACACACCCACGCCGGAGCCATCAGCAGCTTTGAGATAGCGTTCGAGATAGGCAAGCTGGTCGTCAATGGAGTCAGGGGGGTCGAGATTTACCAGGTCGGCTTCGCTCTTGATGTCTCCGTCCACATAGTGTTCGGTGCCATCACGGGCGGTGTGGAAGATGTTATTGGGGCGCCAGTTGAAATTACACACAACCGCATCCATGCCCAACCGCCCGGCGAACTCAACGTGGTCTTCGGGCGATATGGATTGCCCGCCCACGCTCGCATCTTCAATGTCGTAGTCCAAGGTTTTATCCAGGACGTATTCGTACACCGGCTTGCTTGTGACCCAGAATTCCAGGTGGGGGATCCGGTCCGGCTCTTCACGCCGAAACGCCTTTAATAATCGGTTAACGTCTGACTTCTCGTAATCGCTGATTGCGTTCATAATTAGGCTCATCGGGCACCATCGCACAACGAGGATGCCCCAACCTGCATGGCGTCAGGCTTGCTGACCAAGATTGCGTTGGCGCTTATGATGTTGCTAGTATTGGGATTGTAGGTAACGTAGGATTGAAGAATCGAAGATTGGCGATTGGTATTGCGCTAAGATAGCGAATCTTGAATCTTCAATCCTTAATCTTGAATCTTCGACATTGCATCAAGCAGCCAGCAACTCTTTGGCTTTCCGAGCAGCGCTACCGGCATCAGGGGCAAAGCCATCTGCTCCCACCTTGTCCGCAAAGTCCTGGGTAATGGGGGCGCCGCCGACCATGACCTTGACCTGGCCACGCACGCCCGCCTCTTCCAGCGCTTCGATGGTGGCGATGATCGATTTGGTGGTGGTGGTGAGCAGGGCGGACATAGCGATGATGTCTGGGCTATCGTTGCTGACCGAGTCCACGAAGGCGGTTGGTGACACATCGGTGCCCAGATCGACGATCTTGAAGCCGGCGCCTTCCATCATCATGGCCACCAGGTTCTTGCCGATGTCGTGCAGATCCCCGGCCACGGTTCCGACCACGACCGTACCGATCTGTTCGATACCTTCTTCGGCCAACAGGGGTTTGAGCAAT
>JAAENG010000444.1 GCA_024224665.1 Chloroflexota bacterium | reverse complement strand
GGGCGTCGTAAGCTCGATGGGCGTCGTAAGCTCGACGGGCGTCGTAAGCTCAACGGACATCGTTTTAGCGCCAGGTTTAGCCCAGCCCGTGAGACGTGTCTCTTCACCATACCAGTGATTGAGAAGCTGATAAGCCTGTTGGCTCAGATAATCTTCAGCTGCCGTTTCCAGTATGCCGCCCAATGCCAAATGCTCAGGAAACCACACCGCGCCTTGTTCAAGGAGATCGTCGAGCTGTTTCTGCAGGTGCGGGCTCCAATTCAAATCAGAACTGGAGACGATATCAGGTCGATCTCCTGCTGGCAGATATGACCAGAAGTAGCCTGCTTGCCAGGGAAAAAGGGTTAAAACGCTATCACCTTCAACCGCATTTAGTTGCACTGTACGGATCAGGGAACGATAGTCCTGCGCCGCGTAGCGGGGGGTGGTGTAGAACGCAAACAGGCTGGCGATGTTTGCGAACAGCAGGAACGCGGCCACGAGTATGGCTGCGGGCAGAGACTCACGTGCAAGACGGCGCAATCCCAACGCGATCAGCAACCAAAAGGCGGGCGCTGCAAAGAGCAGCACACGCTCAAATCGATCCGGAATGAAAGGTGCTCGCAGTTGTTGGATGAACCCGATGGCCAGGGGGATAAACAAACACAGGGCCAGATATGCCGAAGCGAGGTGTGGGCTTCGTCTTTGTGGGAGAGACGCATCCTCATCGCCGCGATCCGGCCAGATCAACACGACGATGATGGGGAGAAGCAGTAGCAGAATCCAGGCCCAGAGCGGAGTAAGGACGCCTTCCAGATGCCCTGTCAGAAAGGTCGAGAGATGGCGCCCCACATAGGGTACAATCCCTAAAGGAATATCATTGTCTTGCACGACTTTGTAGGCGACATAATCGAGCAATTTTGGTCCGGCGTACCACAGCCAGGGTAGAACAAGTAACAAGGCCGCTACCTGAGTTATCAGCCATGGAATCAAACGCTTGCGAGCAAACAGCACCATGTAAACACTCTGCGCCAAGGGTATCAGGGCAAAGTAGTAGAGGGTATACAACCCGCTCAAGAGGCTGAGAACATAAACGATTCCGAACCGACGTCGGCTATGTGGTTGCAGCCAGCGCCATCCCGACCATAGCGCCAGCAGGCTGAAGCTGGTCGCCAGACCATACATACGGATTTCCTGGCTGTAGAAGATGGCGAGCGGGTTGACGGCAACGATAGCAGCGGCAATGAGACCCGTGCCATGATCGTGCAGGTCTCGGCCAAACACATAAGCAAGGGGAATGGCAACCAGACTAACCAAAAGACTGAACAGGCGCAGCGACAAAGGCGACAGGCCCATGGCCAGCGACCAGATATGCAGCAGGCCATAGTAAAGCGGCGGATGAATATCTTCTACTGTCAGCCGCACCATCTCAGTCAGGGGATGCCCGGCAAACCACACACTATAGCCCTCATCCCACCACAGGGGTTGGAAATCCAAACGAATGAGACGCAGAATCAGCCCAATCAGCAAGATCGCTGCCAGGATCAGGAGATAGGTACGTCGAGATCGGGGGAGATCGGCGTGGGTCATAACGGACGTACTTCTAATTACCCGGCGGCCAGGAATCCGATATATTTCTCTCGGTTAGGATCGGTCTCACTTGTTGTGAATTCCACAATGGGCGAGCGACGAACACCGCCACCGTCGATAAGATAAACTTCCCATCGTCCTGTGCCCGGATTCAGGACCTCTTTTTTGAGATTGTAGATCACGCGATTTCCGAATTCTTTATCAGGCGGAGCAGAATACTGGAAGAAATCGGCCGAAGGTTCTGTCACAGCAATCACGATACCATCACGCTTGATCTCCATACGCCATCCGGGTATGGGGAAACCGTCACCGGCATTACCTGAGTAGACTTTGACCCACAGTGTCAACCAATCGTTATGGGTCTTCATGTGGATGGGCCCAATGCCTTTATAGAAAGCGAGGCCTGGTGTTGGCGTGGGAGGAATGGGAGTGGCGGTTGCAGTGGGGCGAGGTGTTGGTGTTGCAATATCGAGTACGGCGATCTCATCGAGCGGGCCGGTGATCTCGGCCAAATCTGATCGGATCCACCCTTGCTTGTTACCCTCGAGGCAGCAGATCTTCCACCATATACCACTCTCATTCGTACCGGTAATGCCATAGACTTCACCCTGACGCGCTTCGCCCACCCGGTTAAATGCAACGCCAGGACCACTGCGGACATTGACACTGGGGTTGATGATTCTGGCTTCTGCTACCGGCACGAGCGTGGGTGAGGCGGTAAAAGTAGCGGAGGGTAGAGGTGTCGTTGTCGCGGACGGAATGGGAGTGATCGTCCACGTGGGTGTGGGCGTGATAGTAGCAGTCGGTGTTATGGTGCTGGTTGGGCGCAATGTGGGCAGATTGGTGGGCGTTGGTGTAGGAGTTGGCGCCACGACCATACGCCCCACACTGGTACATCCCAAAGCGAAGACCAGAAGGAGCAATAGAGCTGCGGTTATGCGAAGGCGTGAGGTCGCCTCAGGCGTTTGTCCAGGGGTCACTGAATTATCGTCGTCTCACAGTGGCACATGCATAGAGCATGCGTGCGCGAATAGTTTGGTGGTACGTGAGATTCAGGAATGCGGGAAAGCTGTAGACGCTATGGTAACTCCTCTCAAAGTCATAACGTTACAAAAGATCATCGAGTTCCGGTACGGCCTAAGGTTGTTTCCAGCGCGGGAAGAAAATGCGTGCACCTGCTCCTCCGACCGCCAAGTCGTATGCTTCAGAAACTGCCTTACCGCCCCCATCTGCAACATAGGCACGATAGACACCATCGGACGCACCGAGGAATTCTACTTTTGCATTGTAGACGAATACGCTGGGTAAACCACCATCGCCTCGCCGTTCAAAGGGTTCGAACATACCTTCTTGACGACCCATGGGTCCTTCGACGACCAACGAGTAACCACCGATAAAGTTTGTTTGAGCACTGTCGTAGAGTCCACCCCAAAATGTGACAACAGGATTTGAATTGGGCCTGAAATCTGGATTTCCAACCTTGACGAACAAGTAGGAGGGGGCAGGGGTATTGGTTGGAGCGGGGGTATTGGTCGGCTTGGGCTTTGCCGTTGGCGGCGGGGCCGGGATATTCTGGGCGAGCGCCACTGTGCTGGCATCGCCGATAGGGCGAGTCAAGTTCTTGCCGTTGACAACCCAGGCCATGGAACCATCCTCTTTCTGTATCTGAAACCAGTTCCCATCCTGGTTTTGGCCCAGAATACCAAAAACCTGCCCCTGTTTCACCTGACCAGCCTTACCGTAATTGGTTCCGGGTCCTTTGCGCAGATTGACGGTGGCTGCGATCATTTCAACTTGTGGGGCTGAAGGTGTCGGTGTAGGTGGGATCTCGGTAGGTGTGGGTTCCTCGGGAACCGGCGTAGGTTCGGCTACTTCTGGCTCGGGAGTTGGTTCGATGACGATCGCTGTCGCCGTTGGTTGTTCGGCCGTAGGAGGTGGCGGAATCGGCGTCGGTTGCACGGGCGTCGGCGTAAAGGTGGGATGTAGTGTTGGGCGCGGCGTCGGCTCCGTTTCGGTAGCATCTTGGCCAGACGAAGAAGTCAACGCACAGCCGGCCACTGTAAAAACCAGTATGATAAGAATGGCCAGCGTTGACAATCGTTTACAAGACATTAACTATCTCCTTTGAAGATTATCATTTCTGTTGTGCTTCTGACATGCATACATGACTCAAATTCTACAACTGTGCGCGCGCTGCATCGCTCTAGATTGCAGAGAATCCGACAAGCGTTTGCACAGTTATGCGAGCAGTCACAGCCGCAGAGTATAGCATGGTCGGCACACCCTACCCAAAGCTGAGAGATCGCTTATAGCCGTATGCCACCGGGAATTTGGCAGAATCTGCGGCGTTAGTGTAAACTTTTGCTTTGCCTGTGAGCAAGGCAGATCCATCAATGCAATTCTCGAACCGGCCCTCTGACCGGTCTTGTAGGCATAACGATTTCACAGATAAAACGCCGGACCTGAGTCGTTTGGCGGTAGGCAGATAAGGACTTAGGATTGAATAAAACCGGGACCTTACATCTACCAAGTATGGACAAGTTTCGGTTATTAATAAATCCTCGTTCCTAAGGAGATTGATCCAACCATGGAAATATTGCTGAAGAAGGATGTCGAAGGCCTCGGTACTGCCGGCGATATCACGAAAGTAAAGGCCGGCTTTGCCCGTAACTTCTTGATCCCTCGTGGCTTAGCCATGCCCGCGACCAAAGGATTGCGTAAGCAATCAGATCAACTGAAGCAATCGGCCGAACGGAGGCGCCTGCGCGAGCTGGCCACTGCCCGTGATTTGGCCGATCGCATTAACGCCACAACCCTTAACTTCACGGCCAAAGCAGGTGAAAGCGGACGCCTCTATGGTTCGATCACTACAGCAGCCATTGCTGATGCCCTGGCAGAGGCGCTGGACATGGATATCGATCGCCGCCGTATTCGCCTCGACCACTCGTTGCGTGAACTGGGCGAGCACGAAATAACCATTCATTTGGCTCAGGAAATCGACGCTACCTTCAAAGTCGTTGTCGAAGCTGAAGGCGAACTCGAGCGCGACATGCTATCTGAAGAAGAACTGGATGCAGCTGTCGAAGAGCAAACAGAAAGTGTCGAGACAGAGGAAGTGGCAGTGGTTGCCGACGAGGCAAACGCTTAGACGAATTGATTAGACGGCTGTGACTGCTGTCAACTGGCCCATTCCAGAGAAGGTTGCCCTTCTCCGCAATGGGCTATTTTTGTGTGAATGAATAGGGCGTGGGTACAACATGAGACTGCGCTGAGAGCGGCAAGGAGCAAGGGGATACCATGCATCATATTTGCAGAAACAATCCTCAAACGATTATTCAGCCATAGCAAGGATCGCTTCGTTGCAAATAGCGCCCTTGGCGATGACATCTGAATAATCCCCACTAAAAATGCTGCGCAGAGAGGTTCTGATGCAGATATCCCAAAAGAATTCATCGAGACCCGCATCGCCGAGCACATTCAGTCCTGATTGAATCTCAACTTAGTACCCTCGAAACGATCACATGGAGTAACATTATGGCACAACAATCTCAAAAAACTACCCTCTGGGTGGTGCTGGGTGCATTGATCGGTTTAAGTCTACTGATCGTCGCCTGGGTAATCATTACCTTTAGCAATAACTCGACAGCAACCGCAAGCGCATCGGATGAAATAGCCATGTTGGCTGAGCAAGATTCACCTACGAGCGACATTGTCTCTGATGCTGACAAGAATCCGGCGCCTTCGATAGAGGGGGCATCAGCGCCGGAACAGAGCGAAATCGAACCGGCCGATGGGTCTGATGCCCAACCTGTCAGTCGTACTTCCGAGGTCCTGACAGAGGATGATCGATCCCAACGCCTCAAGCAACTGACAAGTAGCTGGGACACAGACTGGAACAGACACACGATTGCCTACGATGAAATCCTCTCAGGTGGTCCCCCGCGTGACGGCATCCCATCTATCGACAACCCCACATTTGTCGAGCTTGATGCAGCCACGAGTTGGCTGGCTGAGAACGAGCCTGTCATCGCCCTCGAGATCAATGGTGAAGCCCGCGCTTATCCCATCCAGATCCTTACCTGGCATGAGATCGTCAACGATAGTGTGGGTGACGTACCGGTAGCAGTGACCTTTTGCCCCCTATGCAACTCGGCCATTACCTTTGACAGGCGCTTCCAAGACCAGGTCTTTGAATTCGGTACATCGGGTCTGCTACGAAATTCCGACCTGATTATGTACGACCGCACAACCGAATCGCTCTGGCAGCAGTTCACGGGTGAGGGTGTCGTAGGTGAATTGGCGGGCGAGATGCTGACATTTATTCCCACCAGTCTCATCAGCTTTGCCGATTTTCGTGATGCCTATCCTGAAGGCACGGTACTCTCGCAAGATACCGGATTCGGCCGTAGCTATGGCCAGAACCCATACGCAGGCTACGACGATATCAACCAGAGCCCCTTCTTATTCGACGGTGATTCCGATGGCCGGCTCCGTCCCATGGAACGTGTCGTCACTGTATCCCTGGCGGATGCAGATGTCGCCCACCCCCTGACAACACTCACCGAGTCCGGTGTCATCCATGATGAGGAATCGGTTACCGGTGATAAGGGATCAGGCATGACGGAATTCGTGCTATTTCCACCCGGCAACGGCGTAAGGATTAAACGCGATACTGATGGCCGCGAGGTCAGCAGCGACAGCGTAGAAGCCCCGACCGATCCTCGCCAAATATCCTACGATCTTCTTTTAGCTAGCCACTACTGCACGAATGAATCGGACTGTAGTACATTTGTAGTGCAACCGGGCTGTTTCGGCCACTATAGCTGGACCGCCACATTCCAACGCAATTACTGAACCAGTGCAAACGCTAAAAGATGACTATCACTGGCATGACGCCGTATTATCAATCACAGATCATGCCGCCAGTGATAGTCGCCTCGAACGCAGCTAGCCCCTGAGGGGGCTTCGTACTTTCAGCGACGAATTCATTCGGTTCGTTGCCGTTGCACCCTAACCATCCGGCGTAACCGTAATGGCCGTTTCAGCTTCGGGCTCAACACTAACGGGTAACTGATCGGCCTTGAATATCTCTAGCCGTTGATTCTCACACGCAGGATCCTGTAACCCGGTTTCCGGACAGATCGACACCTCCACAATCCCGTCAGGGCGGGTAAAGTTGAGCACCGGCAGGGTCTCGTGATAGCGGCGCATGAACTGTTTCCAGATCGGCGCCGCCGTCTGCACACCGCTCAACCCATCCATCTCACTGTTATCTGTGTTCCCCACCCACACACCGGCCACCATCTGCGGTGTGTACCCCACCGTCCAGCCATCTCGCCAGTCATCGCTGGTGCCGGTCTTGGCTGCGACCACACGCCCGGGAAGCTCTAACCTCCGGGCAGTGCTACCAAAGGCCGGCCGCCGCGCTTCCCGGTCGCTGAGGATAGAAGTCAGCAGATAGGCGTGCTCAGGCGTAAGCGCCCGCCAACGCGGGGGCATGCTGTTATCCTCCAATAGATCCCCGGAATCGGTCTCCACTCTCAAGATGGTGTGTGGCTCGACCCGAAACCCACCATTTGCCAGGGACGCAAAGGCCGCCGTCATCTGCAAAGGGCTGACCTCGCCACCACCCAACGTCAGGGACAATCCGTAATCCGGTCGGGTGAGAGAGGTGATGCCCAAGCGCTCGGCCACATCAGTGAGCGCGGGAACACCGGCATGGTGCAATGCCTTGACCGCGGGGATGTTATAACTGTTGGCCAGTGCCGAACGCACAGGGACAGGCCCGTGGAATTTTCGATCATAGTTCTTGGGTTCGTAAGGTGGCCGGCCCGGTCCATCCGGGAACTGCGTCTTTTCATCGACGATTAGGGTGGCCGGCGTCCAGAAACCCTCCTGCATTTCGAAGGTGGCCAAATAAGTCAAAGGTTTGATCACGCTGCCGGTCTGCCGCGCTATGACCGCCATGTTGACCTGACCATCGTGTTCGACATCGTCGTAATCAGGTGAGCCCACCAGCGCCAAGATCTCGCCGGTCTGGGGATCGAGTGCGACCAGGGCAGCGTTATTGGCGTTGGCGTTTCGCACTTGCAAGGAGTCGATGCCCTCGCTTACGGCCAGTTCGGCCAGAGTTTGGGCGGCTGGGTCCAGGGTAGTTGTGACACGCAAGCCACCTTTGGCAACGACCTCAGCACCATAGGTGGTTTCAAGCTGCTGTCGTACTTCGTTCACAAAATGGGGGTGAGGGTAACCGGCGGGACTCGTAGATAAAATATCGGCCGGATTTACCCCCTCCCATTCGAGCCAGGCCGCATCTGCCTCGGAGGAGGAGACGAACCCGTGCAAAACCATGAGGCGCAGCACATCACTCTGTCGTAATCGTGCGGCCTCCCAGTTCGTGTAAGGGTCGTAATAACCCGGCGCCTGGGCGATCCCGGCGATCAAAGAGGCTTCAGCCAGGGTCAGATCGCTGGCAGGCTTGTCGAAAAAGGTCTGGGCCGCCGCTTCGCCGCCGAAAGCGAGATTGCCGTAAGGAATATGATTGAGATAAATCTCCAGGATCGTATCTTTGTCGTAACGGCGGCTGATCTCCAGGGCCAGGACCGCCTCCCGCATCTTGCGCAAGTAGCTCCGTTCCGCCGACAGGAACGTGAGCTTTACCAGCTGCTGGGGGATCCCACTGCCCCCGGGATTACGTGATTCATTCCGCAGTACGTAGAATACAGCCCGGGCAACACCGGTTGGATCTACGCCCGGATGGCGGTAAAAATTGGGGTCCTCGACCGCGACCGTGGCATTGAT
The DNA here is from genome assembly GCA_024224665.1 of Chloroflexota bacterium. Lineage (GTDB taxonomy): Bacteria > Chloroflexota > Anaerolineae > J102 > J102 > PIVW01. Next base: position 628 of record JAAENG010000444.1, on the reverse strand, counting down.
CAGATGGGGACTCATGCTAGCCAAAGGTTTGATGATGCGGCGACCGGCATCATTGGGGAAGATCTCATAAAGCAGATTGCCTTCCCGATCATACAGCGCTGTCGACTTAAAGGTATTGGCTCGATCACGCAATTCCTGGGGTGGTGGCAGAGAAGAGGCAATGCGCGCATAACCATACAACAGCGTACCGAGCGCGAGCACGATTAGGGCGGTACCGAGTAACAGTCCGATGAGGAAAATGGTGAGCGCCTGTTTTTTGGTCGAGCGTCTTTTCATGGTGGTTGAACGAAGGTGGTCTTACTGAAAGTTGCAGCGCATCAAACTAGTTCTTTGTGGCGCACGTAGCTGTGCGGTTCGTAGTAGGCGATTCATCGCCGTGACAGCTGCACAAAAGCGCTAATGGAAGTTGACTTATTAATCCGGTAATAACAACCTGACAGATCCGCCGGGGGATGAATCTAAACAGCGCCGGATCAATCCGGCTATTTACCTATTTCGCATCGTTTCTCTTGCCGAACTAGCCTCATTCATGAGGCGCTGTCATGTAGCACCGGGACTTTATCCCGGTGTGAGGCTCGCAAGACGACTTGTGGTATTACCGGTCTATTTTCTGAACTTCCATAAGCGC
>JAAENG010000443.1 GCA_024224665.1 Chloroflexota bacterium | reverse complement strand
TGTCGCCTGCGACGTCGGCGTCCGCGGTCCCCGTTTCGGCAATGACGTCGTTGATGGCTTCGGCGACGACGTCGCGATCCTCTATCACGGGTTCGGCAATGACTTCGTCGATGACTTCGGCTACGACTTCGCCATCCTCTATCACGGTTTCGACAATGACTTCGTCAATGACTTCGGCTACGACTTCGCCATCCTCTATCACGGTTTCGACAATGACTTCGTCGATGACTTCGGCAACGACTTCACCATCTTCCAAAACTGTTTCGGTAATGATCTCGTCGACAACCTCAGCTACGACTTCACCATCTTCCACCAAAGTTTCGGTAATGACTTCATCGATGACTTCGGCAACGACTTCGCCATCCTCTACGAGGATCTCATCGGTGACTTCGACTTCTTCCAAAACGATTTCACCTTCGTCGCTCTCGACAAATTCTTCAGCCTCGGCCATTGCTGCTGCCATGGTCGTCTCTGTATCGTCAGCTTCATCGGGGGCCCATTCGATAACGGCGTATTCTTCCTCGGCAACACGCTTGAGGCTCAGGCCCATCCGCCGTTTGTCGGGGTCGATCTTGATGACACGTAATGTTAGTTTCTGGCCGTCTTGAACAACTTCTTTAGGATGGTTGATGCGCTGCTCAGAGAGTTCGCTGATGTGAACGAGACCCTCAATCGAACCGTCGACACGGGCAAATGCGCCAAAGCTTGTCAGGCGGGTGATCTCGGATTCGACAAGCTGGCCGATGGCGTACTGCTCATGAACAATGGTCCAGGGTTCGGGCAGTAGCTGTCGTAGGCTGAGTCCGATACGCCGCCGTTCACGATCGACGCTGATAATTTTGACGTTGACTTCATCTCCAACCTTGATGACCTCACTGGGATTCTGCACACGGCCCCAAGAGAGTTCGGAAAGATGGATTAAGCCATCTGCCCCACCGAGATCGACAAAGGCGCCGAATGAAGCGAGGCTGCTTACCGTGCCTGTACGAACATCCCCGATTTGGAGTTCGCTCAACAGTTTTTCTTTTTGGTGGCGTCGCCAATCGCGCATGGCCTGTCGTTCTGACAAGATCAGGCGATTGCGGCTGCGGTCGATTTCGATAACCTTCAGCTGCAGCTTATTACCGACCAACGCAGAGAAGCGATCGTCCGAATTATCTTGCTTCGTGCCCTGATCACTGACCAATTGTGAAGCGGGTACAAAGCCGCGAGCTTTGCCGATATAAACAATTATACCGCCTTTGTTAAATCCGCTGACCTCGCCTTCAAAGACTTCTTGGGATTCCATCAACTCTGCAGCGTGCTGCCAATCGTACTCGGCCAGAGCACGCGAAAGCGATAGCAGCGCATGCCCATCTCTGCTGACAGGTCGCACCACTTGAATGAAGATCGTTTCTCCAACCTTCAGGTTGTCTCGGATTTCATCATCTACCCGATCCAAATCGCGTGATGGGATAACCCCTTCGGACTTCGAACCAATGTCCACGAGGACTTCGCCGTCGCTAATGCTGACAATGGAGCCTTCGATAGTTTCGCCGACTTCCAGTTCCTTGAAACTAAACGTATCTTCACTCAACAGCAATTCCATCGGATGCACATCTTGCTCGGCTGCTTGTGCTTCGATAGATTGTGTTTCGGTTGTTTGAGTGTCGTCTTCGTCTAGATTCTGAGGGACTTCTACCTCCTGAGTGGGTACTTCAGGGAGTTCTTCGAGCTTGTTCATAGATAAGACCTTCTCCTCCAAATAATATGGACAGAAGTATACCGTGCCTTTTTAGAATTGGCAAAACGAAAAACCCCGTGTTTATACTGTTTCGTACTATCAAAGCCCAGTATTTAACCTGTTTTTTCTGGTTTGCTCAATTGATAAGGGCAACGACTTCGATTTCGACGAGCGCCCCCAGTGGCAAGGCTGATACGGCGACGGTCGATCGGGCCGGTGGCGCCTCGGCAAACGCTGCACCGTAAATGGTATTAACTACACCAAAATGACTCATATCTGTCAAGAAGATAGTGGTTTTGATGACTTTGGACATATCACTTCCGGCCTCTGTCAAAATGGCCTCAAGATTCGTCATAACTTGCCGGGTTTGTGCCTCGAGGCCAGAACGCAGCTGCCTGGTCAGCGGGTCGATACCGATCTGGCCGGCGGTGAACAAGAGCGATCCGGTACTAACGGCTTGCGAGTAGGGGCCAATGGCGGCCGGTGCGTTCAAAGTGTGTATGATCTGGCGTGGCATGAGGTCTCCGGTTAAGTTGTCAAAGATTGTTTGGTGAAGTAGAAAAATCGGTAGGGGCGGTTGATCTTGTCGCAAAATGCCTGGCGACTGGTTGCAGCGGCGTCAGCGAATTTCTCTGCTAGTTCAGGTCTGTGTTGGCTGAATTGTCCCGATGTTTGAATCACCTTTTGCAGGGCATTGCCATAGCCGGGAACATCAGTAGCCACACGTAAAACGCCATCAGGTCGAAGCAATAGCGCCAAAATCTCGACAAAGGGTGAGACAAAGAGGCGCCGCGCCTGATGCCTGGGTTTCCACCAGGGGTCGGGAAAGAGAACATGGAAGACATCGACACTGGCCGGTTTCAGCAATCTCGGCAGATCGTATCGGGCATCATCGTCAGAAATCCACAGGTTGTCGATGCCCTGTCGCCGCGCCCTTTTAATGATCCTGTTCACGAGCTTCAGTTTTATCTCGAAGGCCAGGAAGTGCCGCTCAGGGTGCTGCCCAGCCCAATTTATGATGAAATCGCCGGGACCGCAGCCGATCTCGATCTCCAGCGGCGCTGAACCAAGAAATATCTGCAATCGTTCAAGCTGTGTTTCGGAAGATTGGTGCAGTCGAAATGCAGGAGCGGGTTCGGCGGGCAAGGGGTTGAGCCAGCGCGGCCGGCGATTGGGATCCCCACCGATCAAGCCTTTTCCTTCATCATAACGGTCTAGTGCTCGCTGAAGGCGGGCATTGTCAGTATCAAAGCTGTCGGGACCGACGCGGTAGCTTGGAGGTTGGTTTACAGGCATAGGGCATACTCTAAATAGCAGAATCGTGTGCCATATTTTAGCATGGATACGTGAAACGTGAAACGTGAATAATTGCCCGGTATGACGACGTCACGTCTCACGTGTTCACGTACAACGCGTTTCTACAGCAAGTCCCAGAACGCCGAGAAATCTTGCGTCGTCTGCCTGCAGAAGTGCCAATCAGGGCCGATGATTGACCGTTCACGAATTCCAAGTGAAAAACTTCCCTATGCAGAATGGCCTATGCTATAATCGATTTGCTCATCACTCATCCCACAAGCTTGCTGTTGAGGTGTCGCCAAGACACCTTTCTTTTCGTCTAGGCGCTTCCCTCGGAGGAGAAACCGCATGCTCGATCAATATGGCCTTGTAGCATTTCTTGCAGTTATTGCCCTCGCCTTTCCCTTTGTCGGTGCGGGCGTTGCCTGGTTGATCCGGCCTAAACGTCCGGATCCCATCAAAAACTCCACTTACGAATGTGGTATGGAGACGATTGGGGATACCTGGGTACAGTTCCGGGCACAGTACTATCTGTTCGCTTTGATATTTGTTGTCTTTGATATCGAAGTAATGTTTATGTTCCCCTTTGCAGTCGCGTTTGACAAGGTCGGTCTGTTTGCCGTTATCGAAGCGATTCTTTTTGTCTTGATACTGGCTCTCGGGCTTGTGTATGCCTGGAAAAAGGAAGCGCTTGAATGGCAGTAGGGTTAATCCCGCTGCCCCCCGCTGTGTTTGGGACTTATGATGAGCCTACATGTTACCCATTTGCTCGCTGTTGAGTACCTTCGATATCAACCACGCTGTGGAGCGTTTTAATGGACTTATCTCAACTTGATCTCCGAGTAATCGGCGAATTCTTTAATGAGTTGCTTACACAGATCGGGCTGAGCATTACCCTGGTCAAAGTAAGTGGGTGGCTGCTAGGTGCGTTGATCTTGTTTATCTTCTCCCTCACCCTGGTGTTGGGCCTGATCTGGATGGAGCGCAAGTACGCTGCCAGGATCCAGGACCGTGTCGGTCCTAACCGCACCGGCCCCTTTGGATTGTTGCAGTCTATCGCCGACGCTATGAAGCTGCTGACCAAAGAGGATATCACGCCGCTGGAAGCGGATCGAATCACATATAACCTGGCTCCGGCACTGGCTGTGTTCCCCGTTATTATGGGGCTGGCCGTGATCCCCTTTGCCGATGGTGTAGTGGGCGCCAATATCAACATCGGCGTGCTCTATGTCATGGCATTTGCCGCCGTAGGTAGTATGGCAGCACTGATGGCGGGCTGGTCTTCTAATAACAAGTACGCGTTACTGGGCGGTTTCCGTGTAGTCGCTCAGCTTTTAAGTTACGAGATCCCACTGGTGTTTGCCATGCTGATTCCGGTTATGCTTGCCAACACCATGCGCATGAACGGTCTGGCACAGGCACAGGGCCAGTTTTTTGGATTAGGGTGGTATATCTGGATTGTCCCGACTGCCTTCGTGATTTTTCTTATCTCGGCCCTCGCGGAAGGTGAACGAGCCCCCTTCGATCTCCTGGAAGCGGATTCAGAGATCGTGGCCGGGTTCAATATCGAGTATTCGGGCATGAAGTTCGCCTGGTTCTTTTTAGCCTTTTTCCTAAACAGTTGGGTGCTGTCAGCCATCGCCGTCACGGTCTTTTTGGGTGGATGGCAAGGCCCCTTTGTCGAACAAATCCCGGCGCTGGGTGTGGCCTATTTCTTTGGGAAGACGATGGTCGTTTTCTTCATCCTGGCCTGGATTCGGGCCACGTTCCCTCGTCTGCGCATCGATCAGATGATGTCATTTTGCTGGAAATTTCTGGTACCGCTGGCGCTCGTCCTCTTCATGACCGTGGCGATTATCCTCAAGATGAACCTTCCCACGTACACGGTCGCCACCATTCCCATTCCAACTGAAGGTATCGCGTTAGCAGCCGCAAATATCGCTATCCTCATAGCGGCACTTGTCCTGCTGGGGCGGAGCGTGCGCAAGGCATCGTTCGCTCCCAAGCGTCTCTTTACTCCCGAACTTCGACGTTTGTAAATAATGGAGTTGATATGGCATTACAAGTAATCTTCATACTCGTTGCCCTGGTCACTTTGGCGATGGCCCTGGGAACGGTTCTTGCCCGAAACCTGTTTCATGCGGCGCTGTTTTTAATTGGTTCGTTTGCCGGCGTGGCCATTCTCTACCTCTTGCTGGAGGCAGAGTTTATTGCTGTCTCGCAGATGATTGTGTACATCGGCGCCATCGCTACGCTGATCGTCTTTGCGATCATGCTCACCCGCAGTGTCATGGGCCGTGAAGCCGGCGCACAGAATACATATGCTCTGGTGATCGGTGCCTGCGCCGCTGCATTATTTGCTGTTCTGGCTTGGTTGCTTACAACCGTCCGGTTTGATGTCAATCCGCAGGAAGTGCCGGAAGACGCCATTGCCCAGATTGGTGAAGGATTTGTAACGTTCTACGTCATCCCTTTTGAAGTCGCCTCTGTCTTGCTGCTGGTAGCGTTAATCGGCGCTATCATGCTGGCACGCGAACGGCACGTGCAATAACCTATTCTGTTTTCACTTAGTAAAATCTGTCTTCATTGCCATTAAGGAGGAGGAAACTCAGTGGCCGTACCCCTTTCATGGTATTTAATACTGGCCGCCGCCCTGTTCTGCATCGGCTTCTTTGGGGTCTTGTCACGGCGCAATGCTGTGGCAGTCCTGATGGGTGTCGAGTTGATGCTCAATGCGGTCAATATCAACCTGTTGGCTTTCTGGCGTTATGTCAGACCCAGTGATCCTACAGGGCAGATCTTCGCGATCTTTGTCCTGACCGTTGCCGCGGCTGAGGCCGCCGTTGGCCTGGCATTGATCATCTCCATCTACCGCACGCGTAATACGGTCAATGTCGATGAGATTGACTTGTTGAAGCACTAACGCTTGGCGGAGCGCCTTAACGTAGCCCATGCCGCGCCAGGAACTTACAGGCACGCTCGACGAACAACTGGCCACTGTCTATGACATGGTTCAGGAGCGAATGGCCCAAGGCAAGTACAGCGGTGCCGTGCATTACGCCAAAGAGATCATCAAAGTCGATCCCAACTACCAAGACATTCAGGAGCTTCTCCATCAGGCAGAGCAGGCCAAACGAAAACAGCGCTGGACGCTGTTAATCAGTCTCAGCGGTGCAGTCGTCGCCATCGCCATCGCCCGAGGTCTGGGTTTCGCACAAGACTGGCAGAGTTTACTGTTTGCATTGATAGGTTTAGTTCTAAGTTTTCTCATCACCACCTGGTTTTTTCAACGTCGCAAAGTGTGAGCATTTTCCCAGCCTGCTCTTCTGGCTAGCTCTGTTCACACACAACCTTCGAGGTCGTTTATGTCCGAATCGATTCTTAACCTCGCCTGGTTTATTCCCGTACCAACATTCCTGGCATTTTTTGCCATCATCTTATTCACAAATCCCCGCAAACGGTTGAGTTCAACCGTGGCCCTGTTGGGCGTTGTCCTCGCCTGGATTATGTGTTGGATCGTGGCCTTATATGTAGTCCTCAATCCAGCAGAGATCATCGAGCATCCCTACGATGTCAGTCTGCCCTGGATTCCCATCGCCGAAGGTAATTTTGGTGTCGGCGTCGCAGTCGATGCTGTGACAGCGGTGATGCTGTTCATGGTCGGCATTGTCCTCACCATGATCTTCATCTATAGCACCGGCTACATGAGTTTCCCCGGTTTTATGGAGGATATCCTCAAGCGGGGCTCTCTACCCAAAGACGAGCAGGAGAGAGTCGAGAAAGCCAAGAAGGAGCATCTGGATCCACGCTACAGCCGTTTCTTTGCCTACATTTCGTTGTTTGCAACTGGGATGTTGGGCCTGGTGGTGGCGAATAATCTGCTGGTGTTGTTTATTTTCTGGGAGATCATGGGCTTGTGCTCTTATCTGCTGATCGGTTTCTGGTACAACAAGAAATATCCCGACCCGGATCAGATTACCCCGTCCATGGCCGGTCTCAAGGCATTTCTCACCACCCGGGTGGGCGATATCTTGCTCATGATCGGTATCATCCTGCTCTTCATTATGGCGGGGACGCTCAACTTCCAGGAACTCTTCGAGCCTGAGACCTTAGAGCATCTCGCCGAGACGACGGTGACCTTACCTCTGTTGGGTGAGATCTCCTGGGCAGTGCTGATCGCCATCTTCATCTTTGGCGGTGCTGTCGGCAAATCGGCGCAGTTTCCACTACATGTGTGGTTGCCCGACGCCATGGAAGGTCCCACACCGGTTTCAGCCCTTATCCATGCCGCCACCATGGTCTCAGCCGGCGTCTACCTGATCGTGCGCATGCTGCCCCTATTCTTCGTCACCCATCATGGCGATAACGCTGCCATGACGCTGGTGGCGACAATCGGCACTTTTACAGCCCTTTTTGCCGCCACTATTGCCGTCGCCCAGAACGACATCAAAAAGGTGCTGGCTTATTCTACCATCTCCCAGCTTGGCTTTATGTTCGCCGCTTTGGGGACGGGAGCCTGGGTGGCGGCGGTCTTCCATCTGATCATGCACGCTTTCTTCAAAGCGCTCTTGTTTATGGGTTCGGGTTCGGTAATCCATGGCGTCGAGCACGGGCATCATCATTTACACGAGCATGGCCACGATGATGATCATGGACATAAAGAAGTGTTCGATCCGCAAGATATGATGAACATGGGGGGGCTCTTGAAAAAGATGCCACGAACCGGCTGGACATTTATCATCGGCGCGGCCGCACTCTCCGGTTTCCCCCTGATCACGGCCGGTTTCTGGTCGAAGGACGAGATCCTGGCCGATGCCTGGTACACCAATAACTATGCCGTGTTCTGGGTCCTGGCCATCGCCGCTTTCCTCACGGCCTTCTATACCTTCCGGACGGTGTTCCTAACCTTTTTTGGCAAGCCGCGCAGCGAAGCCGCCGAACACGCCAGTGAAAACGTTTATTCCATGACCATACCACTGATCGTGTTGGCTGTGTTCGCCATTATCCTCGGATGGGTTGGTATCCCTTCCGATTTCCCCGTCGTCGGCCCCCTTTTGGACAACCCCTGGCATCATCTTATTGGTGAGCAGGCAGAAGTCTACGAGCTGCACTCCGAGGCCCCACCCTTTAACGCTTTCCCCGTGTTGATGTCAGTGTTGGTCGCCCTGGGGGGCATATTTGTCGCCTGGCTGGTTTACGGGCGCAACCCGTTGCAGGCCGGGCAGCAGGATCCTGTACAAAAACTTCTGGGACCAGTCTACACCTTGCTCGAAAACAAGTATTATTTCGACGAACTCTACCATCTCATCGCCGTACGTCCAACGTTGTGGTTGTCGAGGGCTGTGAAATGGTTTGATATCAATGTCATCGACCGTATTGTCAACACCGTCGGCCGCTTTGGACGCTGGTTGGCAGGGTTCACGCGTCGCATCCTCGACGAGTGGCTTATCGATGGCGCTGTTAATGGTACCGGGCTTGTTGCAAATGCTACGGGTTCGGTGCTGCGGTTGGTTCAAACAGGCCAGATACAACAGTACCTTTTGGTGGTGCTGCTCAGTTTATTAGTTCTGCTCGCCGTTGCCGAGCTTATTTTCTTCCAGTAATTATTAGTTTGCCGCCTTTATCTCCCTAGAATACCGAGGAGGAGATTTCAATGGATTTACTTCGCAGTTCGGTGCTGACGCTGATCGTATTCCTGCCCCTGGTAGGTGCCATCATCGCCGCACTCTTGCCAAAGGACCGTACGGAGACAATCAAACGCTTTTCGATTATTTGGAGTTTGATTCCGTTGATCCTGGCCACCTTCTTGGCTATTGATTACCTGACATTTGTATCAGCCGGGGAGAATGCCATGGCCTATCAGGTCGATGAGTCATGGATTCCCTCACTAAATGTGAGCTACCACATCGGAGCAGATGGTCTCAGTGTTCCCCTCATCTTTCTCACCGCCTTGTTGACCACTCTAGGACTCTATTACTCAGCCCGGGTTATCAATAAGCGTGTGAAGGAATTTTTCGCCCTCTTCCTTTTCCTGTCAACGGGTATGTTCGGCGTTTTCGTGGCGCTCGATCTCGTCCTCTTCTATGTTTTTTGGGAAATCGGCCTGGTGCCCATGTTCTTCCTCATCGGCATCTGGGGCAATGAAAAGGATCGGCCCCAATACGCGGCGCTCAAGTTCTTCCTCTACACACTGGCCGGGTCGGTGTTCATGCTGCTGGCCATTATCGGCGTTTACCTCAGTACCGGTACGTTCGATATCATCGAGGCGGCTGCAAATGGCGGTGTTTGGGCTAATGCGCCCCTGGCAGCGACATTGTCCTTCTGGGCCTTTTTCGTTGCCTTTGCCATCAAGGTGCCGGCCTTCCCCTTCCACACCTGGTTGCCCGATGCCCATACCGCTGCCCCCACCGCCGGTTCTGTGATCCTGGCTGGTGTCTTGCTCAAGCTGGGCGCCTACGGTATGTTGCGGGTCTTGCTGCCACTTTTCCCCGATTCCTCGGCGCAGTTTGGCTGGGTGATCGCCCTGATTGGGGTGATCGGCATCATCTATGGTGCGTTTGTCTCGCTGGCACAGACCGACCTCAAACGTCTGATCGCTTATTCTTCCGTGAGCCATATGGGCTTTGTGCTGTTGGGCATTGGCGCCGCTGCCTGGGCGCTGAATGGCAATCCCGCCGAAAATGGCCTGCGTGAAAGCGCTGTGATGGCCCTTAACGGCGCAGCCTTACAGATGTTCTTTCACGGTATCATCACCGGCGCTTTATTCTTCCTGGTCGGCGTGATTTACGAACGCGCCCATACTCGTGATCTGGCGAAATTCGGAGGCATGAGCGCCATTGTGCCGGTATTCTATGCCACCTTCATGTTCACCGGTTTTGCTTCACTGGGTTTGCCAGGTTTGGCAGGCTTCTGGGCCGAATTCTTCACCTTCCGAGGCGCCTTCGCTATCGTCCCCTGGTTGGCTCTTGTCGGTGTGATTGGTATCGTGATCACAGCTGCTTATATCTTGTACCGCATTGTCCAGAGCATATTCCTGGGACAATATGACCCGAAGAAATGGACCCATTGGACCGATATCAAGGGCGAGCACACCGAAGGTCCCACTGACATGGCCGGCTTCGAAAAGGTCACGCTGTGGCCGCTGGTGTTCCTCATGATCCTCTTCGGTATCTTCCCCAGCCTGGTTCTGGGTTACTTCAATGTGTTCTCTGTGGACATCCTCTCCGCACTCTTCTAAACGACTTCAGGAGGGATGACGTTGACTTTATTCGAGACATTCCAACTTCTATCGCCCGAACTGATCCTTGTGGTCACGGGATTCCTCGTGATCATTGCCGATCTGGCGCGACGCCGCAGCGATGAAGGTCGCACGGCGGCAATCATCGCCCTGACAGGTCTGGCAGCTGCATTGGTGGCCGTGATCGCACTGACGGTGACAGGCACCAATACGCCTGTCGCCTTCACCATGGCTGTTGATCCTTATGCGCTCTTTTTTAAGGCGACGGCGATCATCGGCGTTGCTTTGGTGATTATCGCTTCCATGAATTACATGCGAGGCCGTAGTCGTTATTTGGGCGAATTCTACGCGCTACTGGTTTTCGCGGCCCTGGCTATCTCAGTAACCGTCAGTGCCATCAACCTGGTCCTGGTTTATCTGGGCATCGAGTTCCTTTCAATTACTTCTTACATCCTGGCCGGGTTCTTGCGTAACGATAAGCGTTCGGAAGAGGCTGCCATGAAGTATTTCCTGTTTGGGGCAGCCGCAGGCGCCACTATGCTTTATGGCATCTCACTTCTCTATGGCGCCACCGGCAGCACAGATCTGGCGACCATTGGTCAGAGCTTGACTGCGACCGGCGCGAACTGGCTACTCGGTGTTGCAGCCATTGTCCTGTTGCTCGCCGGTTTTGGTTTTAAATCGAGCCTGGTGCCATTCCACCAATGGGCGCCTGACACCTACGATGGCGCGCCCACGCCCATCACCGCCTTCCTAACGACTGCCTCGAAGGCAGCGGGGTTCGCTGTGGCCGGTCGTGTATTCATTATGGCGCTGCCCGCTTTCGCGGCTGACTGGACGGCTCTGCTCGGCGCCATTGCCGTTCTGACCATGTCGCTGGGTAACTTCGTTGCGCTCAAACAGACAAGCGTCAAACGCATGTTGGCCTACTCTTCGATTGCACAGGCGGGTTACATCGTTCTCGGCCTGGCAGCCCTGAATCCAAGCGATACTTTTAACGGCGCCAACGGCTTACTCCTCTACATCTTTGCCTATCTATTCACCAATATGGGTGCCTTTCTGGTAGTAATGGCAGTGGAGAGACAAAGCGGTTCGAGTGATTACAGCGTCTTCAACGGGTTAGGTAGACGAGCGCCCATTCTTGCCTTGCTGATGTCATTGTTCATGCTCTCCCTGGCCGGGATCCCACCGACGGCGGGATTCTTAGGCAAATTCTACATCTTTGGCGCAGTTATCGAACGCGGTCTGTTGGGCTTGGGCGCAGTTGCCGCCGTCAACGTTGTGATCGGCGCGGCCTACTACTTGAATCTCGTGCGTCTCATGTACTTTAAGCCCAGCGAGAGCGATGAGCCTGTGACCATGAGTTCGGGATTGCGGATTTCATTGATCATCACCGCCATAATGGTGCTGCTGGTAGGTATCGCCGCAGAACCCTTTATCCAATGGGCAAACCAGTCTGTAGAACTGGTGATAGCATCAGGTTTTTAGCACGATTCCCTACACCATTTCGAACACGGACCCGCATCTCTTCAGGTGCGGGTTTGTTTGATCGAATCCACAAGCAGGTAGAAAACCATGTTTAGCGAATCTCAATTCAGGACCCTGTTCGCCTACCATTGGCAGACGACCGATCGTCTACTGAAATGCGCAGCGCAGCTGAGTGAGGACGATTACTTCGAGCATCCCGGATTTGGTCATGGCTCAATCCATGACCTGTTCTATCATTTACTCCGCGCCGACCTTGGTTGGCGCAAAGCGCTTGAAACAGGTCAGCAACAATCACCGATCGAAGCTGATGACTACCCGTCGTGCCAGGCATTACAGACCGGTTTCGACGATGAACGCCAAGCCTGGCAGACACTCCTGGAGAGTGTAGATGGTGAAGCCATCGAAGGTGAAATCGATCTGACAACCTGGCGAGGCGATACCATGACTTTTTCGTATTGGCGCATTCTACAACACCTGGCGCTTCATGGCATGCAGCATCACGCGGAACTGGCTCAGCTACTTACCGCCAAAGGGCAATCCCCTGGTGATATCGACTTTATTTTCTATACATCACCGTGACGGCGGCATCGCTAACTGTATGCAAACTTGCCCCGGAGAGGCCTCATTTTCCCAGCGCAGTCTGGGAACAATTGCTAGAATATGATTGAAGAGAACAACACACTATTTAGTGACATTGCTATCGACCAGTTATCTCAGCCGCTACAAGAGGCTGCAGCGCGTGCGGGTTGGGAGTCCCTTATGCCTGTGCAAGCGCGTGCTATCCCCTTACTGCTAGCATCTAGAGATGTGATGGTTCAGGCGCGTACCGGCAGTGGTAAAACTGGCGCTTTCCTTTTGCCAATGCTGGAGCGTCTCGTTCCCAGGCGCAATCAATGCCAGGCCCTTGTGCTGGTCCCTACCCGCGAACTGGCCCGCCAAGTTTGGCGAGAGGCCGAGACCCTGTGTGGCAGCGCTGGGTTACGCAGCGTCGCAGTCTATGGAGGCGTCGGCTACGGACCCCAAAACGAGGCGTTGCGAAAAGGCGCTCACATTGTAATCGGCACCCCAGGGCGTGTGCTGGATCATTTACTTAAGCGGAATCTTAAGCTCAACCATCTGCAAATGTTGGTGTTTGATGAAGCGGACCGCATGTTGTCGATGGGTTTTTACCCCGACATGAAACAGCTTCAACGCTATCTGCCTGAGCGATATCTAAATACCTGCATGTTCTCGGCAACTTTTCCAGGGTATGTCATGCGCACGGCTCATGAGTTCATGGCCGAGCCTGAATTCCTTTCCCTTAGCAGTGATCACGTGCATGTCACCGACACCGAGCATCAGTATTACATCGTGCCGGGTATGGGCAGGGAACGCAACCTTGTCCGTTTGATCGAAGTCGAGAATCCTGCATCGGCCATTATCTTCTGTAATACTAAACGCTCGGTCCATTTCGTAACGGTCGTGTTGCAGCGGTTTGGCTATGATGCTGACGAATTGAGCGCAGATCTCTCACAGAAAGATCGTGAGCGTGTTTTGGAGCGAGTGCGCAAGGGAACATTGCGATTTTTGGTGGCCACTGATGTTGCTGCTCGCGGTCTGGATATCCCCGATCTCTCTCATGTTATACAATATGAACCCCCTGAAGATGTCGAGAGTTATATCCATCGCGCCGGGCGAACTGGCCGAGCGGGTGCTACCGGTACGGCGATAACATTAGCAAGCCTGATTGAAAAACCGACCGTTGATCGTATCGCCAAACGATATGAGATCGATATGCAGGAACGACCTCTGCCAAATGATGAGGATGTGGTAAGTGTCGTGTCAGAACGTCTAACCGCTTTATTGGAAGCCCGCCTGCGCGAGCGCGATAACTTGCAGGCAGAACGCAGTCGCCGTTTTATGCCCCTGGCCCGTAGCCTTGCTGAAAATGAAGAAGAATCGGCCATCATCACCATGTTGCTGGATGATTATTATCAACAGATGTTGCATGCGCCATTACCCCAGCCCGAATCTGATCCCAAACCGGCGCAAAAGAAGTCGAAAAAAACAGGCCGTAAACGCCATCGCCGCCGTCGCCGTAAACCTACAGATAAGTAATAGAAGCGATCCCCAGCGTATGCAACCCACGCTCAGTAGATCCGGCCCTCTCCCAGGTGCTTAGCCATATCGTGAACCTGAATACTGGAAAACCTGGGAAGCTGCGCCCGTTACTCGCGTTGACGGCACATCCCATTCTACCGGCCTACCGGTCTACTGGCCTACCGGCCTACAAACACCCATGTCCCACACCCTTGGCGAACTCATCGCTCCCCTCGGGATGACAACAAGCGATCCTGATATAGCGATATCGCATATAAGCAGTGACTCGCGTCAAGTAAAGCCAGGTGCTCTGTTTGTCGCTTATGTTGGTGTCAGCAGCGACGGCCACAATTATATCGGGGCGGCACTTGCGGCCGGGGCCAGAGCAGTGGTCGGTGAACAAGAACTTGACCTGCCCGTTCCGTACATACGAGTAGGGAACGGACGCCAGGCTTTGGGGCTGCTGTGTGCGGCCTGGGAAGGCTATCCAAGCCACGGTTTGGGTGTGATCGGTGTGACGGGCACAGATGGCAAGACCACGACCAGTAACATCCTCTACGGCCTATTGGATGCGGCCGGTTTTGAGACCGGTCTACTTACCACTGTCAATGCCCGGGTAGGGCAACAGAAATTGGACACCGGCCTTCACACAACCACACCGGATGCACCCGACCTGCAGCGCTATCTTCGGCATATGGTGGATGCGGGTAGCGGGTGGGCCATTCTCGAAACCACTTCTCACGGGCTGAGCCAGTGGCGAGTGGCAGGCGTAGCGTACGACATCGTTGTCTATACGAATATCAGCCATGAGCATATGGACGAACATGGGGACTATAATGGTTATCTGGCAGCCAAAGGAAGGCTGTTGCAAATGCTAACCGAGACCATTCCCAAGCCTGGTAAACCCCGTTACGCTGTCCTCAATGCGGATGACAGCTCTTTCGACACGTTATCCACCTACCGCGTGCCTGCCATGTTGAGCTATGGCATCGATAACGGAGATGTGCGCGCTCTCGATATCAAACAAGATAAGACTGGATCACGATTCGTAGCGCGTTGGGGAGATCACCGTAAGCTGGAGATAACAGCGCCTCTGCTGGGGATATTCAATATCTATAACAGCCTGGCAGCCATTGCCGTCGCATTTATATTGGAGATCGATGATCAGGCAATCCAAAGGGGGATGAAGTCGGTTGCCGATGTTCCTGGGCGTATGCAGTTCATCGATCGCGGGCAAGCGTTTACCGCTATCGTCGATTTCGCCCATACCCCCTACGCCTTGCAAGCGGCTCTGGCTACGGTGCGAACAATGACTGCGGGCAGAGTCATTGCCGTTTTTGGGTCTGCCGGCCTGCGCGATGTGGCAAAGCGCCGCATGATGGGGGAGATCTCCGGGCGTCTGGCCGATCTGACCATTGTCACGGCCGAGGATCCGCGCACGGAAGATATCGAGGAGATAATGGCGATGAGTGTTAAGGCTTGCCAACAGGCAGGAGGCGCGGTCCGATCCGAACTCGATCGTTATCGTGCAGTGCAACTAGCCGTGACTGTAGCCCAGCCTGACGATGTTATCATCATCTGTGGCAAGGGCCACGAACAGTCGATGTGCTTCGGCACTATCGAATATCCCTGGGACGACCGCATCGCTCTCTCTCACGCCCTGGATGTGTTGCTCGGACGGGCAGTGGACCCTCCCCCATTGCTGTTTCCTACGTACAAAACTATCGACGAGTAAGCGCACTCCACCATAGACAATTGTACATTCTCAATCCATCAACTTTCGTTTAATTCATTTGGGTGTGTCCTAGATGAGTTATTGGCGTGTCCATATGCCCCGTTCTTTAGCCAGATTGTGAATAAGTCCTCCCAAAAAGCCTTGGGGTGGGCAGGGGAGAACGAAGTGGAGAAAATAAGTAATGGTGAACGGATAATAATTAACTGTTAATGAATGATGCAGCCCTATAGCGTTTGAGTGCTGAGAACAATGTGCTTAGGACTGAGAATTCATTTCCCTGCGAGACTCGACCGCCATTCTGTCCTAAGTCGATATCACTGTGGCGTCGATGTCGAGCAGTTCCATTGACAATTAGTTATTGGTTATTCGTTATTAATTATTAGACTGATGCTTTTCGAGCAGTAGCTACGCGGGTTCGTCTGCTCCCAACTCGTTTAGGACACACCCAATTCATTTCATGCGCGACCCGCGCCTCGCAAGCCCACTTACTTGCCTTTGCCCTTGCCCTTGCCCTTGCCCTTGCCCTTCCCTCTTCCCCGCCGGGTCCGTTGCATTTTGGCTGCTTGCGCGGTCGCCGGCTCGCTGGAACCGGCCGGTTTGCGTGTCTTGCGCAATTGCCTACGTTGTAGCAAAAAGGTTTCTAACATAACAAACAGCACCAGCAACACCAGTACTATTATCCAATCCAACAGGCCGTAAATCTGGAATATCACGAGCGCCGCTGCGAACAGCCCGGCCCACAAACCTTGTCTGGCTGCTATTTTTGGAAGCGCCTCAGGTTGGATATCAGCTGAAAGGTGCTGTTGGATGCGTCCCCACAATGGCGCGGTCGTCGCCGCAACTGCAGCTATAAGCAAAAGCAGCGCAGCACCAACAAATAACGCCTCAGGTGGCTGATAATAAACGAGCGCAGCCAGCCCTCCCCAACAAAGTAAACCGAAAAACAAGCTCAATATACTGGCTAATCGCAATGACATAACGTAACCATAGAAGGAGGTGAGATTCTTGAAGACCGAAATCCTTGACAAACAGAGCAAGCTCTGGAAATGTAGCAAATCGCAGTCCGGCGCCGTTCGTAATCTGCCACCTGCTACTCGCTGCCTGTCACCAAACGCTCGTTTAGCGGCGTGGTGCGAAGCTGACTTCGTCTATTATTGAACCAGAATGTGGGGCAGGTACATTGGAGCGTGCGCAGTGCAAAATCGTACAGAATCGATGTAAAAGCGGGTTGGCTTCGGATCGGGGCCGTTGTCGGCATAAAACCAGAGCTGGACTTCGCCAGTTTCTCGCAATAGCGCCAGTTCAGATACGGATAGTACGTGTAAGTAGCGATCCCACGCAAGACTTGAAGCCAGATCAAAGTCTGCATTACCGGCCCGCATCAGTTCGAGGATGGGGTCGCCATCAGCCGTGCGTAACCAGATATTGAGGTAATCACGCCAGGGGTGTTCAGGGTCCTCTCCCAATTTTAAATCGTCATTCTCGACACGAAGCCCGAATGCGAGGGTGGCAGCGTGCAGGTCGGAAGGAACAGCAATCGTCTGCGTAGCGCTACCCGCTCTCTCTGGCGTGCCGGTCAAGAACAGAGAATGCCCGCCGGTCATCGACACCACGTCGGTTATCGAGGCGGTTCCTGTGACATGCCAGGATGAGTGCAGTGGTTTTTCGAAATCACCATTTACAACACTTTCATTACACAAGGGAGGCCAAACAGCCGTCTGTAGCCAATCGGGCATGAGCGAGGGGAATGTATCGGTATACAAAGGCGTTGCTTGCAATGCGGCCAGCGCATCAATCCGGCCCTTCCCGAACTCTTTATCCCAGCCAGGGGCGCCCAGATCGGTCGCAGTGGTCTCCATAATAGCCCGTACTTCTGCCGGGGCAAGTGTTGGGTTTCGAGCCAGGATCAAGGCTGCCAGCCCCGCCACATGTGGAGCGGACATACTCGTCCCTCCTTTGAGTACGTAGCCGCCGGTTCTACCCAGTGACTTGATCGTTGCTCCTGGCGCCGCCAAATCGACGAAATCTCCCAGATTGGAGAAAGGGGCGCGAGTGTCATAGGCTGTGGTTGCAGCCACTGCGATCGCAGCATCATGGGCCGCAGGCCAATGGTAGAGTTCTCGGTAGTCGTTGCCTGCTGCGGCCACCACAATAATTCCCCTTCGTACAGCATACTCGATAGCCATTTGTTCACCCCGACTGTAGGCATTAGAGCCAAGACTGAGGTTGATAACCTTGGCCCCATGGTCCGCTGCGTATAGAATCGCCTCCACTTCATCGGCGAAGGCGCCGAATCCGGGGGGAGCAAATACGCCCAAAGCCATAACTCGCGTTTTGGGCGCCATACCTGCGATTCCCTTACCATTGTTGGCTCTGGCAGCGATGATCCCGGCCACATGGCTGCCATGTCCAAACCAGTCGTTTACGTTAGCTGTCTCCGCCGCAAAGTCCCAACCGTACACATCATCGACAAAGCCATTATCGTCGTCATCAATACTGTTATCTGGGATCTCCCCGGGATTTGTCCAAAGGGCGTCCTCCAGATCCTCATGGTCCAGATCAATACCGGTGTCGATCACGGCGACGATAATTTCACTGCGGCCGCGAGTGAGATCCCAGGCAGCTTCCATGTTCATGCGAGTGAGATAGCCACCATTGGCAACATCAACATTACCTGCATAATTGACATAGTAAGGATCGTTCGGCCTAAAAGTAGGATAGATAAGGTAGTTGGGTTCGGCAAATTCAACATGGGGATCGGCGTTAAGTTGTGCCAGGATCGATGCCATATCTCCCTGAATCTGATAGTGAAGCAGCCCGAGATCTGGTATCTCCTTGATCTTAGCAGCCGAGGCCAGGGCGGTGGGCCTGCTCGACAATCCCAGATAGGCGTGGGGTCGGAATTGCATCAGTATCTCATTGGGGGCATGCGGTTCGCCTAGCGCTTGTTGCCAATAGGCGACATCGGCGACAGAAGGCGTGGGGGGGATCGCGGCACTACGCGGAGGTGTGAGCGATGCAAATAGAAGAATACAGAGTAATGCGTAGGTTTTTCGCATAGATTTATGAGTACTGGGTGGGGAGGTAACGAACGACCTGTGCAAAATGTACAAGGATCAAGTATATAAGGGAGTTCGGCATCCGGTGCAGCGAGTGTCTTGTCTACTTATTTACTTGTCTACTTACCGTCAGGGTACTTCGGATGCTCATGAATGATAACGCTTGATGATAGCTTAGCAGTTACAATCCGAGTATAATAGCTGTCGGAGCGCATTTATGTTACCGACCGGACACATCGAATGGACCTGGGCAGGCCTAAACCTGATCCAACGCAAAACCGGCTATTTTGCCGACGCCGATTATCGTATCGTTGGCTTGCTGGTTCTCTTACCTGACATCATCGATAAACCACTGGCCTTATTCGTATTTCCTGACGCGAATGCAGCCCTGTTTTTCGGGCATTCGCTGTTGTTACACAGCTTGGTCTGGATCATTGCCTGGGCCAGCGGACGGTTTCGAAGTTGGCTCGTCTATCTGCTAGCATTTTCCACCCATCTTGTCGAGGATAGGATGTGGGGGTTCACACAGACGCTCCTGTGGCCTCTGAAAGGCTGGGGGTGGCATCCCTGGCGCCATGTCGGGACACCTGAAGAGATGCTGAATGCTTATCTTGAGATCATCGTACAGGAACCGATTCTGATCTTCTTCGATGTAACAGGCTTGCTATTGTTACTCTGGTTTATATACGACCGGAAACTCCTGTTTGTAGATCGATTACGTACGTTCTTGACGACGGGACGGCCGCCACAAGATATCGAAGTAGTAGAGGTTCAGCAATGAGGGTGATCGCGGGAACGGCCAGAGGTCACAAACTCGTATCAGTACCAGGGAAGGATACTCGTCCAATTACAGACCGAGCGAAAGAGGCTTTGTTCAGCATCTTGGAGTCGAGCATTGTCGATGCCCGTGTCCTGGATCTGTTTGGAGGTACGGGCGCCGTAGGGATAGAAGCATTGAGTCGTGGCGCAGCGGAAGCGGTTTTCGTCGAACGAGCTAGTGCAGCCGTAAAAGTCATTGGGCGCAATCTGGAGAAAACCAGGCTCAAGGATAAGGCCCGGATCGTCAGGGGTGATGCTTTTAAGTACTTGCTCAGAGAGGGTCTCCAACCATTCGATCTGATCTATGTGGCGCCGCCCCAATATAAGGGGCTGTGGTCGCAAGCTTTGTCGGAGATCGATAGGCGATCCGAATTGTTGCAATCTGAAGGCGATGTGATCGTACAGATTCACCCCAAGGAGTACCAAGAAACACAGCTACAAAATCTCGCACGCTATGATACAAGAACCTATGGCAGTGTACAATTGGATTTTTATGGGCTTGAGGAAGACATGGCAAGGTGACGAGGTGACAAGGTGACAAGGTGACAAGGTGGCAAGGTGGCAAGGTGATCATTTCGTCACTGAGTTATTTGTGCCTGCGAAGTCTGTAATAACTGTAGGCGCTTACGCACAAACATCGACAACTCTTTGTCGATGTTTGTGGCAAGTGGCACGTTGCAAGTGGCAAGTTCAACACTTTGTCTGCAACCGAACTCGTACCTGCGACCTGCTACTTGCGACCTGCCCCAGCGGGGCCTGATTTTCTCAGCGCAGTCTGGGAACAATCGCTAAGTCCTTAGCACCCAGTGGTTCAATATGAATCAGCAAAGTTGATTTCTACTATACCTCCGGGAGTGGTAGTAATGGTAACGATATTGGGTGTGATGGAGGACGCACCCTCGGGGTCGGTTTCCTCGATGAAGTAAGTGCCAGGATCAAGATTGGGCAAGAAGTAGCGGCCATCGGCTGACGTGATCGCCGTTGCCAGGTGTGCGCCGTCGGCAGTTTTCAGGGTAATGAACACGATCGGGATGGGAGGCTCTCCCTCTGTTGCCTGAGCATCAGCATTCTGGTCGTCCCACACAAGCCCGAAGATATGGCTTTGGCCCGGCTCTGGTGGGAAGATAGACGCAAGAGGAGGAAACAATTCGAGTGTGGGGCTGGTGACAATACTCGTGGCTGTTTGAGTGCTGGTATCGCTATCACCCGATGGGCGAGTATCGGTCGGCACGTCATTTGCAGTGACAGGCCGGGCCGCCCGCAGCGATTCCATAATCAGGGGGAGAGTTTGCGTGAGAATCTCACTGATTATCAATGACTCGGCCTGACCATCGCCGTTCAGTGTGTCAAAGAATTTGCTAAGCTCGTCGAAGCTGTCGGTAAATTGGTCTAGGCTATCTATGGATACATTCAGTTCCTCAAGCTCAGCCTGGAGAAGTATCAGTTCCGCATCGATACGTTGCACATCTTGTGCCAGCATCGCATACTGTACATCCCTTTCCTCTCCATTTGTGTTGCTTGTGTCGCCATCGCCATCAGCTGTGTTTGGCGCTTCGCTTATACTTGCAGCCTCTTCGTAAATGGCTCGAAGTTCATTACCTAGCAAAAGAATCTGCTCTGCCAGCGCCTGTATTTCTGTTTCGGCGGCCTGAATGTCGTCACTCAAGCCTGCTGTCTCTGTAGCGGCGGCGTCGAGTTCTTCATCCACTTGCTTGATCTGAGCGACATTGCCGGCGAACATCGCTCCCTGCTCCTTTATCTCGTTTGACAAGGTCTCTGCCTGGCTGCGAAGGAACACGAGCGAGTCGTGGCTGCGAATGTCTAATGTGCCGTTGACTAGAATCAGAATCGCCAGCACTAAGAGTGCACCCAGTACAGCACTTGCAACGATTAAGGCGAGGCTACGCCAGCGGCCATTGCTGCGCACACCACTCTCTTCGCCTGGAGGATCGGCGGGCGGCGGCGCCGGCGCCGGCGGGGAATCAACGGATTCAGCATCCAGCGCTGTCTCCGCATCCCCACCATCCGCTGTGATCTCGGGCACTGATCTCTCGACAGGTATATCCGCAAGTGGCTCAGTCTGTTGATCGCTTGGCGCAGCAGCAGCGGCAGCAGCGGCTACCACCTCCTTCAGTTCTTCATGATCAGATTCGCTTGGCGCCATTCCCAGGTCTTCTGCTGTAAGGGGTGGGAAGGTTCGATCCATCTCGCCAACGTGTATTTCTTTTTGAGAAGCGAGTGGCTGTTCTTTTTTGGACTCGGTTTGCTGTTGCTCGGACATAATCGGACCTCACAGAGGGCTTTGCATTGGGGGACGTGTCTTCTTAAAACACCTGGCACTGGATTTCGAAGTGTTGCAAATCTGCGATGCTGAGCACGAAGTCACGTGTTAGGCTGTTCCAGGAAAATAATAATCCAAAATTCGTGATATGTGATGGGTGATGGGTAATGGGTGTATCTTCTCAATAACTTGGGGGGAACTAACCCGTCCACGAAGGTGGACGTTCGGCGGTACGCCCTCAGAGCCCGAATTCATTCGGCGAGCGCCCCGGAATATTGAGAAGATACTAATGGGTAATGATTTCACGCCTAAATCGGCACGTTTTACGTTTCACGCTTCACGTTGGACTAAGGTTTTGGGAGCATTTAGATTCTGGAGCTCCCTTAACGAGCAGATAATGGGAGTAGAGTTCGGTATGTTCTTTTATTCTCAGTCATAAGCAGATTCTGTTGCCAGCTCTTCATCGAAATCGTCATACTCTATGGTGTCACCGTCGCTGCTGGTGAGTACAACCAACATCAAGACAGTGATTATCAGGAATGCGACCAGAGCCAGAAATGGAATGGACACGAATCCGAACCAATTGATCCAAGTTGTTGTACAGGGTGCGCCTTCGCTACAAACCGAACTGGTAGAGAAGAGATCAGTTTTCTGAAGCAAGTAATGGTAGGTGGCGACCCCAGTGCCGAGTAACGAAAAGGGCAGGACGAAGTAGGGCGTTTCTCGATCAAGGCGCCTGATCAGGGGCACCAAAATAATGATCGCAAGAGGATACATGAGGATGCGTTGATACCAGCAGAGTTTACAGGGAATATAGCCTGCGATCTCGCTGAAGTACAGGCTACCCAACATCGCTATCCAGGCTGCCGCCAGAGCGATGAGAATGCTGACTCGGTTGGTGGTATTCGTGTTGCCGTCGATAATGTCACACTCCACAGAGAAGGGGCTAGAAGGACACGTGTTGCGTGTTGCGTGTTGCGTGTGTTAGTGCAACGTGTGGCCCTGAGAGGGTCTTCGTATGATTTGCCGTGGAATTTCAATCCACGTTTGGCTTCAGGAGACAATTCGGTAAGTTGTTCTGTCGTAAGTGCTTAGCTCGTTTGCACGGGTTCTCCACTCGACAGCTTACGCGTTTCCGCAGCAAGTAAGATATCGGTTGCGTAGTCCCGGCGATTCTGAGGCACATCCAGCCAGCCTTTTCCCCCCTCGATGAGCCTGCGTACATTGATCGGCCCCCAATTGTAAGCGACCAGCATCCAATGGTCACCGTCGATGCTAAGGTCTTTGTTTAGCATGACTTTCAAAGAGGCTAAAAAGGCGGCGCCTACCCGGATATTGCTTTCTGGATCAAATGGATCGTAAACGCCCACTTTCTTTGACCACTTCTGCCAGGTCGAAGGGATGATCTGCATGATGCCCATATCGCGCGATCTGCCCACAGCAAGGGGATTCCACCGACTTTCACGCCAGGCCTGTTCGGCGAGCAGATGTTTGTCGAGATCGTAATCGGCTGCGATTTTAGCAAAAAGTATCAGAAATTCTTCAGGATCCATTGGGGGACGGGGTATACCTGAAATCGAGAGACTATTGAGCAAAACGGGGGGTGATTAAGATTATAGCATTTTGTCGGGAATTTGATAATCGTTTGCCAACGCCAAATCATGACATGGCTTTGTGAGCGACTTTTCAGTCGTGGTACAATCAGCTGTCAACTATAAACAGAGTGGCATCCTATTGGCCGAGGTTGTTCGCCAGAGATACTATCCCCCTGAGACAGACAATACGTCGCATGAGGCAGTTATAATCTCAGTGTAACGACCCCTTGATTTACCAGAGACCCTCTGCCACATGCAACAGGTAACGAGGATTGCCGATACTTCTGAAGGACATGACATCACACTATCAAGCAGCGTTATTTGGTTTCGACGGTACTTTATTAGATAGAGACATTGCAGCCGCCCGCGTCGGATGCTCGACCTTTCTGGTTTCCAACCCAAACATTGTTGGTGATCGGACACTGCCCGAACCGAGCTGTTGTGGCACTTACAACGATGGCAATGCGGTCGTTCGCGGGGATGCCTTTATCCAGATATCAGTAGTGGTACATGTCTGAGTCTTTACAAGATATCCAGGCCCAGGTACGTCTCTGTATACGCTGCAGTGGCGCAGGCTATCCCATCCAGGGGCCGCCCATCTTTTCGGGCACGGCCGCAGCCAGATTGATGATCGTGGGACAGGCGCCCGGTCGGGCAGAGGTGTCGGAGACACTTCGACCCTTTAGTGGCAGCGCCGGTGCACGTCTTTTCCGCTGGCTGAAGCAGGCAGGATTCGATCAGTGCGATATCCGAGAACAGCACTACATTTCCTCGATCACCAAATGTTTCCCTGGCGCCAATGCCTCTGGCAGGGGAGATCGGGCGCCCACCCGGGCCGAACAGCGGTTTTGCAGCGAATGGTTGGAAGCAGAGGTAACCTTGGTGGACCCAGAGGTCATCTTACCTGTAGGCAAACTGGCCATCGAGCGTTTTTTTGGTAAAGGCTTTAAACTCGTCGACCTGATCGGCAATCGCTTTCAAGTTGATGGCCGCATCTTCATCCCCTTCCCGCATCCCTCCGGCGCCTCTTCCTGGATACAACAATCAGAGCATCAGAAATTGATCCGCCAGGCAATCAATCAACTGGCACAAGCAAAGATGGAATTCGATCTCTAGAGGCGTATTTATGATCAGATACTAGGATCAGATACTAGCGATTATGGTTTTACAGGATCTTGTGTGGTCCTAGAAAGACACGTGTTGCGTATTGCGTGTTACGTGGTGCTTGTTGTAACGAAACACGCCTTTTTAGTAGAAGCCACGCAAATTCCGAAAGAGCCGCAATTATCCCAGGCAGTACTGGGGAAATGAAGGTACCTCCCTGCCAACTGCTACACACTCAACAATTTAAGGAGCAATCACCATGATCCCCAAACTCGAATTCGGTCGCAGCGGCCACTTGAGCACGCGAACACTCTTTGGCGCCGCTGCAGTTGCAGGTGTGACACAGGCAGAAGCTGATCGCACCCTTGATCTATTACTGGAATACGGCGTCAACCATATCGACACAGCGGCGAGCTACGGTGAGTCAGAGCTAAGAATTGGACCCTGGATGGCGCAACACCGTAACGACTTCTTTCTGGCCACAAAAGTGGAAAAGCGTACCTACCAGGATGCTTGGGATTCTATCCGCCGCTCGCTAGAACGGTTGCGTGTCGATCATGTCGATCTGCTGCAACTTCATCATGTGAGCTATCCCGATATCTGGGAGCAAGTGATGGGTGAAGGGGGCGCCTTGCAGGCTGCGTTAGAGGCAAAGTCGCAGGGCCTGACGCGCTTTATCGGCGTCACCGGCCATGATACCGAGGTTGCCGCCATGCATCTGCGATCGCTGGAAATCGCCGACTTCGACTCTGTATTGCTGCCCTACAGCTACATTTTGATGCAAAATCCGCAATACGCTGCTGATTTCGAAGCCTTAGTCGCTGTCTGCCGGCAGCGAAATGTGGCGGTGCAGACCATCAAATCGCTGGTACACCGGCCTTGGGGCGAACGCACTGCCACGCGTTCTACCTGGTACGAACCCCTGGAAGATCAGGCGGATGTCGACCTGGCCGTGCATTGGGTGTTGGGCAACCCCAATCTGTTTTTGAACACCGCCGGAGATATCCACGTCCTACCCAAAGTCCTTGATGCTGCCAGCCGATTCGATACACGGCCGACGGATGAAACAATGGATGTCCTACTACAAGCGCGTAAAATGGCCCCTCTGTTTCCTCTTTAGCAGCCCGTGTTTAGCAAGTGGCTAGTTCAACCTTTGTCCGCAACCGAACTCACACCTGCGACCTGCCACTTACTACCTACCCCAACGGTATCCTAGTGTTCCAGATTTCGAGTGCGCCGAAGCGAAGGGCCCGGAAACTCATCCAACCCCTCCGCCAAGAAATGCTCACAGACTGACAAGGAATGCTCACGGATGAATACGGAAAAAATGGATAATACCAAAATCGAAACTGGTCGCTTTCGCAGGCAAAAGCTTCTCACATAACAATTCCACGCAACACGCAAATTAACTCATCTTTACCAGGAGTCACTTAGCAATGAATTATCGAACTTTTGGACGTACAGGTTGGGAAGTCTCCGACATCAGTTTTGGCGCCTGGGCTATTGGCGGCTCTTGGGGGGATGTCGATGACGAGGTCTCGATGGCGACCCTAAACCGGGCACTTGACCTGGGTGTGAATTTTTTCGACACAGCTGATGTCTATGGCGATGGTCGTAGCGAGCGTCTTTTGGCCCGATTGCGTCGAGAGCGGTCTGAGCACTTTTACATTGTAACCAAAGCAGGCCGCCGCCTAGACCCACATGTCGCCGATGGCTACAACCGCGATAACCTGACATCCTTTGTCGAGCGCAGTTTGCGAAATCTCGAGAGCGATTGTCTTGATCTCGTGCAATTGCATTGCCCCCCACCCGAAGTGTACTACAGCCCGGAAGTGTTCGAGGCGCTGGATGATCTCGTGCAGGCGGGCAAGATTAAATACTATGGAGTCAGCGTCGAGAAAGTCGAAGAAGCACTCAAAGCTATCGAGTATCCCCACGTCATGAGCGTGCAACTGATCTTCAACATGTTCCGTTTGCGACCCACTGAACTGTTCTTCACTGAAGCGCTGCGTCGAAATACAGCCATACTCGCCCGTGTGCCTTTGGCCAGCGGCATGCTCACCGGCAAAATGACGGCTAAAACGACCTTTGCTGCTGATGACCATCGTAACTTCAATCGTTACGGACAGGCTTTTGATCGTGGTGAAACTTTCTCGGGAGTTGACTTCGACACAGGTTTGCAAGCAGTCGCCGAATTGCAGAGCCTTGTGCCGGTGGGTTCGACCCTGGCTCAGACGGCGTTACGCTGGATACTTATGTACGATGCCGTTTCCACCATCATTCCCGGCGCCAAGACATTGCAGCAGGTTGAAGATAACTGCGCGGCTTCCGATCTACCTGCATTTAGTGACAAGCAGATGGCCCAGGTTCAAGCTGTCTATGATTCACTCATCCGCGAGCAGGTACATCAGCGCTGGTAGCAAGGGCAGCGCACAATCGCCTCCCCTATTCTCACTTCGAAAAAGGTTACAGATAAATGGAAATCAACGTACAACTCGAAAACATCGTCGAATCCAGTGCCGATTTAATCATCGTCAATCTATTCAAGGGTGTAAACACGCCCGGTGGGGCCACCGGTGCGGTTGATCAGGCTTTGGCCGGGCAAATCAGCCAACTCATCACCTTTGGGGATTGTAGCGGCGCTCTGGGTGATACGTGTCTGATCTATACAAACGAGAGCATTCCCACCCCGCGCGTCCTCGTCGTCGGCCTGGGAAACCGTGAGTCTTTCGATCTGGCAGCGGTGCGCACTGCCTCGGCCGCGGCGATAGCCGCTGCAAATAGCGTCGGCGCCAAACATGTGGCATCGATAGTCCATGGCGGTGGCATTGGCGGGCTCGATATCGTCGCGGCAGCGCAAGCTGTCGTCGAGGCCAGCAAACTCGAATTGTATCGTATGCCCCGGCAGAGCAGTGGGCCTGGGACCAAGAAAAGGGTTGAGTCATTCACCCTGGTCGAGTTCAATTCCGCTAGCTTTACAGCGGTCGAACAAGGCGCCAGGGCCGGCCGGGTGATCGCTGAAAGTACCCATCTGGCTCGAGACCTGGTAGCGCACCCGGCCAATGTCGCCACCCCCACCATGATCGCTGATACCGCCCGAACCATGGCCACGGAGGTCGGCCTTGCATGCACCGTTCTTGAACGTGCAGATATGGAAGCGCTGGGCATGGGTATCCTGCTGGCAGTAGCAAAAGGCAGTGATGAACCACCCAAATTCGTGATAATCGAGCACAACAAAGCCAGAGCAGATGAACTTGACACGATTGTGCTTGTGGGCAAAGGAGTGACTTTCGACACAGGTGGCTACACGCTAAAAATCCTCAACCGTGGTACGTTCTGGCAGATGAAAGATGATATGACGGGTGCTGCCGATGTGATCGCCACCTTGCGGGCTGCTGCACTGCTGGATATACCATTGCATGTGGTAGGACTGGCGCCTCTGACCGAGAACAACATCAATGGTCGGGCACAGAAGCCGGGCGATGTCTTTACCGGCATGACCGGAAAAACTATGGAAGTGATCTCCACCGACGCCGAGGGGCGCATGATTCTGGCTGATGCCCTGGCCTTTGCCGGCCGTTACAAAGATGCCAAAGCTGTCATTGATCTGGCGACCCTCACGGCCACGATCAGCCTGGCGCTAGGCCCTCAGGCCGCAGGTCTGTTCACAGAGGATACACGCCTGCAAGATCGTCTCATAGACGCAGGTGATGCCGTCGGTGAGAGACTATGGCCTATGCCCATGTACGATGAGTATGCTGACGCCATCAAAAGCCAGTTCGCCGATGTTAAGAACTCGACGTTGCCTGACAAATCCGCCGGCGTTGCCACGAGCGCCAAGTTCCTCCAACATTTCACCGAGGACTATCCCTGGGCCCATCTGGACATCGCTGGTGTCGCTTGGAGCAAACATCGCAAGCCCATGGTCCCCAGCGGTGCTACCGCTTTCGGCGTCCGTCTCCTGATCCACTTCCTCCGTAATTGGTCTGGGTAGTCGTTTGGCTGCTTGGTCGTTTGGTCGTTTGGTCGGTTAGTCGTTTGGTCGTTTGGTCGGTTAGTCGTTTGGTCGGTTGGTCGGTTAGTCGTTTGGTCGGTTAGTCGTTTGGTCGTCTAGTCGTTTGGTCGGTTGGTCGGTTAGTCGTTTGGCGTCCGAGTCTGACCATCGCAAGATTGTCACCTCGTCACCTTGTCACCTTGTCACCTTGTCACCTTGTCACCTTGTCACCTTGTCACCTTGTCACCTTGTCACCTTGTCACCTTGTCACCTTGTCACCTTGTCACCTT
>JAAENG010000442.1 GCA_024224665.1 Chloroflexota bacterium | reverse complement strand
TGACTTTCGGAACTCTAACGTCATTTCAGGAAGCAAATCGGCAAGTTATTCTATCCTAACCGGGAAGAGCCAGAACCAATCAAAGAATAGACAGGATTAACAAGATTTACAGGATTTTCAAAGATCTAATCTTGTTAATCTTGTAAATCCTGTAAATCTTGTCCAAATTTCTTGCCCATCGTACAAGAACCCGATTGTCTAGGTACTAGGTTTTTATCTTGCATTTCTTTCTTAAGAATCTTCCGGAAGTTGTCTCACCTTTCGTTTGGCTTCAACCTTCTTGTCTCCAAAATTGATGAGCAGTCCGACATCCTTTTGAGTGGCGGTCAAATAGTTTACTAGTTGTTTTTGCTTTATCCGTGTCAGTTGTCGCTGTCTGCGGCGTTGCGGACGACGCGTTTCCTTTCCAGAGAGGCCGCGCCGAAGTTGAGCAGGATGACCAGACGCAGGCCGGTTGCGGTGAGATAATTATGGGCCTGGACTGCGTGGATGGGCGCCAGTTGGACGATGGCTTTTAATTCTAGGATGATCTGATCGTTGACTACAAAACACGAATACTTCGGCTTCGCTCAGCACAAGTTACGCTAATTATGCGAATTACTTCTTTTTAATTCGTGTCTGAAGCTTATTTGGTACGAAGTAACAGTGCTACGCGTAGACCAATCGCCCTTTCGGTTTTGGGATTGGACGTCCCAATTCCCGCGCGGTTTCAATCCATTCCTGAATAATGATTTCTGCGTTGGCTAGGGCATCTTGATATGTCCCTCCGTCCGCCATGCAACCTGGCAATTCGGGCGCTTCCACAATGAATGCTTGATCTTCTTCGCTCCAGTAAATGATGAGTTCATATTTAATCATCTTCTTCTCCTGCCATCTTATACTTGAGTATAACGTTGCGGGCTTGTTTCACCTGATACGGCTTGGCCTTTGTTCCTCTGGGTTGTAAGTTGAGGATTTCTTCGACGCCTTCTTTGGTAAAGATGTGGTGGCTGCCGCGAACACGTTCGTCAAATCCCAAACGATAGAGCAACTTGCACAAGTCCGTAAATGTAATATTGGCGTCCGATGTCCCACTAAGGATTTTATGTAATGTTTTGTTTCGTCGAGCCATATCAATCTCTTCACCGGTACAGGCTCAGTAGGAACGTGACTCTATCCATATCCGCCAGCGTGGCAGCTATGCCTGAGGAGACTCGTTTCATCTCAAACAACTTGACGGCCATGGCCATCTTGGCTTCCTGCTCGAATTCTGCACGCGTTTCTTGCAACGCATCAGGCAAGAGCTTCGGGTATTCTATGACTAATTGCATAGTGCTTTCACCTTCTGTTCACGAAAGTTGTGTCGTAGATCAAGCTAAATATACCACACGCCGCACCCGGCTGTATCTTTCACCGTTAGCATCCTTCGGTCGGACGACCACAGGTCGTCCCTCAGCACAAGGGTTCTCGACGGGGACGGCGGTGTCAGGCATAGTTTTATATTTTGCCACAGATTACACGGATTGGACGGATTGTTTTGTTCTTGTTCTTTCCCTAAAAATCCGTATGCCCTAAACTGAAGACGGAGGGATTATCGGCGCCCGGTTTTCCCGCCAGAAACTACAAGGCTATTTCGTCCGCCAGCAGCAGTAACAGATCCAAAATGCCCAATTGTGAACCGGGCACGACTCGACTGTCCGCAAGATGAACATGATGAGGGAATCCGGGCAAATCAGGATAGTGTTCCACGTTATCCCAGCGCTTACGCAGATATTGCCGTGCTCCATCCATCCATCCATTGATAACGATAACGTTCGGTCACACATATTTCGCCGGATACGATAAAATACTCCGCTACTTCCAGAAAATCACTGTTCGCGAGCTGTGTGCGCACACGGATATAGCCCTGGTCGGGTTGATCCCATTCTTCCACGATCTGGAATGAACTGATCAAGACACTGGTGTTCAGTTGTGTCTTGATATTGGTCAGGTACTCCTCGGTAACCATGAGAGCTAACCGACTAGTTCTTCCAACCGCCTTTGCGTGCTCTGATACATGTCCCAGAAGACGCTCCACTCTACATAGTCCATCGCGTCTCCCAATTCACCCGAGCGGAACCGCCTGTAGAAGTTGTCGGAGGTCATGCCGTATTGGCTTTCGTAAGCTTCCAGACGTTCCCTCAGTTGCGTCATCTCGCTGCGCGACCGCTCAACTTCCAATGAAACCAGCTTCTCCACCGTCTTATCAATAACGGGGCTCTGATACCCTGTGTGATACAGTCGAAGCAAACCCTCGAGTCGCCCGATGGTCCTGGTTTCTACTGTCATTGGTCTCACCTCCTGAACCTTTAGGAAAACGCAAGCTATGCAATGGATTCTACTGCTGTTCGCTCAGAGTGTCAACCTGGATATTGGTCGAGCCGCTTGTGGAGTTGGCCGATGTGGTAAAGCGTGGAGAGGTTCTCGATGGGGATAGCGATGTCAGGCATGGGGTTGTTTAACCACGGATTACACGAATTTACACGGATTCTCTTTTTTTATCTATATGATCTGGTGCGCCAGGCAAAGCCTGACCAATCTAGTGAACTGAGAAGTGTTCACTATGTAATTACTCGTTTGACATGAAGCTACCTGAGCGTGGGGCGGAGCAATCTGCCTGGCGAAGCCTCGGACCAGCAAACGTGCGAGCCCCAACGCAAGTGAACTCGATTCGGCCTCGTTACACCAGTAAGGGGGTGGCCAACCTACGGGATTGGGTGAAGCCTGGCATCGTCAGTGAAGAAATGAGTAGGAGCAACTGACGGACCCTCCGGGGTGGTTGGAGGTGGCGCCTACGGAAACATTGGTCGAGGAACACTTGGACATACGACCTTCGATATATGGCCTTCGGTCATCGACCTCCGGTCATCGCTTTGTGCGGGCTCTGGGAGGCTCGACTGGGTGACGGGAGAGCCGCCAACAGAGGTAGGAAGAGGATAACCTGCGTCTGGCCCTGGTCGGGAGTCGGACAGGCCCATAGTAGTGAAAAAACGGGGCAATGCCCGTGGAGCGAAGGAGCCTGAGCAAGAATGTGTTTCTAGCAGCTTGTCGGAAAAGTCATCAGGACACAGATATTCGAGGATGATTCTTGGGTTTCACAGTGAAAATCCGTGTGAATCCGCCTTGGTCCGTGTCCTAAAAGCCTTGGGAGCGACTTCTCCGACAGACTCCTTGTGCTCAGATGATATCGGCAAAAGTGCGTTCGGTGGAACGGAAGAAATAGAGTCCTGTAGCCAGGACGATGAGTGTGATGCTGGCCGAGATGGCAAAGAGAATACCGGGTGGGCTGACATCTTGCAGGTAATTGCCTAACAACGCCCATCGAAAACCTTCGGTGACCCCTGTCATCGGGTTGAGGGCCAGATACTTGCGATAAGCTTCAGGGATCAGGGTTGTGCCATAGATCACCGGCGTCAAATACATCCAGATCTGTACCAAAAAGGGCACCAGATGCTTCACATCCCGATAACGGACGTTTAGGGCCGACAACCACAAGCCGAACCCCAACGCCGTGAGCATAGCCAACAATAGGAAGCCCGGCAGGAAAATTACAGCCTGGGTGGGAATGATTCGGAAGTAGATCATGAGGCCGACCAGGACCAGGAAAGCAATGGCGAAGTCAACCAAGCCTGAGATCACGCCGCTGAGGGGAATGATAAGGCGGGGGAAATAGACTTTGGTAATAAGATGGGCGCTATCTACCAGGTTACTGGAGGTACGTGTCAGAGAATTGGCGAAGTAGGACCAGGGCAACAGTGCCGAATAGAGGTAAATTGGATAAGGCACGCCGCCAGAAGGTACATTGAGCAGCCGCCCGAAGAGAAGGCTGAATACCACGATGCTGACAATGGGTTGGATCAGGATCCAAACGATGCCCAGCACCGATTGTTTGTAGCGAACTTTGATATCCCGCCACACCATGAAGTAGAGCAGTTCTCTGTACTCCCATACGGCCCCAAACTGCAAGGAAGCCAGACCCCGGGTCGGCTTGATGACGACGGTTGGTAGGGGGGCTGATGCGTTGGGCTGGGTTTCGGTAGGGGATGGGGCCAGGTTGGAGTCGGCGGTCATGGGAGGGGCCAATATAGGTTTTGAGCTGCGAAGTCAGTGGGCAAATCTGTTCGAAGGACTTTCGTGTTGTAGTAGCGGTTCAAACTGTTGTAGATTCTCCATTTTCACGAGAAGGCACGTCTTGCCCAACAGCGAACACCATTCTCGATCTTCTCCGTGGCGATCAGGATGAGATACCCTCCTCCACCGGCGCCCGATAATTTCCACCCTAATGCTTGATCCCGATAGCCTTCGATCAATTCGCCTATCGATGGCGTCACCATGTTGGGAAACATGGTTATCTGAGCCTCGAATGAGCGCCGTACAGCCAAACCAAGGGTTTGGGCATCTTTTTCCAGGATGGCTTGCCAGCAATCGTCGGCTGTCACTGCAAAAGATCTGACATGTTGCTCTGTGATATCTGTGTCCGCCAGTACGCTGTATCCCATCTCCCGTGGTCCCAACGGCACCAGGTAGATCAAGTTCTCGACAAACTGCAAGGCACTCTCATCAGGTACATGCTCGATATGTTTGGGCCAATAATCGCCGTCATAATCCTGTCGGGTCAGGCCCGGATAGACGATGCCGATGGTGTCTTGAGCGCCGGAGATATTCTCAGTGCCAGGTGGATTATCGCAGGCGAACAGGATCTTCGCCAGTTTGGCAGGATTGTCAACTGGTAATCGAGGTCCCCATAAGTCGATAGCGGTGCGTCGCGTGCTGGTGGCCATGCCGCTACGCTCATTAAATTCGATGGTGGGTTCAAGGGAGAGGGTGATCACCGAGCCGGGATGGTGTTTGGAGACAAAGGGTTGGTCGAGCCAGCCACCGGCCAGATCAATGCGATAAGGCATTTGTGTCACACCTCGCAATGAGGTGGTCGATCGGGCTTGCAAACCATCATGCGGGATACGCTGTAAGATGACATAGCCGCTGCCAAGACTCTCCACCAGGTTGCGTTTGGCAGGGGTGTTGCCATCATCGT
The DNA here is from genome assembly GCA_024224665.1 of Chloroflexota bacterium. Classification (GTDB taxonomy): domain Bacteria; phylum Chloroflexota; class Anaerolineae; order J102; family J102; genus PIVW01. The sequence continues at coordinate 9,578 of JAAENG010000442.1, read as the reverse complement.
TGACGACGAAAAGATCGGGATGAATCTCCTCTAGGTCGTGCGCAAAGTCTAGATAACCCGAACCACTCGAGACAAATGCTCTGTGCACACAAGCCACATTCTGCACCATGTAGCAGCGTTCTTGTTCGCTATTGATCGGTGGTCGCCCTTTCAGTTCGAACAAGGTCCTGTCCGATCCTACGGCTACATACAGCTCATCTCCCAGCGCTGCGGCTCGTTGGAAAAACTCCACATGGCCGCTGTGCAAGAGATCAAAACATCCACTGACAAAAACTTTTTTGGGCATGATCGGCTAGTGAAGTTTCATTGTTTTAGGCGGGTTCTTCCGCCCAATTGGGATTGGGTACATCAACAACGACCATCAAGCTGTCCGGCTCAAACGGTACTTGGGTTGCCAGCATGTCTATGGCGCCAATCTTCAATGACTCGATGACCTCTTCGCGGGTCCTTTCCTGAGCATTTACGCCGGGAAGATCAAGCAACCAGCCTATCCACCATCCGTCACTTTGTCTGATAACTGCTCGGTACTTCATGATCCCCCCACTACCTCAACTGCCTGCACGATCCCTGCCGCGGCCTCTGCTTCACCGATATGATCATACCACCAGGCCCGGTTGCTGAAGGAGGGTTGTTTTGTCCAGTGGCTCTCCCGGCCCAGATTGCCGCTCTCCCAACCCCAAAGAGCGGCGGCTTGTTCGATCTCACCTTTTATGGCGTAGCACTCACCCAGCAGCAGGCGGTTGGCTATGTGGTCCGGTGCAGTTGCGTAGGCGGCTTGTAGGTGGAGGCAGGCGTTGTCGTACTGGCCCATCGATAGCTGGATTTGACCCAGACGGCGGTGGGCGACGGCGTTAGACGGATCGAGGGCCAGGGCGTACTCGTAACGGGCGATGGCCGGGCTCAGGTCGATCTCTCCGGAGCGGCGCAGGGCATCTTGTATGGGCCATTGCGGCCAGCGGTAGGTTGCTAACTCGGTTTGTGTTTGGGCCAAAGCACCCAGGTTGGTCTGCCACATGGCTTTGCCTCCCGGAAGCACGGCCAATACCGCCAGCAGCAAGAGCGTGCCTGTGACCACCACCAGGGCCAGGTCTCGGGGGGCGATGTGCGCTTCGGCCAGGGGTTCAAACTCGCGGGCCATGACAGCCATGGGCACAAAGAGCAGAAGCACGCCTCGCCCGCCATAGAAGGGGATATCCACAATGCCGTGTATCAGCATTATGCCGAAACTGGCCAGAGCGGCCACCCGCCAGCGAGTCAGCGGACGAGCCAATCGCAAAGCGATAACCGCCATCCAGGCCAGCGCCACCAAGCCCAACAGGCCTTGCTCCAGCCAGACCTGCAAGTACATGTCGTGAGCGTGCTGGAGATAACCGACATGTAACAGCATCACATAACTGGAAAAGGCCATCTCGTAGCCACCGAAGCCGATGCCGGTAAAGGGCGTATCCAGGGCCAGGTCCAGGCTCAATCGCCACAGCCCCAGGCGTCCATCGATGGCGGACTGACAATCGAGATCGCAGGGCATGAGAGTGATGGCAAGCCCTGACGCCAGCAGGATGAGCACCGCCATTCCGCCCCAGGCTATCAGGCGGTAATTGCGTCCTCGCGGCCGCAGTAAGCGCCTATCCCACCGCCAGAGCAAGCACAGTCCCGTTACTGCCGCCAGGGCGATCCAGGCGCCCCGGGAGGTTGACATCACCAGACCGGCCAACGACAATGCCACCATCGGGATCGCCACCCAGCGCCAGTGTTTTGCCGACATCGACAGAAATGCGGCGATTTGCAGGGGAAGCAGCGCGGCGATGAATCCCCCCACCACGTTGGGGTGCATGAGATGCCCGGGCAGGTCCACGTGCAGGATCGCCAACCAGCGTCGGAGCGGATCCAGCACCGCCATCTTGCTGCCCATCATCTGCGACCAATCGCTGGTGAATAGAAAGTGGAGGGCGATAACACTGGGAAGTAGTGCGAAAATCAACCATAAGGGTGATAAACTTCGGCCCCCTATCTCTATCCGTTCTGGCACGTCCACCACCGCCCGAAAGAGCACGAGGGCGCTGACAATAGCCCAGAACTTGGGCCAGGCGATGGCGGCATTGTAGGAGATGGCGGCGCCCAAAGCCGCCGTTGCCAGGAACAGCAGCAACGGGGGATCGAAAGGGGTGAGCGTGAAAAAGGAGCCGGTGGTCAGCACCCGTATCGCCACCGCCGCCGCCACCAGTGTTAGTGGCCAAGGCCCCAACACCGGACGCACATACCAGAGCAATACGGCGAGGGTGAGAAATGCAGCAGGCAGAACAGAGACTAAGTTCGGGGTTGAGGATGCCTCACTTCTGTTAGTGGCCCCAACCATCACTCTCTTCATCACCCCCCCACAAATTTCAGCGTTTGCCAACCAACGTTTACAGCACTCTTGAACCCTGCCCACGAGTTCATACTTTTCAGGAATGTCCACATGGGGCCAGGGCGGAAGGACCATTCGCGGGTCGCTCGCTTCTGCCAGTAGATCAGTTGTTCGGCCGTGAGATTTCCGTAATCGAGCACGGTGGATTGGTCCATGTCCACCTCTTCCCAGCGAGTGTCGGGTCGGAACCAGCCGTTCTCTACCACCTCGAAGAAAAAGGGTGTGCCTGGATAGGGGGCGGCTATGTGGAAGAGGGCGATATCTAGCGGCAAGGTCTTGCTGTAGACGATGGTCTCCTGGATGCTCTCCTCGCTTTCGCCGGGCAGACCGATGATGAAATAGCCCCAGTTCTTGACACCCGCCTCATGTGCCCAGGTCAGGGCCAGGGCAGCCTGCGCTTTGCGATACCCCTTGCGCGCCCGTTTTAAGATCTGCTCGTTGGCGCTTTCGATGCCCCACGAGATCAGATGGCAGCCGGCACGGCCCATGAGCTTGAGCATGGCTTCATCCACATAATCCACCCGGCTGTTGCAGGTCCAGTGTACGGTCAGCTTTGCATCGAGAATACCCTCACACAGGGCCATGACCTGTTCCCGATTAACGGTGAAGAGATCGGCATACATATGCACATTGTGTATGCCCATATCCGAGAGTATCTGCAGCTCTTCGACGATCAGTTGAGGCGAGCGCAGGCGCACGCTGTTCTGATAACTGACATGCTTGATGCAATAGGTACAACCCGCCGGACAACCCCTACTGGTGACAATAAAGGTAAACGGCCCCTTGAGCATGGGCATGCGCTGCTGATCTAAGGGCAACAACTCATGCAACGGCATCGGCAGATCATCCAACTCGGGAACAAACGCCCGGTCAGGATTGATCACGATCTCCTCCCCCCGCCGCCAGGCCAGTCCCCTAACAGATGTCAGAGGACTGATGTCAGAAGTCAGCAAACCCACATCGGCCGACGATCTCCGACCTCCGACCTCCGATCTCTGATCTCCGACCCCTTCGACAAGCTCAGGACGTCGCTCCGACCTCCGACCCCTGGTATCTCTAACAATCTTCTCAACCCGATCATCCACAGGCACCCGCCCTTCAAGCACATCCAACAGCTCGCGCAAAGTCGCTTCCGGTTCTCCACGCAACACATAATCCAAAGCCGGAAAGGGCCGCATCGTCTCCAAGGTCATAGGTGTGACGTGTGTGCCAAAGGCCAGGGTCTGCGCGCCCACGGCCTTTGCCACGAACACGCCTCGCAAATCATTGCGCAAGGTCGGGGCCGTAACCTGGGTAAGATAGTACTTAGGCTGTTTTTCATCTAACAGCTGCTCAAACGCTTCCCAGCTCATGCGCGTCGTGATCGCATCCACCACTGCGACGGTATAGTCGGGCACCAGCAAGGCTGCCAGTTGTGCCAGGCTCACCTGTGGCCAGATCATGTTCTCACGGCTGCGACGTCCCACCCGGTGTTGGCTGCGGATCCAGATCCCGCCATCGGGCGAGGGCGGATTGACCAGCATGACATCGACACTACCGGGCGGTCGGACCGAAGAGGTCAGGGTCGAGACCGCGGCGCCGGCATCGGGAAAGCTGGCCGCTCGCAAGGGCGCAACGCGGCGGCTGCCGAGATTAGCCTTGATCTCTGGGGATGTCTCTGAACTGCCGCTCACCAAGATGCTCGATCTCCTGATAGGTGGTTGCTGGATGGGTAATGCAAGGATAGCTCACGGATGATCAACATTATACCGCTGCCCGTTTCCTTCCGGCCAGGCCTAGCTCATCCCGGCTTTCATCTTTCACCTGCTCCTTACCCTGTAGATCATCCATGACCAGTCGTTCGCGCACGCGTAGGGCGTCTAAAACCTGCATTTGTACGTAGGCGACCACCAGTTGGATGCCGATAAGGGCCAGGCAGGCGCTGATAAGATAATAGAACCACAGTCGTGAAACCGGCCAGCCCTGGGATCCCAACACCAGGCTAACCACGGCCAGTACGATCGCCAGCCCCACCAGGGTGAAACCAATCCAGCCCAGGTACTGGTCGATATGGGTGCGAGTGATCGTCCGTGTAAACCGATCTCGCGCCACAGCCCGGCCATGGAAGAGGGCGACGAAATAATTGAAGCTGACGCCCAGAGTAAGCAAACTGACCCCCGCTACAGCACAGACAAGCCCCATAAACAGCATAAAAGCGCCGAAGGCACCCAGCGTGGTTACGCCCTGCAAGCGCAGTATCACGATGCCCAGGGCGATCAAGGCTGATAGGGCCAGAGCGCCCAGACCCAGCATGCCCAAGATGCGGGCGGGATTGTAATTGAGGGCCGTCCATACGATCGATTGGGCAAACAGCACGCCGTCGCGGGTAACGCTGAGTTTCGAGCGGCCCACCCGTTCGCTGTAGCAAATGGGTACTTCAACCATGAGCATGTTCTCATGTAACGCTCGGGTGCTCATCACCGGCGTCAGGTTGAGACCATCCGGTAGGGGATAGATACGGTCGAGGATCGATTTCTTGAACACACGCATGCCGCTGGCCGAATCGGTGATGTTTTCGGCGCTGATCACACTGACCAAGCGGGCGAAGATCTTGTTGCCCAGCCAGCGCACCCTGGGCATCTCACTGTCGGCGCCAGCCATGCGAGAACCGATCACGATATCGGCATCGGTTTCCAGAGCCTTGGCGCTCAGCTCGGGAAATGATTCGGGCGGATAGGTGCCGTCAGCATCGAGGAAGCCGATCAATTCACCCTGGGCCGCGGCAAAGCCGGTCTTGAGCGCCGCCCCGTAGCCGCTGTTTCGGGCGTGGCGGATCAGACGAACATCCTCCTGTGCTTCCACCAGTTGGGCGGTACCGTCACTGGAGCCATCGTCCACCACGATCAGCTCGAGATCATCGATACCAGCCGCGTGTAAATCAGGTGCAATAGATAGCACGCGTGTCATAATGTCTACGATGCCGTCCTCTTCATTCCAGGCAGGGATCACAACAGATAAAGTTGTCACGAACATCCTCCTTGTTGTATCACCGGTGTCTTTGGACCGTCTCGCTGTACATGACCTGAATATACCGAAGCACACCCTTAACGACGACGAGCCTCACCTCGCCAAATGTACCCACATGCATGAGGGCTTCATCTAGTTGGTGGATCAGGTTGGCATCCAGGACTCGTAACGGTTCTTCGAGTGTCAACTTATAGTTCGTTTTTCGGGCCTGTAGTTCATTCATAAGGTTACATCGTCTGGCGAAAGACCTGAGCTTTGGGGAAAGAAAAACCCCCCGGGAATTTTGCACCTCTGGCGGGGTGAGTACAGATGTAATGCGTTTGCGAGTCCTGAACGGTTTGGGCCGGATACTGAGAATGCCCGACTGCCAAATGTGGCGACGATGTGGACCTTATTGCAAGGTATTCAGTTATACTAAACCCCTTTATGTCATTGCGAATGTCGACCGGCGGTCGCACGATCTTCGATCGTGAAGTGAAGCAATCCCCAAGTCACCTAACCGCACACAACACGCGGGCGATCCCTCACATTCGTTCAGACCCCGTCCTGAGTGACGACCACAGGTCGCAAGTCGGAGGGATGACATTTGATGTTTTGTTGCGCTCATCACACTAGCGTACGACAGCACGCCTTGGCATTCGCAACGACAGAGGTAGACAGGAATATCAATAGTAAATCGGTATATCAGGCGGTAGTGCACCCGGCTCAATGGCCTTGATCACTTTGGCCGGCACACCTGCCGCTACCGTGTGCGCCGACACGTCACTGGTCACAACTGCGCCCGCAGCCACCACTGCGCCTTTACCAATGTGCACCCCATCGGTGATGATCGCCCCTGCCCCAATCCACACATCGTCCTCGATCCTGATCCCTTGGGCCGTGATGCCTTGGGCGATGATCGGTTGTGTGGGATCGTGGTAAATGTGGTTCACGGCCAGAATCTGCACCAGAGAAGCAGTGTAAACTCGATCGCCGATCGTGATCCCCCCCTGCCCCCTCAGTACATTGCACTCCCCGATTAAACTATCTCGTCCGATGTGGATAAAGGCGTGGGGTAGGTCACGGAAATTGTAAACGTGCAGCACAGCCCCATGCATCACAAAAGTATTTTCTCCGATACGGACGCCCTGCGGACAAGCGTGAATGTAGACGCTTTCGTCCAGATAGGAATTGTGTCCCAGACGGATGTGTCTGGCAAAACGTAAGCGAACCCCGGGCTCAATGGCGCTTACACCCTCCATGTCCAAGATGAATCGATAGGCCAACGCCCTAAGCGCGATACCGAACACCGTCGGTACCCAACCACATAGCAGAAATAGCAATTGCTCCAGGAAATAGCGAGCGATGGTGTCGGACTGGCGATGCATATACAATCGCAATCCACCGAACAAGCCATTTGGATTCGCGCGGTAATCAGTCATCGTGCCATTTAAGACCAGATATCTTATCCTTGACAAGCTCCGCCACCTTGGCGACAAGCTGTCGCCAAGAAGATACATATTGATGTCAGGCGATGACCGGAGCCGATATTGGGCTGCTACGTACCATCTCCGTATGGAATGCGAACGAAAATTGCGGCGAATGTTGCGGCGAATGTTGCGGCGATGTTAGGCTGTATTTCAGACGCAGACTGACATCGAATCGGGCAGCCAAAGGGCGAGAGTGCTGCACGATTCTAGTGAGAACTCGACTCTTGTGGGTCGATTGGGTCGTAGCGAGTAAGGCGTTTGAGTGGCTTTTTTCACTTTACCACTCCGCTGGCAGGGCGTCAAATTCTCAGTAACTTCAATTACGCAAGACTGCTATCCGATTTTGCCGCGTTTGACCAGGTCATCGAGCCTTGATAAGATCAGATAGTATTCCCTTTTTCCCAAATGGAGATGAGAATGGCCGCACTTACTCTAACCTCATCCCGGCAACGACCTATACGCGAGCACTGGTAGAGGCAGCACTAAAAAACGAGTTACGGCTTGTCCAGGCTGGTGTAAAGCGCACCCACTAGAGGATATCCGTATTGCTAATTGAAACCTACTTCGGCGAGGTGCGGATGATTATCGATGCCTGTCCAGAGGTTCAATCGTCTAATATCACTTACGATAAACGCAGTACGTATGAAGGTTTCATACGAGGGGAAGTGTACTTTGTACATGGTTCAGTACTTCATCTGCGAGAATATGTGGATGTCGAAACAAATCGCGATCGCCTCACATATGTTTATCAATACATGGATTCACAAACAGAGGATGGTTTTTCGTTCAGAGGCTTAACCTATCAACCTTTCCTCATCACAAACATGATGGCAGTGAGGACAATGTGGTGGACTCACGTGCTCCAACTCTGCTTGAGATCGTTAACGAGATTGGGACTCACGTCAAATTATTCTGAGGGTATTTTAACCGCGATTTACACGGATTCTTTTGTGTTATCATCTGTGTAATCTGGTGCGTCAGGACAAGGCCTGACCAATCTAGTGAACTGAGAGGTGTTTCGCCATGTAATTACTCGTTTGACATGAAGCTACCTGAGCGTAGGGCGCAGCAATCCCTCTGGCCAAGCCTCGGACTGGCAAACGTGCGAGCGGCAACACAAGTAAACTCGATTCGGCCGCGTTACACCAGTAAGAGTGGCCAACCTACCGCATTGGGTGAAGCCTGGCATCGCCAGAGAAGAAATGAGTAGGAGCAACTGACGGACTCTCCGGGGTGGTTGGAGGCGGCGTGTACGGAAAGGTTGGTCGAGGAACACTTCGACATACGACCTTCGACCTTCGGTCATCGACCTCCGGTCGTCGCTCAGTGCAGGCTCTGGGAGACCCGACAGAGCGGCGGGAGAGAGCCGCCAACAGATGTGGGGAAGACATAACCTGCGTCTTGGACCTGGTCGGGAGCCGGACAGGCTCATAGTAGTGAAGATGCGGGGAAATGCCCGTGGAGCGAAGGGGCCTGACTGGAAACATGTCCTGAACCGAAACGGAAAGAGAGCGGCTTGAGCGAAAGCTCCACCAGGGAAGACCCGGAAACGGAGACCTCTCTGGACTGAGCGAAGGACTGGCCAAACGGTGAAGCAAGGAGGGTAACGCCTCCTTGCGTGTGCCCAAGGCGAGAGTTTCCAGGAAAGCGGAAAGCGGGAAAACCGCGCATCAGGTTCGATGAGGGGGAGCCAGATCGTAGTGCATGGCATGAAGATAGGAAGGCACAAATGGAGAAATCCTGAAACTGAGCTAAACTGGAGCCTACACACTATCGCCTAGCTCTCTACTCTACCGACGAGACCTGACGCTGTCGATCACCAATAGCGTATGCGTACCCAAACCTTGCCCCAGCTTAATGGTATCTGCGAATGGCTGTCGTTGACGATCCTACATTTCGGCAACTTGTTCACGCATTCATTTAGTGGAAACCAAAATTTAAAGGACTCAAGGACTCTATGTGTGTTGGGAGCCCGATGCTTTCTGGATTGGAGAAGAGGTGGCCGATTGAAATCGGGACTCACTGGCCGAAGGACTCCTGTTTACTTTATGTGCACACGTCCACTCTCTTGTGGGCGACCCTTCGCCTGCGGAGGCCGAGTGGCGGCAGCAGGTCAGCCGGACCACGTTATTCCCCTTGCACGTCAAAACATCATTGACACTCGTCTATGTTAAATATAGTAAGCTGCGGGGACACTGCGAAAGGGGTGGTGTGAACGCGAAAATGCTGAAAGTAATCTAGCTATAAATAACTGTAGCAAATTGTAAGCAAATTAACCATATGAGCTATAGACTTTTTATTGAAAGTATGTCATAATATAATCAATTGAAAGCGGCTGAAGCTAGGTACCATATATATTTTTTGGGTGTGTCCTTTTTGAGTTAGAAGGGCGATAACACCCTACCATACTAACATATTTGGAGGCCGGTTCAGGCCTTCTGAACCTCCGAAATGGGGGGTTATGTTGACGAACCTAGGTCGAAACCTGGTGACACATTATGTCTCCAACTCATTTAGGACGCACCCATATTTTTTTGCGTGTCGTCTATTGCGTGATCGGCGTACACGTTCTTTCTTCTTGCTGAAAACTCTGGAAAACTCGATTCATAAAGCAAAGTCCAGAACATCGTCCCAGTCGGAAGGTCTCAGTCGCGTTTTTTCACGGAACCATTCAACTTGTTGATGAATAAGTAAGTTCC
>JAAENG010000441.1 GCA_024224665.1 Chloroflexota bacterium | reverse complement strand
TTTTACGACGATTTTCAGCATGTCGCTCAGAAAACACCTGGGTTTCAGGCTAATTATGGGCCTCAACTAAAGGGTTTCTATGAGCTGATTGCTTTCAAACAGAGTTATTTTCGCTGACCCAGTTTAAGTGTAGTCCTACCTATCGGGTCAATTCCTGAATACTATGACCAGTATCTCGGCGTCTGCGATGAGATTGTTGGTGCGAGTGTGCTGAGCACGAAAAGGGATTTGTGCCTGTCATGATGAAGGCATTTCCTGATCGCCACCCGAAAGCGGTGAGGTGCGTCGATATCACATTCATGAGAGCGCATTGCAAAAAGCCGTCGCCGGAGCCGCGCCTCATACCGGCCTCAACAAACATGTCACCCCACACGTTTTTCGGCATAGTTTCGCCACACACCTTCTTGAAGCCGGTTATTACATCCGTACTGTCCAGGAACTCCTCGGCCATAAAGATGTCAAGACCACCATGATCTACACGCACGTCCTCCAAAAAGGCCCTCTCGCCGTCCGCAGCCCTTTGGAGCAATAGATGGAGTTCCGAGGTCGGAAATCGAAGTTCAGTGGCCGGCTAGGGCCCCTGCACTCACAGACCGTGTATGGAGCAAGGAAAAAATCACTTTCCTATCACGTTCCGCCCTGCTGTGTCCGAGTCAAGATCGAGCAATCGGGATTGCCCAGTTAGTCAAGATGACTGACATCCCCAAAGAACTCCACAAACCAGGTTTTGCCGTCAAACACAAATACATTGAGTGATACATTTCTTATCGTAAAATGACGTGGTTTATGCAAGGGGATCGCCAGCGTATGGCGCAGCAAGCAGTTGATCACGCCGCCGTGCGTGACCACAGCGATGGTGTCGCCGATATGGTGGCGAGCAAGTCGCTCGAAACATGACACAGAGCGCTCGTAAAGTTGCCGGGTGCTCTCACCACCCGGCACCACATAGTCGGGATCACCACTGCGGTACGAGGGATAGGCTTCGGGATAAAGCTGTTCGATATCGGACCACAAGATCCCCTGGAACACACCGAAATGCCGTTCGCGCAAACACTGCTCCGCTGTGATCGAATGCCCGGTCTGCTGGGCGATCAGGTCCGCAGTATCGTAGGCTCTCTTGAGATCACTGCTGTAGAGATGCGAAAACTCATAGCTCACAAGGCGCTTGCCCAGGGCCTGTGCCTGAGCAACACCAAATCTGGTCAAGGCGCCATGCTCTTGCCCTTGAGGGCGGCGGGCGACGTTGTCTTCTGTTTCGCCGTGGCGGATCACTAGCAGCGTTGTTTTCTGACTCATCCGATCTCGCCTGCCTCCAACACCTTGCGGCTACCATATTGCTGCTCGTAGTATGCTTTAAAATCGCCATCTTTAAGCGGTCGCCACCACCACTCATTGGCAACATACCAACGCACTGTTTTGCGTATTGCGGTCTCGCAATCAAACTGCGGTTTCCAGCCAAGCGTCTTGAGTTTGTCTACATTTAGCGAATAGCGTCTATCGTGGCCGGGCCGGTCCTCCACGTGCTGGATAAGGCTGCGCGAGGCGCCCAACTCATCCAGTAGGACTTCGACCATCCGCATATTCTCAAGCTCCTCTCCTGTACCGACATTGTAGATTTCACCCAGCCCGCCCTCATGCAATACTGAATCGATACCGGAACAATGATCACCTACCCACTGGTAATCACGCATCTGTTTGCCATCGCCGTATACCGGCAAGGGTTTGCCTTCCAAGGCATTGGTGACAAAGAGAGGGACAACTTTTTCCGGATATTGGTAGGGCCCAATGTTGTTGGCGCCTCGCGTGATCGTCACCGGCAGTTGGTAGGTCACCCAGTAGGCTAAAGCCATAAGATCGCCACTGGTCTTGCTGGCGGCATAGGGGCTGCGCGGGGCCACGGCATCGGTCTCCAAGGATGAGTGGCCGGGCGGCACATGGCCGTAGACTTCGTCGGTCGAGATCTGGTGATAGCGTTCGAGATCAAACTTGCGCGCGGCTTCAAGCAATACGTATGTGCCATAGACATCGGTCTGGATGAAGGCATCGGGATCCATAATGGAACGATCGACGTGGGTTTCAGCAGCGAAATTGACTATCGTATCGACATCGTGCTCCTGAATGACTCGTTCTACCGTGGGACCGTCACAGATATCGCCGCGTACGAAAGTATAACGGGGTTCATCACTGACATCGGCCAGATTACTGAGATTGCCTGCATACGTGAGTTTGTCGTAAACGACCACGTTGTAGTCGGGGTACTTATCCAAAAGATAGTGAACGAAATTGGCGCCAATAAATCCGGCAGCACCGGTAATCAAGAAGTTTTTCATGGTAGCGTTTAGGTGTTGGTTGGTGGTGAAAGGAAAAAAATTACGGCGTGGTTCAGAATCAGCGTCCCACATCTTTACAAATTGATGTTTTGAGGATTAAAGATCAAAGATTAAGGACGATCGGCAGAAGAATCCTTAATCTTTAGACATTGGTCTTTGGTTCTGTTCGCAAACTTGGATTTGTAAAGATGCAAACTCGGCAGAATGAACCATGCCGAAGTTTTGTTTACGGACACGAACTCATCGTTCACATCCGACCTCCGACTTCTGACCTCTGGCTTCTGACCCCCGATCTCTGATCTCTCTCCTTCCGCCGTCCCATTTCCAGAAGATCAAAACTTCGGCTCAAGGTCAGGGTGGGGATCTCCAAGAAAATGGATGCGTAATCCTCGTCGCCAGGAGGAAGCTGGCCTACATGGCGTTCGCGTTCATCCGGCGCGCAGGCTGAGGCAAGGAATGTCATATCACCGCGCTGGAACAACAACTCGCCGGTGGCAGCGATTTCTTCTCGGGCTTTCTGCATGCGGCGTTGCATAGCGGGCAAGACATATTGCCAAAAATTCCGAGTGTAGGCATCTTCCTGTTGCCCCATAGCATGGTAAGCGGGGCAGAATTTGTCGGCCCAATAACGCTCGGCGTTGTGGAAGGCAGGTGAGATTAAATCGGCATGCAAGGTTACGTCCAGGGTTGCTCCCAGCCACTCGATGCGCAGCATCGCATCGACCTGGCTCTTATGCAGATCAAAGTACGCGCCTGCATCGAAACGGCGCCAATGAGGATAGACATCCTGTAATCTGTCGAGCCGATCTGCGAGTAGAGACACAGCATCAGCGAGACGTGGGCATCGTTGTTCAGGCTTACTTCTGAGGGGAATACGATAGGCGGGCACAAACGGCTGCTCGATAACCTCTTGCACCACGCTTTGGCAGGGCCAGCTTTGTTGGGGACGTGCGATTTGAGCAGCGAGAGCGGGTAATGAATTCGGCAAGAGGGGTCAGACAAGTCCGAGGCGAGAATGGTCGCCCAGAGTGAGTTTGAGCGCGCGCGGTTTGAGTTCAGAGTGACTCAGTTCCACATTGCGCCCGATCAGGCTATCGGTGATGCGGGCAGGTACATCAGTAAGCGCACTGTGCTCCAACACCAAACTGTGTTCAATCTCTGTATTTTCGATCAGACAATCATGGTAGATCGAGGTAAAGGGCCCCACGTAGCTGTTGATGATCCTGGTGTTTTCGCCGATGATGGTCGGGCCGCGTACGATGCTATTGATGATCTGTGCACCTTGCTCTACGAAGACGCGCTCATCCACCTGCGAATCCCGATCCACAAAACCATTGACCTTGGGCGTCAGTTCTTCTAGCACCTTGCTGTTGGCGGCCAGCATGTCGATAGGCTTACCGGTATCGATCCACCACCCGCGGTGGATGTAAGGATGGACAATGAGGTCTTGATCGACCAGCCATTGGATGGCATCGGTGATCTCCAATTCGCCGCGCCAGGAGGGTTTGATCTTCTGCACAGCCTCGTGCACGTGCTTGTCGAACATATAGATGCCGACCAGGGCGAGATCACTGCGCGGGTTGCGTGGTTTCTCTACCAGTTGTTTGATGGTGCGATCCGGGTTGAGTTCGGCAACGCCGTAATGTTGCGGTTCTTCTACCTTGGTAAGAACGATCTGGCAGTTGTCGGCCGAATTCTCGAATTCACTTATCAACTCACTGATTCCCCCTTCGATAACATTGTCTCCCAGAAACATCACAAATCGATCATCTCCCAGAAAATCCTCGGCAATGTGAACACAATGAGCCAAACCAAGCGGAGCATCCTGTTCGATATAGGTGATGTCAACCCCCCAGCGTTTGCCCTGCCCGACCGCGTCACTCACGCGCCGGCCATTCTCTCCACCGCTAATAATGATCCCGATATCGTTTATCCCGGCATCACGAATGGCTTCGATCACACGAAAGAGGACCGGCTTATTGGCCACGGGTATCAGTTGTTTGGCGTTGGTGTAAGTCAGTGGATAAAGGCGTGAACCTTTGCCACCACTAAGGATAAGTGCTTTCATCGGATCCTCTCCTCGATGAATCTCGATTCAATTTAGGTATACAACAGAGCCGCTGTACGAAACTCGCAAAATACCGGTAAAACGAAGCGAACGCCTCAATCTACCGGCCTGACACGATATGGCATTTTGATACGGTTCAGGCGAAGTGTTCGCATCTTTATGGATTCAGCGGCACAACGAAGCGAATGAATTCGTCGCTTAGATTACGGAGCCCCCTCAGGGGCTGGGTTCAGACATCTAGCTCTGCCCGTAGTAACTATATACGCTTTTGTCGACCGCGGCGTTGGTGAGCACAGCACCTACCAGGCGTGCATTTACTTTTTCGAGCAGATCCTTAGCCCGCTGCGCCTGCTCGCGCTTGGTATGCCCGGCGCTGACGACCAGCAACACGCCATCTACTTTTGCCGCCAAAACTGCCGCATCGGTTACGACGACAATAGGTGGGGCGTCGATCAAAACCATATCGACTTGCTCGGTCAACTGCGTCAAGAGCGCGTCCATGCGGCTCGATGCCAACAAATCGGTAGGATTGGGCGGCAGGGGACCACTGGTCATCACCTGTAGGTTTGTGATGTCGGTTGTTTGCAGGGGCAGAGGGGCATCAGGATCCAGCAGCGCTGAAGAAACCCCGGCGTTGTTTCCGATGCCGAATAGCTCATGCAAGCGAGGGCGACGCAGATCACAGTCCAGCAAGATCACCCGTTTACCGGCCTGAGCATTGATCACACCCAGGTTAGCAAGTGTTGTCGACTTGCCTTCATCTGGCGCAGAACTGGTCAGCAATAGTGTATGCAGAGGATGATCCAGGCTGGAAAATTCCAGATTGGTGCGCAGGCTCCGGTAGGCTTCGGTACGCGGAGAACGGGCATCGCTGATGGTAACGAGATCAACTGTCATAAATCACTTCTTAGTGAGTACATCAGATTTGAGGCACAACCTTCTGGGCCTGTTCGGTGCGACGGTCACTATTTGCTTTATCATTCTCGCCGCTGGGGATGGCGCCCAAAACCGCGGTGCCAAGATGTTTCTCTACATCCGCAGATGTGCGGATCGTTCCGGATTCAAGCCATTCCAGGAGAAAAACGATGGCAGCGCCCAACAGAGCACCGAGAATCAAACCAGCCAAGGCGTTGGTAGTGGGTTTAGGTTGCCATTGGGGGGCGTCACGGGCATTGTCCACAACGATCACGTCGATGCGGTCCCGTTTATCCTGCTTCTGATTCCAGATCTCTCGTTCATCTACAAAGACTTGGGCCATGGTTTGGACGATCGTGATAGCCGTTTGTGGATCGCCATCTTTGGCGATGATCTCCATGACAAAGCGGTCGGGTTCTGGATTGGCCTCGACTTCGGCCAGTAATTCGTACGAGTTCATGTCGAGCTGCGCCCGATCGATGACCTTCTGGGCAGTGCGGTGGGTAAGCAAATTGGTCTGGAAATTACGCAGCAGATCCTTGGTCGAATTACTCAATCCCCAGTCCGCCCGCGCCGGCAAAACACTTACCAGAATACGCGCCCGGTAAACTGGATCCTGCAATCTGCTGAAACCGAATGCGGCGACACCGGCAATCAAGGCCGCCAGCACGATGATCCAGCCACGCTTGCGAATAATATACAAATAGGTCTTGATTGCCATCGAGTTCTGATCTCCTCGGCGGCAGCTTGAGCCCAAGTCGGGCAGGCGCCACCGGGTAGGCTATGGGGCCACTTAGGACAGAGATTTCAATAACTTGCGGAACTCTTCCGCTATTTCAGGGAGCAATTCTGCAAGTTATTCTGTCCTAAGGCCTTATTGTAGCACAAGGCTGGTGGCGACAAGAATCCGCACGAGAAAAGGGAATGATGTTCGTTTCGCCTTGCTTAGTACTACAACGAGACTTTGTCATTCTGACGAGTGCAGCGAGGAAGAATCTCGTCGTACCAAGTGACGCGAGATGCTTCGGCGGGCTCAGCATGACAGTTGCGCGGTCGAAGTCTCGTTGTAGTGTTAGGACAGAGAATTCAATAACTTGTGGAACTCTACCGTCATTTCAGGAAGCAAATCGACAAATTATTCTGTCCTAAGTCCTTAACCTCTAGACTGCTCGGCCCTGCAAAAAGTTCCCTTACTGAGTTTTGTCGATGGTTATGTTATACTGTTGTCAGGAGGTTGTACCATGTTAAATACGCCTACACAAGCCGAAATGCCCTCCTTATTATTACGGACGCGCCCGCTCTTCGACATGTCTGACGACGAGTTCTACGCTCTGTGCCATCTCAACCCAGAGTTACGTATGGAACGAACGGCCAAAGGAGAGATCAACATGATGTCGCCCGCTGGAGGTGAAACCAGTCGCAAGAATGCCAGACTTATCTACCGGTTACAGGCATGGGCGGATGAACAAGGACAAGGGGTGGTATTCGATTCGTCGGGGGGGTTTCAGCTACCAAGTGGTGCTATCCGCTCACCTGATGCCGCCTGGGTGCTTCGCTCGCGTTTAGTACAACTGACGTTTGAACAGAAACAGAAATTCTTACCTCTAGCGCCTGATTTCGTTGTCGAACTGCGGTCGCCCTCGGACGGAGTCATCGACTTGCAGGATAAGTTACAGGAATATGTCGATAACGGAGTGCGAGTCGGCTGGCTTGTCGATCCAATCGAGCAGCAGGTTCTCGTTTATCGACCCGACAGGAAACCTGAGCAGGTGTCTGCTGCGCGAGATCTCTCAGGTGACCCGGAATTGCCAGGTTTTTTGTTGAATCTTGTGGAGGTTTGGGAACCGGGGTTCTAAGTACAATGACATAGATTTCGCGGGATGGGTCGAAGGTGCGACGCACTTGGACAGTGGCTCGACAGCACCATCAACCATTTGATTGACGCCGCCCGGCAAGCAGGTCAAACTAATGAAATAAATGGTCTTGGACGATATTTATAGGGTAACATAGGTACACCTGTCACCTCATTTTTTTCTCGACATCATAGGTACTCGATATGGGCACAACCCGCACCCCCAATCTGGTAGCCATTCTCTTCTTTGGCATCCTCTTCCAATTCTTTTTTCAGTTGCTTTCCGATTTCGTCGCCGCTATCTACGCGTTTGGCCTGCTGGGGACAAGCATCCCCATCCAGCTTGTGGTGGTCATCCTCCTGTTGTCACCAGCTCTGCTGATCTTATTGCGGATCGAGGTGTCGGCCGTGATGATCATGGTGTTGGGAAAACTGGTATTGTTTACGCGGGTGGTCGAAGTGTTGTTTGGCACGGGAGGTAGAATGATCCTCTCGGGCATCGGTGTGGCCTGTTTCCTGGTGCTCCTCCCGACCTTTTTGCGGGATCAAGCACGGCGTGAGGATCGAGTCACGGCATTGGAGTTGGGCGTTGGCATGGCGTTGGCGTTGGGGCTTTCGGTTTTGCTGCGAACGCTGGGATCAGGAGAAGATATCTCGACTTTAGGTTGGTGGCAGCTTTTGGGCTGGGCGTTAGCCATTGTGGCGACAGCAGCCTGGATATATCTATTCGTCGAGCAAGACGAACTTGCCGACTATAAAACGCCCATAATCGTGCATCGAGGCATCGGTTGGGGGAGACCTATCGGTCTGAGCCTGGGGATTATGGCCGTGCTGGTGCTGTTCTATTTCGTCTTTACCTCCCCGGTGGTGCTGTCCCGCTGGACCGGCGTCAACTATGTGGCCGTCGTTGCCGTGCTCATGCTGGTCCTTACAGGCTGTGCCTGGCTATCGGCGAGCCGCTACGATCTTGTGGAACGCCTGACGGCGCTCATGATACTGCTCTGGAATATTGTATTCATCATCATGCTGGCACTGACGGCCTATACACATCAAGTCAGCTTTCCTCTCGATCAAGCTGCTTATCCTTTGGCCGAACCAACCCTATCCTGGTTCCAGCAAATACCCTTGTTCCTCACGCTACTGCTATTCCCCATCCTCCTCATAGACTTGAGATTGCTGACCGAGGAGATCATCACCTCTCAACCCTCGATTCGGGAATTGGGTGCTGGTTTTGCTGTAGCCTCTGTATTCTTATTGTTCATGATCCTGGCGCAGGTATTCACTACCACCTACGACTACATCCCAGTTATCGGCCCCCTGTTCCGAGACAGATTCTGGCTCGTTCACCTGGTTGCCGGCATGGTACTTGTCGTGGCTATGTTCCTGGCGTATAGACGCTGGTCGGACGCCTTGAGGGTGCGGCTGACTGAGCAACAAGGCATGATCGTAACGATTTTTCTCGCAGCAGTGGCAGCGTTGACCTTCATTGCTGCCTTGATTGGTGCGGCCTACCCGCCATCGCTGTCACCAGAAGAGAAGGCCGTAAAAGTGCTGACGTATAACATCCAGCAAGGGTATAACGATCAAGGGTTGAGGGATTTCGAAGGACAGTTGCATGTATTGAAGGATATCGACGCCGACATCATCGGCTTACAAGAATCAGACCTGGCCCGCATCGCCAATGGCAACGCCGATATCATACGCTATTTTGCCGACGGCCTGGACATGCACTCGTACTATGGCCCCTCCACGGTAACCGGCACCTTTGGCATCGCCTTGCTGTCCAAATATCCCATCGCCAATCCACGCACCTACTATCTGTACAGCGCTGGAGAACAGGTGGCTGTGATCGAAGCTCAGGTCGAAGTGGGGGACCATATCTTCAATGTCTACGTCAATCATCTCGGCAATGGCGGCCCCATGGTGCAACAAGAGGGACTTTTGGACTTGCTGCAAGACAAAGACAACCTGATTGTGATGGGAGATTTCAATTTCCGGCCCGACAGCGAACAATATGCAGCCACGACGGCGACCCTGCAAGATAGTTGGCTTATGGTCTGGCCTGATTGGAGCGATGATGAGGGAAACCGGCCGGACACGAAAATCGACCATATCTTTGTGACCCCGGGCATGCGCGTGCTCGACGCCGATTTCATCGAAGATTCCGGGTCAGATCATCCAGCTGTCTCGGCGACGTTGGGGTGGTAAAGTAATCTGCTCTCATATCGGGACATAACATGTCGCCACACACAATGATTACAAGATTAGGCCATTCTCCCGGCCTCTCTGTATAACCTTAGACCGGCAATTATGCAGCCTGTACATAGCGCGAATTGCCAATACTCCAAGAGTACCCCGCTACCTCGCAGCCTAATTCAAAGTTCATGAAAGGAATCATGAATCGTATACTTCCGCCAACCTACTTCTTCTGCGCCATTGTATTGGCTGTCCTCCTGCACTTTTTGCTTCCAGTGCACCAGTTCTTCGCATTCCCTTGGCGTCTGCTCGGTCTTGTCCCTTTGCTGATCGGCGTTCTACTGAATGTGCTGGCGGATCGGACGTTTAAAAAGTACGGCACAACGGTCAAGCCCTTTGAGGATTCAAACGCGCTCGTCACTGCTGGCGTGTTCAACGTCACCCGTAACCCCATGTATCTCGGCATGGTCCTGATCCTTCTAGGGGCGGCGTCACTTCTGGGTTCAGTCACCCCCTTCGCAGCGTTCATTTTTTTGGGTGTTTTGCTCGACTACATGTTTATTTCGCCGGAGGAGCAGATGCTCGAAGACATCTTCGGCGACCAATTCCGACAATACCGGAAGCGTGTTCGAAGATGGATATGAATGGAGAATCGTCCAACCGGTTGCTGCTCCCGACCAGGGCTCCGCGCCGCTCCATCCCGGCAGAAGGACACGTCGTTTGGCCTGTGAAAATTCACCAGCTACCAGAGCACGGGGCCCGACGGCCTCGGTGGCTGAAACCGCCAAAATCGCCGGAAGTAAGTAAACGCAAACCATCAATAGCAGAAAGGAGAACCCCAAATGGCTGAGAAGTACCTGCTGAAAGACAAAGTCTCGATCGTCACGGGGGCCGGCGCCGGCATCGGTCGCGCCACCGCGGAAGAATTCGCAAAGGAAGGCGCCAAGGTGATGATTGCCGAACTGCGTGAAGAGCGAGGCATCCGTGCCGCCAAGGAGATTGCCGAGGTGACCGGCGCGGAGGTGCGCGCCTGCTGCACCGACGTACGCGACGAGGCGCAGATCATCCGCTGCATCGAGGCGACGGTCGAGGCCTTCGGCCGCGTCGACATCTTGATCAACAACGCCTCGAAGATCGAGATGTGCCCGGTGCTCGAGATGTCGACGGAGCTGTATGAGGAGATCATGCGCAACAACGCCACCAGCATGGTCATGTTCTCACGCGAAGCGGCCCGCCAGATGGTGAAGCAGGGCGGTGGCGGCTCAATGGTTTTCCTCTCCAGCATCCATGCGTCGCTCAGCGAGCCCAATTGCTCGGCCTACACGGCGGCCAAGGGCGCCATCGAGGCGTATGGACGCACCCTCGCCACCGAACTGGCTCCGCACAAGATCCGTGTAAACATGATCCAACCTGGGGCCACTTACACCGAGCTGACCACCCCCATGTACACCGAATCGGTCAAGCGAGCGTTATTCGAGCGTGTGACCATGAAAGAGATCGCCAAGGCCGAATGGATTGCCCGCGGCATCGTCTTCCTGGCCAGTGACGAAAGCCGCTACATGACCGGCGAAACCCTGGTAATGGACGGCGGCTATCGCATGGACGGCAGCCTGCCAAACGCCTCCTACTGGGAGGCGTGAAGGAGAACTCGGAACTGAAAAGGAGGGCGTGATCAGTTGGGATGTTGTGACTCTCAAGACCGGCCTGATTCCCATGCTTTCATCAAATACCTCCGTGTCATTGGTGATTGGCTGCAAAATCACCCAAATGGACGGTCGAATAAGTCGGATGCAGGCGACTGCAGATAGCCGCGCCTGCATTCGCGACGCTAAGCAACGTTTCGATACTAATCTTCTGTTGAATGCCAGCCCAGACGCCGATTCGCGTGTCAGAAGATTGGCCTCCTAGATTGTGAGACGGTGGTGGAGATCATGCGGCTGTTGGACGCTGGGGAATGATACTTAGTTCATCGCCATTATCACACCTTGTTCACCTCTGAATATGATTTGGATCATGGCGATAATGAAGCACGTCGTTTAAGCTTAATGATAGGGTTTATGGATGTAATTTGATTGATGATCAATCCATTCTCATTTTTAGGAGCGTGCCCATTATTTCTGGTTCGTTATATATATGCCACTTGCAGGCAGCACAAAGCCGAATATGTGGATGTAATATCGCCGACAGGCAATCTATGTCACACTAGGACGGTGCATATGAAGCGACTACACAACGCGAAGTGCCACATCATCAGAATACCCCCGCCGCCAGGCTGTAGATTTCAATGTTCGGCGACTGCTGATCATGCCGTGTACCATAAAGCATAACCAAAAGGTGAGACGAAAAACAAGGAGAGTAGAATGAAATACCGAGTTCATCGGCTTGAAGTCAAAAAAGATACGGCACAAGAGAAGTTGGAGCGCTTTTTGAACCAATTGGAAGGAGAAGCCTTGTCTATAGTTCCGTATGTTATTCCAACATTTAAAGGCATGGGAGCTACGGCTAAAGTCGACTTTTTGCTGATAGTGGAAATAGTCAAATAACTCCAGCAGGCTGTCGGAAAAGTCCAGGGATCCGGTTCCATAATTCCGAATAGGCTAAGTACGCGCCTCAGCATCGCCTGAAGTGAGGGTGTTTTGGAAGCTGAAGCGACTTTTTCGATAAATTGCTAGGTCGAGCATATCCTCTTCATACTCAGGCCGATAAGGTCGTCCAGAAAAACGAGCTTCAGGAAAGGCTACTAAAGGGGGTTGTCGATTGAGAGGGGCGCAAGGCAGATGCTCATTCAAGAAATCACGTCGTTCTTGCACCGCACGATAAAGAGCTTCCCAGTCAGCATAATGCTGCCCCTGTAAGACCTGTCGAGACCAAAGTTGATGGCTGCGTTCGGTCATTCCTTGATCCGTGGGCCGTCCCACACGACCGAAGGTTAGTTGGATGCCCAAAGCAAGTAACCAAAGATGGAGCAAAGTCGGGAAAGGAGATTTCGTCTTGTTATCGAAGAAAACGCTCTCGTGATCGACTTGCAACACTTTGGGACGTCCCCACTGGCTAAAGCCAAGGCGTAAGGCAACTTGATAATCAACGGTATTGGCATGTCGCTCGACCCGCTCGCTGCCCAGAAAGCAAGGATAACTGAGAAGACGGAGATGAGAGACACGGTCATTGATGTTGATGAGCGTAATCATTCCTACATCAGGAACAAATTCGTACCCTTGAGCATCCATTTCCCACACATCATGGGCGAAACCGTTGGGTTGGGGTTGACATTCCGGCAACTCAACCTGTTTTTGCCGCTTTGGGATGAACTCTTGTTCCCGCAAAAACCGATTGATGCTGGCTACACTCGGTACTTTTCGACCCTCCAAATAGGGATGTCGCCTGAGTTCAGCCACTATTGTCCCTGCTCCCCGACCAGGATGTGCATGACGCCAACGGGTAATCATATCGCCTACCTCGGCTGGATAGCTACTGAGAGCACCTCGTTTGGGGCGTCCCATCTGCGATACTAATCTGGCCCGTCCTTCTCTCTGACCGCGTAGACGCCATTTGTAGATCGTTGATTGGCTCCAACCCATTCGCCGTTCAAGACGCCAAGCGGGTTTTCCTTTTTCGCATTCGGTCAGGATTTCTATCCGTTCCTCCAGCGTTGTGCAGACTGGCATAATTCCTTCCTCCTCTTTTTGCTATGGGGAAAAAGGACAAAATACCACACCGAAAAAGTGCTACGACTTTATGAGACTTTTAAGGTGCTACGACTTAGTGATATTCGGGTGCATCCCATATTATTGGTAAAGATGTCTTTGACACCCTCGCTGAAGAAACGTCGAGTTTTACCCGTATATAGCTCATGAAACTGGGCATTTCTCGTTGTGATTCGCTACGAGCTCGACCAGATCATCAGTATGAAGTAAACAGTCAATAAGTCCCTAAAAATCTGGG
>JAAENG010000440.1 GCA_024224665.1 Chloroflexota bacterium | reverse complement strand
TTTTACGACGATTTTCAGCATGTCGCTCAGAAAACACCTGGGTTTCAGGCTAATTATGGGCCTCAACTAAAGGGTTTCTATGAGTTGATTGCTTTCAAACAGAGTTATTTTCGCTGACCCAGTTCAAGTGTAGTCCTACCATACAGAGTGATGGCGTGATGTAATGAAAATATAATGTTACTTGCTGTTTTGTAAGCTTATCGCAAGCTGAAATCCTTGAGTTAAGAATCCTTCAACGTTAAAATACTGCAAAGCTAATTAAGCTAACATCCAAAAATCTTTATACTAGGAAAAACGGAGAATGATCATGAATCCAACAAACGGTAACGCTGCGAGAAATGACACTGCAGATCAAATCAACGCAGATCTGCGGGATAGCCTGGTCCGCTTAAACTGGCTTCAACACCGTCGATTTGCCCAAGAACTCTCTGGGTTAAAACTAACGGTTCCACAATTCTTTACGCTCAGCACCTTGGTTAACCTGGGCGGAAAGTCTACTATGGGGCAGTTAGCCAAAGCCACTCATCAGGTTTCTGCTACGATGACCGGCATCATCGACCGCCTGGTCAGAGATGAACTCGTTGATCGCCGCCGAGATGATGGTGATCGTCGTACAGTGCTGGTCTCAATCACACCTGCCGGTCAAGACCTTGTCGAAAACGCCTGGGATCGAACCCTGAAATCTTTAGATGACGTTGTTTTAAATATGAATTCGGACGATAGAGTGACAGCGTCTCGATTTGTGGATTCCCTCGTTGCGGTTATGGAAGACTGAAGCCCAGAAAGTTTCCGAATAACTGACATCTGCCCTTTAGCCACTTCGAGATCAGTAGCCTTTGGACCGAGAATTCAATAACTTACAGGACTACACCGCCACACTAAGAGGCAATTCTGTCCTAAGACCTTCTGCAAAGTGATTGGCACTGCAAAATATGTTTTCCGGGTGATCTACCCGTACGAGCCAGTGCCAGTCACCTCTAACCTAAACTCATGGCTGGCTTCATGCCGATTTCTGGCCAGGTTGTTTGCCAGAAGCAACCGGCCTAATAAAGGTCAACTCCACGTTCTGGGAGTTCCGTGCTTTTATTTGTACGGGTTTCCTTCGTTTCTAAGTCTTATCGCTGTGTTGTTCTAGGTAACGCCGCAACAGAATACGAGCCCGCCGTGCGGCTCGACCACGGTGACTAAGGCCATGCTTTTCTTCAGGCGTTATCTCAGCGAAAGTGCGGCCGTATTTGGGGACATAAAACACGGGGTCATAGCCAAATCCACCTTCACCACTGGGTTTGAATGCAATCACGCCACTACTAGATCCACTTGCAGTTATTTCATCACCGCCGGGGGAAGCAATGGCAACCACGCAGCGAAAAACCGCAGTTCGCAATTCGTACGGCACGCTCTGCATCTTTCGCAGCAGAATCTGTGTGCGCTCTGCATCTGAAGCATTTGGGCCGGCATGTCGAGCCGATGCCACTCCAGGCCAGCCACGAAGTGCATCAACTTCTAAACCACTGTCATCAGCCCAGGTGAGCATGCCACTTATTTGCGCATAGGCCTTTGCCTTGAGCAGGGCGTTTTCCTCAAAGGTCTGGCCCGTTTCTTCAACCTCTAGAATTATGCCCTCGGCCTCCAATGTAGTCATCTCCAACGGCAGATCAGCCAGGATATTCTTGTATTCTCGTAGCTTGCCAGGATTACTTGTCGCAACAAGTAACTTGCTGTGTTGGTCGATATTCATAGCTCTGTGCCCGACGTATGTATGAAGTGAATGCGTTCAACAACCTGGAGCCCGGAGCCCTGCCCATGCAGGTCTGCGAAATATGCTGGGACTGAGGTCCTGCAATGCTGAGGAGTCATTATGTGGGGGAAAAACTGTAATTTGGGGTATTGATCGGTGACGAGCTTTTGTTCGAGCAAGAAGCGTAACATATAATGCATACTCTAACAACCAATTTTTATCGACACTCAACTCTTCCTAAGTTGGCTGCACAGAACGTGTAGCCCATGCAGGTCGAGTGTATTTTTTACCGCCAGCAGAGTATAGCGGATCCTGCACGAACTCATCGCCTGTTATGGCGGCTCATTCGGAATTTGGGTCTCTCCTACTAGAAAGGTGTGTTTCGTTAGCACAAACATCACGCAACACGCAACACGTGCTTTCCTAGGACCACACGAAATCCTGTTGAACCTATATGGCTTATGTCTCGTAATTTTCATACACTACGGATTTTTTCCGGTACGGCGAATCCCGATCTGGCGGAAGAAATTGTGCATTGTCTTAACAAACCTCTGGGCCGAAGTACAACTCGCCGTCTGCCCGATTCAGAAACACATGTCACGATCGATGAATTGGTACGCGGGGACGATGTTTATATCATTCAACCTTGTTCTGAGCCTGTCAACGATAATCTCATGGAGTTGGTGCTTTATATCGATGCCTTCCGCCGTGCATCGGCCGACTCGATCAATGTGGTCATCCCTTATTTTCCATACGCCAGGCAGGAAAGAATGGCCAAAGGCCGCGAGGCCATAAGCGCCCGTGTTGTTGCCTCGATGCTCGAATCCATGGGCGCAGACCGGGTAATTTATGTGGATATTCATGCCGAGGCGACGCAGGGTTTCTTTGAGATCCCGGTCGATCCACTCTCTGCTATGCAGGTTTTTGCCGACTATGTGCGAAAATCATCTTTGATCGATCCAGTAGTCGTGTCTCCTGATGTTGGTCGAGCTAAACTGGCCGGTCGATTTTCCCGGATTCTAGATGTGCCACTCGTATTGATGCATAAGCGGCGTACCGGCCTCAGCGCCGTGGAGACGGTGGCAATCGTCGGTGATATCCAGGGAAAAACCCCGATTGTTTTTGATGATGTCATCGCCGGCGGCAGCGTTCTATCGCAGGTCGAAGCCTTGGTCGAAGCGGGCGCCAGACCTGAAGTGTGCCTGACCATCACCCATCCGATGTTGCTCCCCAGTGCTTTGGAACAACTCGACGCCGCTTACATCAAAAACCTGGTCGTAACCAATACCATTCACATCAGCCCAGAGAAAAATCATCCCAAATTGAAGGTGCTTTCAGTGGCGCCCCTACTGGCCGACGCAATAGGGCGCATTCATGGCGGTGAATCGATGGGACCCTTATTAGGACATCTTGGTTGAACGGGAAAACAAATATGCTGAGAAACTTTATGCTACGACGTGAACGTCGCCCTGAACCTGACTCGATCGAATTGACTATTGGCGCCAATGTGACCCTGAGAGGTGACATTCGTTGTGAAGGCTCGATCCGAATCGATGGTGTCATCGAGGCTGGAAGCATCGAAACGCTTGGCAATGTCATCATTGCGTCCGAAGCGCGCGTGGTTGCCGATATTCGCGCCAAAGCGGTCTCGGTAGCCGGCGCCTATAAAGGGAACATGGATGCCCAACGTGTCGAGCTTCTGGACGGCGGCCGTATGTGGGGCGTGATTCGGGCTGAATCTTTTTATTTGGACGAAGAGGGATTTTTGCAAGCAGAGTTGGTGATGCAGTCTGAACATGTACACGAAGAACCCGTAAACCCGGTTGCTGCCATGGCTGACAAGTCGACGGAAGGCGAACCTCAAGCGTTAGCCGATGAGGGCGACCTCGATAGCCTGGGACAATGATCTTGCCCGGATCAGTTCCAGGCCCTGGGGAGGCGGATCGATTTCCTTTTTCTGCCGGTTCCGGGGGATAAGAGCCCGTTTGAATCCAAGTTTCTGTGTTTCGATCAGCCGTTTCGTAAGTTGGCTGACGGATCGTAATTCGCCACTGAGCCCTATCTCTCCAATCAGCGCTATGTCGGCGGCGACCGGCTTGTTACGCACCGAAGAGACAATACCCGCGGCGATTGCCAGATCACAGGCAGGCTCCGAGACTTTGAGCCCACCAACCACATTGACAAAAATATCTTGATCAGAAAGCCGCAAGCCAACTCTTTTGGATAAGACGGCTGTAATGAGTAACAAGCGGTTGAAATCCACGCCATTGGCGGTGCGCCGAGGCTGGGCGAATGAAGTGGTCGAGGCCAGGGCTTGCACCTCGACCAGTAGCGGGCGCGTTCCTTCCATGGGCACGGCAATAGCACTGCCCGAGGCGTTGGGCAAGCGCTCGGCTAAAAACATCTCAGAGGGATTGGTAACCTCTACCATGCCGCGCGGATTCATCTCAAACACACCCACTTCGTTGGTAGAGCCAAAGCGATTCTTGACCGATCTCAAAAGCCGATAGCTCTGGAAACGATCCCCTTCCAGGTAGAGCACCGTATCCACCATATGTTCTAAGACCCGCGGTCCGGCGATAGACCCCTCTTTGGTGACATGCCCGACCAGGAATAAGGGGATATTCTGCGCTTTCGCCAGTCGCAACAGCAACGAGGTGCATTCTCGTACCTGGGTAACACTGCCGGCACTGCTTTGCAAGGCATCGAGATAAACGGCCTGGATAGAGTCGACGATGATCAGGCCGGGATTCATGTTCTGCGCCTGGACGAGCACATTGTCGAGGTTGACGTCGGCCAGGAGGTAGAGATTGGTGGGTTCCACGCCCAGCCGCTCTGCCCGCTGCTTAACCTGATGCGCTGATTCTTCGCCGCTGACGTAGAGGACGCTGCATCCGCTCTCGGCCACAGCCGCCGCCATCTGCATCAGCAGTGTGCTCTTGCCTATACCGGGATCGCCACTGATGAGTACGCCGCCGCCGGGCACGATACCGCCGCCCAGTACACGCGCCATCTCACCGATACTGAGGGCGATGCGTTCGCCGCTATCCGCCGGCACATCTGGCAAGGCCACAGGTTCGACGCCGATTGGGGATGCGAAGGCGGAGCGACCGCTCGATCCCTTTTGGGCCAATTGCTCTACGAATTCGGACATCGTGTTCCACTCCCCACATTTGGGGCAGCGCCCGGCCCATTTTGCCTGACTATGCCCGCACTCCTGGCAGACGAATTGTGTTCGGGTTTTGGCCATGTTTCCGTACTCCGGTGTATTGTATCCACGGATTTTGCAGACTGACGCAACAAACAGGAGGATTATCAGTCCTAGAAGATAGCTCATTTGTTCTGAATTCGACCTATTTTAGCGCAGACAGAGGGGCTCGGTCAATTCGTACGTGACCATATCCACCAATGTCAGTTGAGGGTCAAAAAAACGGCCGGGAATGATAGTCTGAAAGTGGTCGGACCAGGCATAAAGGCCGAGAAGGAGCGAGGATGGCTGGGTGTTGGGCTCTGATAGTATGAGATGGTGCGAGGTATGCATAGGCATGCCAAGAAGCCAGAGGTGCGATGGCGGGTTAAGTTCGACGTCGATTTGAGCGATCTTGTCTCCATTTGCATCCAGAAGATGCAGAAAAACGGTCTGCGGGGTGTCGGTCCAACCCAACGCCGACCACCTGAGTTGCACGGTGACGGTACCAGCGTCACACGTGAGTTGAATGTCTTGCAACGAAAGTGGCAGCGCTTGCAACGCAGGGGCTCTATCGGCAACACTCACCAGGCTGGATGCCTCCACCTCAACCGGCTCGGTCACTCGCACGACGATGTCATAGTCGCCGGCTATTGCCGGTGCAGTTGTGGGCAGCAGCAAGGCAGTTCGTTGCTCGACGAGGAAAGGCAGGGCGGTAACAAAAGTGCGCCGATGTTGCACGCGACCATTCTGCAGCCATTCGATACTGCCGCGTGCAAGGTTACCGGGCGGAAGCACGCGCCCGGTGGGGGCCAGATCGAGGGTAAGGAGCAAGTTATAGGTCTCGTCAGGCGGGACGGATGGGGGCAGGAATAATTGACCGCTATTGATCACAGCCGGGTCCTGAGATGCGCCGATCTTGACGACCAGGATGCTTTCATCTGCCCAGACTTCGGCAAGATCGGGGTTGGCGGCTAGTTGTTGGCGCAGCCCTTGCCAGGTAGCATCGTCAAAGTAAGGGCGGTGGATAAGCACGAAACGCACGTCTAGTGCCTGGAAGAGCGGCTGCACAGCGGGGTCGGGGAAGTGGTTGAGCAGGTCGATCAGGGACTCGTGGCCAGGTGGCACAAAGCCGCTGTAACCTGTGGGTGTAGGGCGCCAATGGTAGATGGAGTAGTATTGGGGCCAGAGCCAGCGGTCGGGCAGACGGTGCTGTTGAGGCAGGTCGGCGGGCAATTCGACCACGCTGCCGGGCGTTTGCTCAGTTAACCATTTATATACAGGCGGTATGTCGTCAGTTTGCGGTATGGGCACTGTAGTGGTCGCCGGCCACGAAAGTGATTCGAGAAAAACCAGAACCACTAGCCCAACCAGAAAGATCGGTTTTACGCCTAGCCTCTGTAGCCTGGCCAAAGCAATGCCCGCCAGCAGTCCCAGCCCCAACATGAAGAATCCGGCAAAGCGGGCAGGCGCTCGCAAGGCTTCAAAACCGGGCAGATGTTCGTGCAGCCAAGCATAAGGCAGTCGCACCCCATCCCCGACCGTTTGCAGGGGCTCGACCATAAGTTCTGGTCCCAAGCTGAGCACAAAGCTCGATACAACCAACAGCAGAGCCGCCGCCGACCATACTAGGCGGCCACCGCGAGCAAAAATAAGGGCCAGCGCCGCCAGGAGCAGCACCAGCAATCCGGGGAATAGGTAATCGATCGGATACGGCCCCACCATTGGCGGTTCCGCCAGGGATAGCCAGCGTCCGTACAGCAGATTATCCGTCCCCACCAAACCCCATTGCCGCAGCGAGGCAGCGAAGGGTATGGCATCTATCAGCGTGCGTTCCAGGCCCAGCGACCGGTTGATTCGCATGTAAGGTAGGGCGTAAGGCACGATGACGAGGGTGCTGAGGAGAGCAGCTAGCGCGAATGCCGCCACTTTTCTCGGCCACTGCCGCCGGTAGGCTAACAGAAACAGCGGAGCCAGCAGTAGCAACATCAGCGCTGTGAACACTCCGTAGTACACGGTAGTGAGCACTTGCAGCACGAGAAACAACGCCAGCAGGACGGCGTCATGTCTGCGGCCATGCTGCGCCACTCGCCAGAGGTAGTAGAGCACCAGTGGCAACCATTGCAATGTTGCCATCTGTACTTTTGGCAACAAACTGAGCCGGTAGACGTTGAAAATGAAAATGACGCCAACCAGGAAGGCGGCGAGGCGGCTGCGGGTGACGGCCAGGCCTAACAAATAAGCGTTGTAGCCGCCCAGCACAAAACCCAGCACCATGATCAAGTTATGGTTGAGTACAGGTAGGCCGGTCGCCAGGGTTACGGGGAATATCTGCAGTACGCTACCCAACAACGTCTCCGAGTACGCCAGAGCGTCGGGATAGGGTGCAAAGATGTTGGCATCGAACAAGCGGCTGGGATCGGTGGTAAGGGCATGTACAACCCAGGCCGATATCCAGGTGGTGAGCAGCGGATCGACAGTGTCAGCCAACGCTCCACCCAGTTGCCACGACAGTGGGTTGAGAAACAGTAGCGTCAGACCAGAATACAGGGCAATGACCAGTAGGTGCCGGCCCCAACTGTTGGTGTTCATAATCATGGTCGTTCTCTGCTCAGGCAAGTTTTCTAAATCCTGATTAGGTTCTGAGCAACGATCAAAAAACTGCCAGACCACGGATGTTCTGGGTCTGGCAGTACAAATAGCACATCTTATGGCGAAATGCCATACTGCGAACAGACGCTAACCCAACAGCGCCTCCAGTGCCTCTTCAACCACGCTCTCCGTTTCCGCATGTTCCACAACCTGGAATGTGAGTTCCTTGGCCTCCTCTTCATGGAAGGTCCGAATCGTGTCGCCAGATTCGAAGTTGCGGGCTAGGAGTCCTTCACTCAAGGGATCGTCGACATGTTCCTGGATAGCTCGACGCAGTGGGCGAGCGCCGAACTTGGGATCGTAGCCAATTTCTGCCAAAAACGCTTTCGCAGAGTCATGCACTTCCAGCGATATCTCGTGCTCGCCGAGTTGCATATGAACACGTTGTAGTTCCAGATCCACAATCTCTGTGATCGCTGCCTGATCTAAAGATTGAAAAACCATGACACCGTCGAGCCGATTGATGAATTCGGGCCGGAAGGTGCGCGTCATGGCATCCATCACCCGTTTCTTCATATCTTCGTATTCGTTGCTTTTCTGCTTTTCTTCATCATCGGTAATAGTAAAACCCAGCCCTCCGCCATGGCGAATGAGTGAGGCGCCGACATTGGATGTCATGATGATGATCGCATTGCGGAAGTCCACACGACGCCCTGTGGCATCGGTTAAGTGGCCATCCTCCATGATTTGCAGCAGGATGTTAAAGGCCTCTGGATGTGCCTTTTCGATCTCATCAAGCAAAATGACACTGTAAGGCCTTCTGCGCACAGCTTCGGTGAGTTGGCCACCTTCGTCGTAGCCCACATAGCCGGGAGGAGCACCCACCAGCCGGCTGACATTATGCCGCTCCATGAACTCAGACATATCAATTTTGATCAACGCATCCTGTGAACCAAAGAGGAATTCTGCCAGGTTCTGCGCAAGGTAGGTCTTGCCGACACCGGTAGGGCCCAAGAAGATGAAGGTCCCTATCGGTCGTTTTGGATCCTTGAGCCCGGCGCGAGCACGCCGCACAGCTTTTGCCATCGCTTTAACCGGTTCTGGCTGTCCGATCACGCGGGCCTGCAGATAGTCTTCCATTTGTAACAAGCGCTCGCTTTCTTCCCCGGCAATGCGCATCACGGGTATACCGGTCCACATAGCAACAACTTCAGCGATGTCTTCGTCATCGACGACCGGACGCTCGGCCGTATCCCAGCTGGCCCGCATCTGATCTAGCTGATTTTGTAATTCAACTTCGCGATAACGCAGATCGATAGCATGGTCATAACGTTGCTCGGCTAACGCCTGTTCTTTTTCGAGCTGAAGGGCTTTCAGGTCTTTGAAGGTTTCTCGCAAATTGGCCGCCAGAGGCGTTTTATACATACGCACTCGGCTGGATGCCTCATCGATCAGGTCGATGGCCTTATCGGGCATAAAACGGTCGGGTACATAGCGCGCTGCATAATGAGCGGCTGCTTCCAGGGCATCTGTACTGATCGAAAGGCGGTGATGCTCTTCATATTTATAACGCACACCCTTCAGGATCTCGATCGTTTCCTCAACCGAAGGTTCATCGACGAAAACGGGCTGGAATCGACGTTCAAGGGCAGCGTCGCTCTCGATGTATTTTCGATACTCGTCCAGGGTTGTGGCCCCAATCACCTGGATCTCGCCACGACTCAAAGCGGGTTTGAGTATGTTAGCTGCATCGACACTGCTACCGGCAGCACCGGCGCCGACCAACATGTGTACTTCATCGATAAAGAGAATGGCCTCGGCGTTGGTGATCTCCTCGATGATTTTTTTGAGTCGTTCTTCGAACTGACCGCGGTACATCGTGCCTGCTACCAGTGAGCCCACATCTAACATCAATAGGCGTTTGTTGAGCAAAGGTTCGGGCACATCACCGATGACAATGCGCTGTGCCAGGCCCTCGACGATGGCAGTCTTACCGACACCGGGTTCGCCGATCAAGGCTGGGTTGTTTTTCGTGCGTCGAGACATGATCTGAATGACTCGCTCGATCTCGGTCTCGCGGCCGATTACTGGATCGAGCTTCCCCTCACTGGCACGTTCGGTCAGGTCCAGACCCAACTGATCGACCAACGGTGTGTCGCTATCGGCATTTTGGCTTTCTGTGGATTGCTTCTGGGTTTGCAAAATCGATCGTGCTGTCTGTGTACGCACCCGATCCAGGCTTACACCTAACCCGCGCAACACGTTGACGGCGATACCCTCACCTTCACGCACCAGCCCTAGCAGCAGGTGTTCGGTGCCTATGTAATGGTGGCCCATCAGGCGGGCCTCATCGACGGCAAGTTCGATCACTCGCTTGGTGCGGGGCGCCAGTGTAGGTTTGCCAAAGGGAGGTCTTTCTCCGCGCCCCACGGTGCGTTCTACTGCTCTAACAACCTGATTTGGCTCGACCCCCAGTTCGACTAACACCTTCGAGGCTACCCCGTTTTCATCCTTCATTAGCCCTAGCAGGAGGTGTTCTGTTCCGATATAGTTGTGATTGAGTCGCTGTGCTTCTTCCTGCGCAAGCTGCAAAGCTCTTCGTGCTTTCTTGGTAAATCGATCAAATTTATCTGCCATTGTTCTTATCCTCTTGGGACGGCGCGGGGATTATCGTTTGATAATCCCGATGGGGTCATTATAACAGAGACGTAGGAACGACCAGTAACGCTTACTCCTGTGTCTGATCTTGGCACTCTATTAAGATAAGACGAGGGATTGAAGTATTACGTTCCCGGTGTGGTTGAACAAACGGCGGTGGGTTCCTTTTTCATACAATCTATTGTCGGACTGCTTGGACGATTTGTCAAACAGCCTGTTGAGCTGAATGTATTATAGATTCAGTTCGAGCACTATCATTCGTCCCATCGTTGCTCTATTCGAGGGCGAATCCGAATCGGGTAAGTCCCAGTGTAAAAAAAGAGATCGATCCCACCGGATCGATCTCTTATCAAATTGCTGTTATGCGTCGTTTGCTAAATCAACTAGCCTTCCGTCACCACCTCAGCTTCTGCTTCGTCGATAACTTCGGCAACGACTTCGCCATCCTCTACCACGGTTTCGACAATGACTTCGTCGATAACTTCGGCAACGACTTCGCCATCCTCTATCACGGTTTCGACAATGACTTCGTCGATGACTTCGGCAACGACTTCGCCATCTTCCACCACGGTTTCGACAATGACTTCGTCGATAACTTCGGCAACGACTTCGCCATCCTCTATCACGGTTTCGACAATGACTTCGTCGATAACTTCGGCAACGACTTCGCCATCCTCTATCACGGTTTCGACAATGAC
>JAAENG010000439.1 GCA_024224665.1 Chloroflexota bacterium | reverse complement strand
TTTTACGACGATTTTCAGCATGTCGCTCAGAAAACACCTGGGTTTCAGGCTAATTATGGGCCTCAACTAAAGGGTTTCTATGAGTTGATTGCTTTCAAACAGAGTTATTTTCGCTGACCCAGTTCAAGTGTAGTCCTACCGGTTTATCCTCTCGAATCATATTTGTCGATGTACCTCGATCATGGCCAACATAGAATCAAATTTGCCTTCCACATCGCTCAATAACTTGTATTGAGCGCGGCAGCGATCCAGATTATGATCTTGTCTGTGAACTTTGTAATAGATGTCGCCGTTGATGTGGTCGGTTAAAAACCGAATACCCTGCTCAAGTGTGATCAGTTTAGCGCCAAAGGCCAAGTATTGGATCTCGGTCGGTGTAAGAAGATCACGGGTTTCAAATAAAAAGCCATGGGCAAGTCGATCAAATATCTCAAGGTCAAGATATACCTTTGAAAGATCTTGTTCATCCTCAGCGGCGGGATTGGCGCCCGTGCGAACAGAATCGCCAAAGTCCATCGCAGAGGTCCCCGGCATGACCGTATCAAGATCGACAACACAGATGCCCTCTCCCGTAACATCATCGATCATCACGTTGTCGAACTTCGTGTCATTGTGTGTCACACGTTCCGGTATCTCACCCTGTTTGACTAACTCCATCAAAAGGCCTGTTTCGTTGGCCCTACTCAATGTAAAGTCGATCTCTGGCTTGACAGACTGGGCACGATTGGCCGGATCTTTCTCTAACGCCTCGATAAAATCATGGAAGCGCTTCGGGGTATTGTGAAAGTCCGGAATCGTTTCATAAAGTGAGTCTGGAGGCAGATCACCAAGCCTCCACATAAACGCCCCAAATGCCCTTGCCGCGTGATAGTAGTGGTCTAAGTTAACGGCTTTTTGGTAAGTCTGCGCACCTTCAATAAAGCTGTTAGCCCGCCAATAGTTGCCAGAGGTCGTCTTGTGATAAGTCCTGCCAACTTTTGTAGGGATGATGGTTATCGTTTCTCGGTTCGGATCACCGTCAGCAGCGATTATCTTCTTCCTCAAATGTCCGGTGACCTGCTCGATATTGTGCATCACATATTCGGGTCTTTTAAACACGTAGTGATTGATACGCTGGATCACATAACGACGTTGTTTGCCATTCGCTAGTTTGAATCGAGCAGCATACGTGTCGTTGATATGGCCAAAGCCATACGGGTGTGCACCGATGTACTCACCCTCAAAACAGAACTTATCAATTATCTTAGCAAATTCAGGCACCCGTTTCTACCTCACTGCTTGTCTCTCCATCATGTGATTGGTAACTTTGAAGTAGCTCGACCACCGCCCCCAGCACTCCGGCCATCGATCCTGTCTCGCCCAACACGATATCGACACCTTCATGCGGACCACCTGTCAAGTCGGCAACTTGACGATAGTATACTGCCATCATCTCGTCGAACACCCTTTGGCAGGCCTGTTGCAGCACTGTCCCAGCAGTTGATGTGCCCCCTGTTAGGGCAATCCGCTCCGGGACGAAGATGGCACTGAGGATAGCCAAAACCATCCCCAAATAGCCGCCAATCTCCTGTATGATCTCGACGGCGATGGCATCCCTGCCTTCTCGAGCGGCGGTGATCACTTCTCGCGCAGTTGTGGCGCGTCCATAACGTTGCAGTGCCAGACGCTCAATGGCAGGCACACCGCAGAGTGCTTCTGCCGATCCCTTGACGCCGTAGGCATCCTCCGGACCACCCGGTTCCAAGATAATGCGCCCGGCGTCACCCGCCGTACCACCCAAAAACCGCAAAGGCTCACCGTGGATAATCACGCCTGCCCCCAGCCCGGTACCCACGGCCAAGGCCAGGAATCTTTGAGCGCCACAACCAGATCCATATTGATATTCGGCCAAAGCGTGCGCGGTCAGGTCGTTGTTTAGCACCACTGGCAGATCAAATTCCTTTTGCAGCCAACCGCGCAGATTCAGACCCCGCAGCGCCGGCGTGCTTTGGCAGGCAATCGGACCGCGGCGCTCGTCATCAATGCGACCGTGAGCCGATACCCCAATCCCGATGATATGCCGATTCTTGTGGTCCAAGAGCACGCCAGCGTGTTCGTGCAACCGCTTTAGAAACAGGCATGGATCTGTACCCTTTGCATCAGTGGGAAAAGACCTGGGGTTATGAACTCGACCTTCGGCGTCTACATGACCAAGTTTGGTTCCCGTGCCACCAATATCGATACCGAGAGCAAACACGTCTGCACGATTCATGCGATGTCAACCTCAAAGGTAGAAGATGCGATCTCGGTATTCCGCCAATAGCTTTGTATTGTAGGCATCACCCCCTTCGACATTTGCGGCGAGGAAGACAGGCGGGGTAATACCCTGCTCTAGCAGACGTTCGATTGTCGCTGCGACCATCGCTTGCAATATCGCCGGATTGATCGCCCCCGAGACCGGGCAGAATTTCTGAGGCATGCCTTCAGCTTGAAGTACAGCGTCGCCCGGATCAATCTGACAATCCAACACCACATCGGCGTACTCGTACATCTTCTTGCCAGAGGGATGGCGGGAAGACACGCTACCGGTGTAGTTCAACGATGTCAGGGCAATCACTTTTAGCCCTCGGCTCTGAGCTTGCTCGGCCATCTCAATCGGCATGGCGTTG
This sequence comes from Chloroflexota bacterium, assembly GCA_024224665.1. Classification (GTDB taxonomy): domain Bacteria; phylum Chloroflexota; class Anaerolineae; order J102; family J102; genus PIVW01. The sequence goes on along the minus strand of JAAENG010000439.1, from coordinate 21,152 downwards.
CGCCCAGACACTGAGACAACGATCAGTACATCACCGGCTTGAATCGGCTGATGATCCAGAATGGCCGAGGCATAGCCGGGGATTCGTTCGATGCTGGTCGACATGGTTGCAGGTCGCAGTGTCATCGCTTCCAGGCCGGGCGCATAGATGGGGTTGATAAGCATAAGCCCACCAGCCCGATAGACGATATCCTGAATCGGCAAAGATGAGTGTGTGCAGCCGAATGCAAAAATGCGATTACCGTCGGCGACAGCATCGGCCATGACTTCAGCGGCGTTTTCAATCGCCGATAGTTCGGTCTCGAGCAAATTATGCAGGCGTTCTACCACATTCTCAAAATATAGTTTTGCCAGGGTTCCCATTATACCTCTCCGATGATTTTTTCTGCCTCAGTTGCCTCATAAACAATGTGCCCGGCAACCATGGTCATACAAACGTTGAGTTCGTCGTCAAGTAGAATGACATCAGCATCAGCACCAGGTTGAAGCGTGCCTTTTTGGCCCTTGAGATTCATAGCTTCGGCCGGAACAGATGTCGCCATCGGTAATACTGTCTCGAAATCGAGCCCACTAGCTTCCATGGCATTGCGCACTGCAGCGTCCATGGTCAGGGTGCTGCCTGCTAGACTACCGGCAACGTTTCGAGCAATGCCATTCTCTACGTCGATTATCTCGCCGCTCAGATCATATTTACCATCTACACAACCGGCAGCGCGGATGGCATCGGTGATGAGGATTGTACGCTTAGGTGTTTTTGCCCGCACGATGAGCTTGACGATGCCAGGATGCAGGTGGATGCCGTCGGCGATAACCTGTGCATAGATGCGTTCGTCGGCGAGAATGCCGCCGACAGTGCCGGGGGCACGATGATGCAGACCCAACATGCCGTTAAATGTGTGTGTCCCCTGCCTTAGGCCATGATCGGCCGCCTCGATCACCTGTTCGTAGCTGGCGGCGCTGTGCGCTACAGCGAATTCCACGCCTTCACTCACCCCTTGATCGATGAAATCTAGGGAGCCAGACCGTTCAGGTGCAAGCGTTACCAGCTTGACGACGCCGGTAACCAGCCAAGCTTCATATTCCGCTGGATCAGCGTCCCGCAGGAAGTGTTCTGGTTGCGCGCCTTTGTACGTGACATCCAGGTAAGGTCCTTCGACATGCACGCCAAGGTGGTGGGCGCCATCCACCGGCTGGGGACAGGTTGCAACGTTGTCGATAGCAGCCTGGGTGGGTTCAGGCCAGCCACTCATCGTAGTGGGATAGTAGCCGGTGACGCCGCAACTGGCAAAAAACCGAGCCATGGCATGAATCACTTCAGGTGTAGCATCCATAGTGTCTGCTTTGGCGCTGCCATGCACATGAACGTCGATGTAGCCGGGCGTGACCCAGAGACCTTGGGCATCGATGATATGGTCAGTGCTCCCCACCTGAAGATTTCCGATGACAAGCGAGACTATTTTACCATGTTCGATGACAAGACTGTGATCAAGTAGGGTTTTGTCAGGGGTGACGATCTTTCCCCCAGTAATGATCACACGCGTCATAATGAGTTTGTAGATCCTCGATCTTTGAGATGAGTATTCGCGATTTTAGTGGCTGCAAGCGCTTCTTCTAGGGTGGGTTGGGCAGCCACCCCACCCGACTTACGAGTTGATAAGGAACCGCAGATGATGCCCATATCAAGGCAGGCTTCGATATTCCAATCTTGCAGGAACCCAAAAACAAAACCAGCGTCGAATGAATCCCCGGCGCCTACCGTATCTGCAACTTCGACCGTAGGCGCCGGTGCTTGCAGCAGCCGCTCAGCGTCACAAACCAGAGCACCGGCCTCGCCTAACTTCACGGCGACGATTTTAGCTCTAGAAGCCAGCGCCAATGCAGCATGTTGCACTTCCTCCTCGCCGCTGATAGAGATCGCCTCGACGGCATTGGGTAGGAACATTGTTACGCAGTGCAGCAATTCGCCCACACCCTTCCACTCTTCGCTCGGATCCCAGTTTGTGTCCAGTGAGGTTGATAGACCAAACCTCTGTGCTCGCTCGAACAGAGCGTGTAAACCGGGATTAAGCCCTGTCTGCAGGAAATAGGATGCCACATGGAGATGGCGTGATTTCGCTAAAAGGTCGTCAGAGATCATGTCAGCACGCAAGGCGGTGACAGCGCCGGGATAGGTCAGTATCGCCCGGTCGGTACCTCGATTCAAGATCACGCCAAAACCGGTCTGCAGGGACGGATCAACTATCACGTTCGACACATCCACAATGCGGGCCGACAAAGCATCTAGCATGAAATGGCCGAAGCAATCATCGCCAACCACGCCAACAAAACCCACTCGCAAACCCAGGCGGGCGGCGCCTGCCGCAAATATAACGGAAGAGGAACCAGCCGTGAGAAGCGCTTTATCGACCAATGTCTCTTTTTGTCCGAACTGTGGTGACAGGTCAGGGTCAGAGAGAATGAGGTCAGGATTTATCTCACCCGCCACGAGAATATCAAAAGATGTTATCGCCATCGCCTATCGGTTCTTACGAGAAGTAGTGTATGCTTGCCATGATAGCATGTTCAAGCCAGATCCAGTTCCACCACAGCAGAGAGGTTGTTGGGCCGGTCGGGATTTAGACCTTTGGCGAGGGAACGGTGATAAGCCATGAGTTGCAAAGCTGGGAGGTAGAGGACATTGCGGATGTTTGAGGGAAGCTGGCTGTGGAAGGGGATATCAGGGCCCTTCTCTCCCAGTGTCAGGATTGTCCCGCCAAGCTCCGCCATTTCATTCAAAACTTGCAGCTCGTGTTCTCGGTTCTCTTCCGATACCAGACCGACGATGACAGCCTGTTCGTTTACCATCGACATGGGGCCGTGGCGAAACTCGAGGAAGTGGAAGGGCTCACTGTGTGTAAGTGTCATCTCTTTCATCTTCAGGTTGCCTTCGCAGGCTAAGCCATAACGTGGGCCGCTACCAAGGAAGTAGAACCGATCGTAAGAAAGATCAGCGCCAAGTTTATGGGCCAGTGGCTCGCAGTTGCTGATGAGCCGTTGTCCAGTTTCGGGCAAACGGGTTAAAGCCGCCACGGATGTGCCCTCACCTGCCAGGGCCACGATAAGCGCCGTTACCGCAACATACATCGAGGCAAATGAACGGGTTTGGGCGACACTCTCTTCTTGGCCAGCGGGAATTGAGACCAAGATGTCCCCAAGCTCGGCCAGTGGTGTATCTCCGTAATTGGTGATAACGATGACGTCGCCCTGTCGCTCTCGTTTGAAGTGTTCGACTGCGGCAATGGTTTCGGAGGTCGTGCCCGAACGGCTGATGGCGACCATAAGAGTGCTAACTTCTGGGCTGGTTCCGTATGTCGCCTGAGGATACAGGTAGAGATCACCTGCGGGCACAGCTTTCGCCGGCGATCGCAAAGATTCCTGCCAGAGTGACATCCCAGCCAAGGAGAGGTAGTAGGTTGAGCCACAGCCAGTGAATACGACATTCTCGTAGTTCCCTTCATGCCACAACGTTTGTAGATCAGGCGTCAGTGACGAGATTAGCTGAATCGCCTCTTCCCAGGCTGTTGTCTGCGATGTGATTTCTTGATAAGTGGATAGTCCGATTGTGTTATGGTCGACCATGTCATTTGATCCTGTGGAATTTTTCGGTGCTTTGGAGATTGATATAGTTGCACGACGTAAAACGTGAAGATGTGAAACGTACCCCCGTCCTGCCTGGTCGTTTCTCTCGTTTTACGTGTCACGTGTCAGTCTTAAGTCGTATCAGTCGCACGAGATCCAGTTGAACCGGATCTTTGATCATAGACCATTCAAAATGAAAGCGCGGCAATGTATTATCGTAACAGCTATTTTACCGCCCCCATGGTAATACCTGATATCATTTTCTCTGAGAGGAAGATGTAGAGAAAGATAGTTGGGATCATGACGATAACCACACCGGCAAACAGACCAGGCCAATCTCCTGTGTATTGCATGGCATTTTGCATCGAATAAAGCCCAAGGGACAGCGTACGGTTATCGGGATTATTAATAAATACCAACGCCAACTGATACTCGTTCCACAAACCGATGCCATTGAAAATGGTGGCTGTGATGATACCCGGCGATGCTAAAGGTAACATGATGTGCCGGAAAACCTGCCAGTTGCTGCAGCCGTCAATCACACCGGCCTCTTCCATCTCTCTGGGCAGGGTCGCGAAAAATCCGGTGAGCAGATACACCGTAAAGGGAATCGATAAGCTAACATAAACGAGTATGAGACCTGGGATCGAGTTGATAAGCCGAATCGAGGTGAGAATCGCGAAGAGCGGAATAAATATCAGTGGATAGGGAATGCCCATCCCTGCTGTGAACGCAGCTTTTAAGGAGCCGCCGCCCCGAAAGCGGAAACGACTGAGGATGTAGGCTGTCGGGGCCGATACCGCCATTAACAGCACCAATGAGAATCCGACAATGATGACACTATTCAGGAAGTACTCACCCAGTCGTACGCTATTCCAGGCGTTGATATAGTTGTCCCATTGTGGTTCGGCCGGTAGTTTAAAAGGTTCACGGAAGATCTCCCGAGTTGTCTTTAGGGAGGCAAGTCCGATCCAGAGGAAAGCAAACAGGGTGAAAAGGGACCAGAGAAGCAATACAAGGTATGTTACAATCCTGCCGAATCTACGACCAGCCCTGCTACTATTGTTTGATCGGGGGTTGGGATTCAAGAGTGTGCGTTGTGTCATGGTATCGCTTCCTCTAGTACTGGACGACATCTCGCCTCATGAGCCGGCCAACCACGAGGACGATGAGGATGACTGCCAAAAGCATAAGCACACCAATCGCCGAGGCATAACCCATACGGTAAATTGGCGTTCGTTGGCCAAAGCCCATGATATAAAGATAGACGGCCGAGGTATAGGTTTCCGGCACGGGTTCGAGGCTGGTGAAGGCGAAGGGGAATTCGAATATTTTGATAGCGGCAATGCTCCACATGATGACGGCAATGGTGATCACATCCCACAGCAACGGAATTGTGACGTGGATGAATTGCTGTACCTGGCTGGCCCCATCCAGTTTCGCCGCTTCGTAGAATTCTATAGGGACCTTGTCTGCCCCGGCCATGAGTAAAACTAGATAAAATCCAATGAATATCCAGATGAGCGCAATCAACATCGCCCAAAAAATCGTATCCGGAGCCGTCCAAGTCGTTTTGCTGAATTGCTCAAGACCGATCAGTTTCAAAAATGAATTGATAAGGCCAAAGCGAGGATTGTAGATATAAGCCCACAAGGTTGTCAGGGCAATAGTGGCGACGACGTTTGGCAAGAAGATGACAGCACGAAAGAAGCGGCGACCTCTGATACCTGAATTGAGCATCGAAGTAAACAGGAACGCTATCACAAAAATAGCGGCGCCTCCCAGGATGAGAATGGTCAGCGTGTTTCTCATGGCCAGACGGAAGAGATTATCCCGCAACAGTTCTTTATAATTGCCCAATCCGATAAACGCCATGTCCTGGCCCAAGCCCGACCAATCAAAAAGGCTGTAATAGAGAGTCTGTGCGGTAGGGATCAGAAAGAAGAAGAGATAAAGTAGGCTGGCCGGGAGTAGAAAAGCTGCGATAAAACTTCGACTGACTTTCATTCGGGCTCTCCTGAGCGTACGGTGTTAGGAGTTAAGGGGTGTGAGGGATAGTGCAACATCCCCCACACCCCAACTAATGATTCTCCCGTACAGCTAGTTGGAAGACCAGTACTCAGCAGCCTGTGAAGCCATCTTCTCTACATATTCATCGGGCGTGATTTCGCCCAGAAAGAGATCGCGCCAGTTAACGTAGAGGATGTTATTTACGAATTCAGGATAGAGTGCGACTGTGCCGTCGCTCAGTCCCATAACATTCTCGGCTGAGGCGGCCGCGGCAGCGCCATCGCTGATCTCATCCGCCCATTGCACGTCCATGCGCGTAACGCCAACCAGGGCCTCGTCTGCCATCGTCTGCATGTGTTCCTTGGTCATGGTGAAGCGTAGGAATTCGAAGGCCTCACGAGGATGCTCGGTATCTTTGAGAATCATAAAGGCCAGCAAAGCGACCTGAAGATCGTTATTGGAACCTGCTCCTCCCTCAATAGCGGGATAGTTGAAGGCACCCCATTCGAAATCTGAGATATCTCGCAGTTCAATGGGTAGCCACGATCCAACCAGTTCTGTTGCTGACTCGCCGAAACCCAATGTCTGTTGACCTGCAGGCCACAGATACCCGACCGTATCTTCTGGGATATGGTTTCTATCCCACAATTCTCGCATGGCTTGCGCGGCTTCCAGATAAACAGGATCGTTCCACATCTCGCCGCTGGGATCTTCGACAGTAGCCATTAAGAATCCAGGACCCTTAACACGCTCGACGTAGTACGTCAGGAAGTCGATCTGATAAAAGGCGATGTCACTTTCGGCAGCAATGGGAGCGTAACCCGCCTCGACCAACTTATCATTTACCTCCAACCACTCATCATATGTCTGTGGCGGAGTCACACCCACTTCTTCGAACAGATTCTTGTTGTACCAGAACTGGACGGTATTGTAGACATATGGCCATTGATACGTCTTGCCGTCCTGACCATTAAATAAGTCAAGGACTCCCGGCACAAAAACGTCGCTGATGGCTGTGTCTTCGTCAAGCGCCGGCATGTTCAAGTACTCATCCAGAGGATAACCCTGGCCTTCATTCATCAAACCGCCCGCTAGAGGATCAGAATCTTGATCCACGATATCGATCTGGGTGCCACTGTTCAAAGCCGTTCGCACGAGTGTCTGGTTCTGGCGTCCGTTCCACACGGGGCTAATGGTGATATTGGGATGTTCCGACTGAAACTCGTCGATCCAGCTCTGAATGACCTGAGCCTGTGGTTCGTTCTCGTTCCACATCGACCAGAAGACCAACTCGGCAGGTTCTTCGGTGAGTGCAGGTGCTTCAGCAGGTGCAGTCGCTTCTTCAGCCGGGGCTTCCGCACCCGACCAGTGTTCTGCAGCCTGGCTGGACATCTTCGAAACATATTCCTCAGGTGTGGTCTCACCGAGGAAGAGGTCGCGCCAGTTGACATAGAGGATATTGTTGACGAACTCTGGGTAGAGGGCTACCGTTCCGTCGCTCAAGCCCATCACATTCTCGGCGTTGGCGGCGGCTTCGGCGCCATCTTTGATTTCCTCAGCCCATGTCACATCCTTGCGCGTCACGCCAACCAAGGCCTCGTCGGCCATCTGCTGCATGTTTTCTTTGGTCATCATGAAGCGCAGGAACTCAAATGTCTCTGCGGGATGATCGCTATCTTTGAGGATCATGAAGGCCAGCAAAGCGACTTGCAGATCGTTATTGGAGCCCGCTCCGCCCTCAATGGCAGGATAGTTAAAGGCGCCCCATTCAAAATCGGAGATGTCCCTTAGTTCGATTGGCAACCACGAACCAACCAGTTCTGATGCAGACTCGCCGAATCCTAGTGTCTGTTGTCCCGCAGGCCAAAGGTAGCCAACGGTCTCTTCCGGGATATGGTTCCTATCCCACAATACTTGCATGGCCTGGGCGGCTTCCAGGTAGACCGGGTCGTTCCATATCTCGCCGCTAGGATCTTCGACAGTGGCCTTTAGGAAACCAGGACCCTTGACGCGCTCGACATAGTAGGTCAGGAAGTCGATCTGATAGAAGGCGATATCACTTTCAGCGGCGATGGGAGCATAACCTTCCTCGACCAACTTATCATTCACCGCTAGCCACTCGTCATACGTTTGCGGCGGGGTCACACCCACCTCTTCGAACATATCCTTATTGTACCAGAATTGGACAGTGTTGTAGACGTACGGCCATTGATAGGTCTTGCCGTCCTGTCCCTTGAATAGATCGAGAACGCCGGGAACGAATACATCTTCGATTGCGGTGTCTTCATCCAAAGCTGGCGTGCCCAGGAACTCATCCAGAGGATAGCCCTGGCCCTCATTCATCAGGCCACCGGCCAAGGGATCAGAGTCTTGATCTACAAGGTCTATTTTGGTGCCACTGTTAAGAGCGGTACGGACCAGAGTCTGATTCTGGCGTCCGTTCCACACAGGGCTAATGGTGATATTGGGATGTTCCGACTGAAACTCATCGATCCAGCTCTGGATGACCTGGGCCTGCGGTTCATTCTCATTCCACATCGACCAGAAGACCAATTCAATTGATTCGGCCGGTTCTTCGGCCGGTGCGGTGGTTGCTACCGGCTCCTCGGCAGGGGCGGGCTCATCTCCTCCCCCACCACATGCAGCCAATAACATGAGGGCAATGGCCAGCAAGACGAAAAGTAGTACGTGTCGTTTGTATGTTTTCACAGTTACTCCTCCAGTAAGGCTAAATGAGTTGAAATAATAATTGGACCAGTATTCTTTGGGTATGTGAACTCGATCTAAATGGTTTGTTCTCTGGTGTCACCTCCTCGTCATACAAGGATCACTTGGACGCCTTTTGCTTTAAGATCTGTAATGAAGTCGGGTAAAGCGTGGACATCGGAAACGAATTTCTGAATAGCGGTGACCGGCGCCAGAAAGGCCGTCGATACCCTGGTGCATTTCGTGTGATCGGCGACGATGATTACTTCACCTCTTTGAGCAAGAATGGCCCGATCAGTCTTGGTCTCTGGCAGATAATCGTTCGTCAGTCCATGTTTGATATCGATAGCATGGATGCCTATAATGATTTTTCGTGCCCGTACTTCAGTGAGCGCCTGTTCTGTTATGTGGCCGATCAGCGACAATTCACTATGTCGCAACATTCCGCCCAGGCCGACTACAGTGATATCCGGGGCTACACTCAACTCATTTAGTACTAACAGTGAATTCGTAATCACCGTCAAATTTTCGCGATGATGCAGACACTTTGCCACCTCGAGCACGGTCGTCCCACTGCCAAGAAAAACCGTATCACCATCCTCAATCAGTGCTGCTGCGGCCCTGCCGATGCGCTGTTTGTCACCCGCTTGCTCGGCGGCGCGATGCTGAATCGGCGGCTCTGGGGGCGCTTTACGACTTGGTTTGGCGCCGCCATGAAAGCGTTGTAGCCGCCCTTGCGTTTCCAAAGTTTCCAGATCACGGCGAGCAGTTGCCACACTGACAGTAAAATGATCAGAGATTTCAACCACTGTGGCCCGTCCCCGTTTCTCTACAAACTGAACCAGTTGCTCTTGTCTTTCCAGGTTGGAAAGCGCAAGTTTGGCCTCCATACCGGCACTCCTGTTCAATCAACTGCAGATAGTTAAATGATCATCCTAAGTATACTGGAGATTGTCTATGACTATTCGCTCATAAAAAATCATATTTCAATCATAATATATCAATAGTGCGAGCGTTTGTCAAGGACGTTGCTGATCTTTCCGGTTCTCTGAGGTATTGTGGGGTTTAGCCACAAAAGGAGATGACGCGCAGACGAAAATGGTCAACATGAGCCTGACTAATATCAATACCGTCAAGGTGCTTTATTGTAAGTTGACGAGCATCGGCAATCCATTGTTCGATGGCGACTCGTGGAAAAACCGTATACACCCCTGACCGATAATGCGCCCAGAGATCCCTCGCCGCAAAGGCAAGGTTGCTCAAATCGATGCCGTCAGGAGGACGCCGCAGCCATTGAATCAACGTTCCTTTAGAGATTGATTGTGCGGCGTTACTGCAACTTTTCTGTGCTTGTGCGTGAGAGTTCTGTGTTTCAATTACCAGATCCTTGAAACTGCCGCGATTCTTGCATTGCTGCCAGGGCTTCGTCAAGGGTCGGCTGGGCGGCCACACCGCCATGTTTGCGCGTCGAAAGGGAGCCACAGACCGCGCCTAGTTTGAGCGAGCGTTCGAGGTCCCAGCCTGCCAGCACACCGTAGAGGAAGCCTGCGTCGAATGAATCGCCGGCGCCAACTGTGTCAGTGACCACAACCGGCAGTGCCGGCGCCCGAACGATGGCATTCCCTCTGCAAGCGATAGCACCATCACTTCCTTGTTTTATGGCCACTGTGCCGGCGGCCAGCGCTAACCGGCGAACCGCTGCGAGTAGGGTGCTCGCTCCGCTGAGAGAAAGTGCTTCCACCTCATTGGATAGAAAGACTGTCGTGTGTTTCAACAGGGTTTCGACGCCTGCCCAGCGCTGATCTGGATCCCAGTTCGTGTCCAGAGAGGTGGAAAGACCCAAGGTCCGGGATCGGCAGAAGAGGTCGGGCAAGTCCGGTTGCAGGGCCGTTTGCAGGAAGTAACTGGTGACATGAAGATGGCGGGCCTGGCCAAGCAATGCATCGGGGATGTGCTCGGTACGTAGGGCATCGATGGTCCCCATGTGAGTGATAATCGCCCGATCTGTTCCACGGCTGAGGATGACGGATATGCCGGTCGGTGTCTGCGAATCGACGATGACATTGGATACATCAACCCCCCGCTCAACCAGGGCGTCGAGCATGAACTGGCCAAAGAGATCATCCCCAACGACACCTATGAATCCTACTTCAAGGCCGAGTCGGGCCGCGCCGCATGCGAAAATGGCAGCCGATGATCCGACGGCTAGTGTGGCGTTCTCGACAAGCGTCTCATGTTGGCCGAAGCGAGGTTTAAGGTCGGGGTCAGAGAGAATGAGGTCGGGGTTGATTTCCCCGGCGACGAGAATATCGTAGGGTCTGTTCATGTGGGCGGCAGGAGGGCAGAGGTCGGAGGGCAGAGGTCGGGGGAAGCCAGAGACACCCGGAATTCATTTCCTTTTTACTCTATCAGAAATTCTGGCAAATAGGGCTTCTCCGCCTCCACCATTTCCTCGAACATCTGGCGGATTTCGGCCAGGGAGCAGACGGCGGCAGTGAGGGGATCGGCCATCAGGGCGTGAATAGCGGCTTCGCGGCCACCTTCATGAAGGTTAATTATTTACTTCGGTAATATCTTCTTGCCAGGTCCGCCGGGGGATGAATCTCCCGGCTAGCAAACAGCGCCGGATCAATCCAGCTATCGGCTCGTTTTGTGACACTTAGGGTGTCAAATCAGCCCCTTTCAAGGGGCGCTGTTACGTAGCACCGGGAATTCATCCCGGTGCGGGCCTCGCAAACGCGTAGGCTACATTACTGAGTTATTTTCTTAACTTTCATTAGGCGCTGGGTATTCGTCGAATCTGCCCCCATCCTACTTGGTTCGCCTTCTGGCGTCATCGTCCTTCCCAACCCCGTGGTATTGTCCGTTCGTACACTGTCCTGGAGGACAATGGCAAAGCTCCCCGCACAGAGTATAATGAAATCACTATGAAATCTTGGACGACAGTAACACACCATTTCAAGAAAATCACTGGGCGCGCTGGTTCCCCACCTGAGGGTTCAACTGTTTCTGAGTGGCCTTTCTTTGTAATCGTGACCCTGGCATTGACTTTTATTTACGCCATCTCGGTGTCACAAAATCCTGCCCTGCAAGAACCGGCCCGTCTGATTCTATATACCTTGTCGATGTTGGTGTATCTGGCACTGTTCTGGTTGCCGTTGTTTATCACTTTCAATTCGCGGCGGGTATGGGTTTATTTGCTGGTGCAAACGAGTCTGGCCTTTGTTTTAAGTATCATGGCTGGGAATGTGGCTTTGATTTTTGGTGTGTTTGCCCCGCTGTTGGGTATTGCCATCGGCCTGATTGGCGACATTCTGCCTGCTGCGCTCTATGTTATTCTACTGTTGGCGCTTTCAGCCCTGGCCGTTGGTTTGTCGGCGGGTTGGCAGGCGCTTGAGGTCTGGCCTTTGCTGGTCATACCGATGACGATATTCATAATCATTTATGTCGTACTTTACGGCAGGCAGACCGAAGCGCGTGAGCAGGCGCAGGAACTGGCGGCAGAGTTGGAGGCGGCTAATACCGAACTGGCGGATTACGCTTCACAGGTCGAGGAATTGACGCTTGCGACCGAACGACAGCGTATGGCCCGCGAGTTACATGATACCCTGGCCCAAGGTGTGGCCGGTCTCATCTTGCAACTGGAGGCGGTGAATGCACATCTTGATAACGGCGATGCAGATCGCGCTCAAACCATCGTTAGGCAAGCCATGGGCCGCGCCCGCAATACCCTGGCCGAAGCAAGGGAAGCGATCGACGACTTACGGCAGACTGAGGAAAGGGCGCTCGACCTGGATATGGCCATTCGCGAAAAAGCCAACCGTTTTTCGGCCGCCACCGCTATCCCCTGTCATCTCGAACTGGCCCTGCTCGACGCGATCTCCCCGCAGACCGTTGAGCAGGTTTTACGTACCGTGTCTGAGGCTTTCACCAATATCGCCCGCCACGCCCAGGCAACCGAGGTTTGGGTGAAGCTAATGCCTGAGAATGATCACTTCCTGGTCGAGATACGCGATAACGGTCGCGGGTTTGATCTTTCAGCTCCGGTACCGGCCGGGCACTACGGTTTGCAGGGCATCCGTGAACGGGCAAGACTCGCCCATGGCTCAGTCGAAATCGAGAGCGCGCCGAGCGAGGGCACGGCCATTCGTTTGCAGCTTCCTCTTCATGAATGGCAAGGAGCGCCGACCTGATGACTTCCACCATTGCTTCGAGCAGTTCAGAACCCTGCCGGGTGCTCATCGTCGACGACCACCAGATCGTGCGCGAAGGTTTACGTTTGATCCTTGAAACCGAACCAAGTATCGAGGTGGTGGGAGAGGCTTCCGACGGCGCTGAGGCTGTGGAACTGGCTGCAACCTTGGATCCAGCCGTCATCCTTATGGATTTGCGTATGCCGGGGATGGACGGACTAACGGCCATCGAGCATTTACAGCGAGATCATCCCCAGATCGCCGTCGTCATTCTCACTACCTACAACGAGGATGAGTTGATGTTACGGGGATTGCGCTCTGGTGCAAAAGGGTACTTACTCAAGGATACCGGTCGCCAAACCCTGTTGGATACCATCGCTGCCGCAACCCGCGGGGAGACGCTGCTCACCGCCGATATCATCTCACGAATACTTATCCATACATCCGGCCCTGCTGCGTCTCCCAAACCATCCGGCTCACTCGACCTGACCGAACGGGAACAACAGGTACTCGAGGCCGCAGCCCTCGGTGAACGAAACAAAGAGATCGCGGCCAGATTGGGGATCACCGAGCGCACGGTCAAAGCGCATCTGACCAGTATCTACAACAAATTCGGTGTCGATTCACGGGCAGCGGCGATTGCGGTGGCCGCTCAGCGTGGCCTCTTGCCGCCAATGGACACGGCGTGGTAGTCACCCCCTTCGCCACGGCTCACAACTTAGGACTGAGGGGCTGCTGGGCCGAAAAGTGGCGCCGGTGCTACCCGACATTGCGCCTTACCGCATGTGTCACAATTTGTTGGACGGCGGTGTTATACGTAATGAAACACCATTCTCACACAGCGTTGGACCGAACATATGATAACCGACGCCTTATCCAGGGCAGCGCTCATGTCAAAGGATGAAGCCGATTTCGACACATTGTTTCTGGCGAACTACGATGGTATCTACCGCTTCATCTTCGGCATCGTCGGAGAGCGGCAAGAGGCCGAAGATCTGGCCCAGGAAGCTTTCCTGAAACTCTACCGCCAGCGGTTCTCCCCAGATCGTGAACACAACCCTCGTGCCTGGCTCTACCGGGTGGCAACCAATCTGGCTTACAATGCCGTTCGCAGTCACAATCGCCGAGAACGACGCCAAGAAGCGGCGATACCCTAGTAACCAATTTTTTGCTATATGCCGCCAACTTCTTGGGGGTCATCCTGGCTGTGGTTATCTCGGCCGATACCATTTCCGGGGATATCGAAACAGGGGCCATCTACACGATTCTGACAAAGCCTTTGCGTCGTTGGGAGGTCGTGTTGGGCAAATGGTTGGGGTTAGCGATTCTGTTAGGTCTGATCGTGATTGCCGTCGCCGGGGGGATGATACTTGTCTCATGGCTGATCAGCGGCTACGCGCCGCCGAATTTTGGGCGGGGTGTCGGGTTGATGGTGCTGAGTGCGCTGGTATTGTTATCGGTTTCGATTCTCGGTGGCACACGCTTGACGACTCTGGTCAACGGGGTTTTTGTCTTGATGCTCTACGGTCTCGCTTTTATTGCCAGCTGGATCGAGCAGATAGGTTCCTGTATGCAGAGCGAGGCGGCGGTGGATGTCGGTATTCTCATCAGCTTTCTCATGCCCAGCGAAGCGATGTGGACCCGGGCATCCTACTTAATGCAACCGGCGTTTTTGCGGGAATTGGGGTTCAGCCCCTTTGCTATCGCCACAGCGCCCAGCGTGGCTATGGTGATCTACTCTCTTGTTTATGTGGCCGCTATCCCGCTTGCAGCTATTTATCTTTTCAAGTCCCGAGATATGTAGCCGGGTATGCTGAATTGGCGGTAACTGCTAAGCCGTCATCAAGCATTTCCGACTGTGAGCATTCGAGGCACTCTGATAGTAGGTAGACAAGTAAATAAGTAGACAAGGCAAGTGGCTACGCACGAAAATGTCTACCTTAAACATCGTCTCTAGATGGAGTAGGTTGAAGCTACTCTAATGACGAATGGCTTCGCGGATCATACCGATGTCGACGTAAAAAACATGTTCAAGTGCTCTCACTAGAGCGGTGGCATGATCCAAACGTATGTCCGCTACTATGTCTACATCCATGGTTGTTCGTGACACGCCATGCACTGCCGTGGCCATCGAACCGCCAATAAAATAGGGTACGCCGATATTCTCCAGGACATCCACTACCAGTAGAGTCACAGAGAGTGGTTCATTCAACATTGGTTGATACCATCTCTACCCAAGGACCATAAACCCGTTTAGCCAAATCCGGCCCTAACAGAACATCTGCAAGGCGCCGCCGCAGTTCATCTTCATTGGCTTGGGGATATCTGAGGCGCAAGCCACTTATGGAAAGTTGCTTTGTCGCCGCAAACATCTGGCCTACCATGTCAATTTTACGCCAGGCAGGCGCCTGGCGCATCATCTCTATTTGCATTCTATCGATATCGGGATGTGTGTCAGAAGTCTGAGTCATCAAATGACTGTAAATCGTTCAAGTCTGGGATCAAAGCTGTACTGAATCCAATACGAAACCATACTTTCAGGTGGAATAATTTTCATTTACTATCTTCTTCCTCGACACCAATGTCTCTGCTTTGTGTTGCAAATATTTCGCATGATATCAATTCAACCGGACAGAAACACGCTGGGATAACGGCGAGCAATACCATCCAGAATAAACTCGATAGCCACGGCTGCAACAATTAAACCAATGATGCGATTGAGCACCGTTAGCCCCGTTTGTCCCAAATAGGGTAGTAGTCTAGGGGCCACGCGGAATATGGCCAATGTGATCACAGCGATTGTCAGAATCACGGCCGTCATCAGAATTTTATGGGCCACGCCTTCATGGAGGTGCGTATAGATGACAACAGTGCTCATGGCAGCCGGGCCGGCCAGCAGGGGGATCGCCAGCGGGACAATGCCAATAGCAATCTTGGTTGGCGGACCTTGTAGGCTGTGTATGTCAGATTCGCCCGATTCGCGCATCATTTCCAACGCCATCAGCAGCAACAAGATGCCGCCGGCGACTTGAAAGGCCGAAAGTTGGATGCCAAAGACATTTAGAATCAATTCGCCAAGAAAGGTAAAAACTATCAGGGTGACAGCTAGACTCAGACTGGCGACAAGAGCGATCTGCCCCCTCTCTGATCCCGAATAATTGACTGCAATCCCCAGAAATACCGCGGCAGCCGAAAGCGGATCGACCAGGGCCGCTAAACCGATCAGTAATTTAGTGTATTCACTCCAGTTTGCCAGTTCGGACCAATCGATCATTCTATCGTGAGAAAAGTAAAGCTATGAGTGACTATCGGAGAGGCCCTTCTTTTGAAGGCCATTATAGGCTTTCAGGGATACCGTGTAAAGATACAAGCATTATCGACTACTTCTCTGCCGGACACTTCTATCAACTGTCTTTCCTTCGGTTCCACTCAGGACAGGTCTGAGTGGGTTTTCGAAGCCGGCACACATCAAAAGACACGGACTTTGGTGCTGAAACATTGTTCATGAGGCCGACTTTAGCGAAGAGTCTGGCGATTCACCTGCCGCGAGACCCTTCACTGGTGTTTCGTAATCATGTGAGTTGTGTGCTTGACCCGTTCAGGGGGACGCAACAGAAAAGTCTTCGGTAGTGAATCGACTATGAGCATCCGAATCGTCTTAACGGTAAGCGGACAAGTAATGAAGTAGACAAGGCAGCCGCTGCGGCAGATGTCGAACGTCCTTACATCTTTTTCCTAGTCTACATTTGCGAAGATTCCTGGTCAATGAGTCAACCTTGGCAGTTCAGATTTTCTGAACATTCTCTTCACAATTTCTGAACCATTTGCGAACGTAATCGCACTAGAATGGAGAAAGATCATCCTGCGCAGCAATTTCTCAATCTTGGCTGAAGTCAATTTTGGTTCAACGTCCGTGAGACAACAATGATGATTAAAGCAGAACTGAATTCCCTGAGCAACTCCGATTTCTGAACCCAATCGACAGCGACGCAAGCTCAGCAACTTAGCCCACCTTTCTGTAACCGAGGATGCCATTCTCCAGAGCGCTGCCGACGATCTGCCGGCTAGAATGGCAATAGTTAATACTATCCTATCGAATGGACATAAAGTTATCCATAACGGCCAGTGATATCCTAACCGCTGGCCGTTTGTGATCTCATAAAATGCGATGACCTTTGGAAGTTCGTCCCAAAAAGTGAAATATTTGCCCCCATTCTTCGTTAATCATAAAGAACAGTCTCAACTCGTCCCCAGTATTCCGGCATCGCCTCTGCGGCCATCGGATTCGGATGCTGGTGTCAACGAGGACGTACCGTTGCAACAATCCATCCCTGAGACCGACCTGATCGTCCAAGCCCAAAATGGAAGCGCGCAGGCATTTGGTGAACTCTACCAATTGCACCTGGATGCTCTCTATCGCTATGTCTACAGCCGCGTTGGCGAAACGAGTGAAGCTGAGAACTTGACTCAGACCATATTCATGAAAGCTTGGCAGTCTCTGGGCAAGTACAGACGCTCGCATGTCCCATTTCGGGCCTGGCTTTACCGAATCGCCCACAATACTGTCATCGATCATTACCGCACTGTGAAGTCACCCGAACCCTTGCCCGATCATGATCTGCGTAGCAATGGCCGGACACCAGAAGACCTGGTGCTCTCCCAAGAGCGTTGTGTGGTCTTGCGTTCGGCCATCACCCAACTCAAACCTAACTACCAGCAAGTTCTCACATTACGGTTCCTCAACGAACTCGATTATTCCGAAACCGCTGAGATCATGGGACGCAACGTGAACACCGTGCGTGTCTTGCAATTCCGTGCTCTAAAAGCCCTGCAAGTGGTATTGGCTCAGGAAAGCATGCAGCCGGAAGAACTATCATGAGACGAAATCCTGCCGAACAATTGGCCCTCCGTCTACAAGCATTGGAAAGCGAAACCCTTGATCTCACTGCCGATCAACAGCAAGGGCAGGATGAGATTGTGCATGATCTGAGCTTGCTTGCCTGGGAATTGAAACACCTGTCCGGCAAAAGCCCTTCCGAGACATTTCGCACCCACTCATACCAGCAACTGGTGGGGGAAATAAAAAAGCCGCGGCCCAAAACTGTAATGATTCCAGACGTTATTCGTTATCTAGAGCGAGTACTCACCGGTCTTATGTCCGCCCATGTACCAGCCCCTGTCTGGGCAGTAGCCCTGGCACTGATGCTGATCGTGACTAGCAGCGGCGTGGCATTAGCCTCGGCAGAAGCCCTTCCAGGCGATCCCCTCTACCCCGTTAAAATCAGTATCGAAGAAATCCGTTTAACAACCACAGATGACGCAGGCGATGTTGCCTTGCAGACAACTTTTGCGCAACGACGCCTCAATGAGATCGAAGCTCTCATCATGGCCGGACGTTTGGAGGACGTGCCGGTTGCTGCCGAACGCTTCGAAATACAGATTACCGACGCGGCCAAAGCCTTTGGAAGCGTAGCGGAACACGAGGCCGACCTGCACGAGCAATTGGCCGAGCATCTGAAAATGGCATTGGTACAGCAAGTGCACTTGTTGTCAAGCCTGGCTGAAGATGTACCGCCATCCACTCGAGTGTATCTGGAACATGCACTGGACGCTTCTGATAAGGCGCAGACCGACATCAAGGGATTGGCGCCGGATATGCAGTCTGACGCTCCGACGCCGGAGCTAGCACCCCAGGGCACTCCTGGCAGAGATGAGCGCTCATTGGCCGTTCCCACCGCAACTGCCGCTCCTGAACATACCGATGTGGCGACACCGGTGGCGACGAGAACGCCATTGCCGACGAGAACACCGAAACCGCCGAGTACAGCACAACCGGGCGAGAAAAGACCAGAGGGAGAGATCAACATCCGGCCGGATCGAACACCCTCTCTCCCCCGCCCCACCCCAGACAGGACGCCAGCGACAAGGCCCGGCGCCACACCCGATCGACCTCCCAGACCAAGACCAACGGGCGAAACCCCATCTCCTGCGCATACACCCGGCGACCGTCATAGAGAAACGCCGCAAAGTCCGCCTCCACCAGGCGACGAGAACGCCACTCCGCAACCTAACGCGTCGCCGCCACCTATTCTGCCAGGCGACAGAGATCGCCCCGAGTCCGGTGAGAGGCCGCCCAGATCGGATTCATCCTCAGAGAATCCCCAAACACAACGCCCGCCGCGCACCCAGCAATCACAGCCTGAGCCGCGGATAGACAGGACGCCATCACCGGGCAATACACGTAGGACGCCGGCGCCAGGTAATCCTGACGGTCCGCCTCCACCAAGCAACGCAAGCAGCTCGCCTGCACCAAGCGACACTGACGGCACGCCACAACGGCCGCCAGCCACGCCACAACGGAAAAACCAGGCGTGGTAGAAATCGCAAGCAGGCATCCAATTTTTCGAATTCACCCCTATTCCACCATCAAGGAGTTTCCGAATATGAAAATCAGCAAGTTGTTCCTGATTGCAATCCTGGTTATCGCGGTTATGACCAGTGCCACCACTGTTTTTGCAGCGGGCGACCACAACGGCCCGCCCGACACCAGGCCTCCAAGCGGCCCCCGTGGGCATCATAAGCAACTCAGCGGTGAAGTGACCGTTATCGCTGACGACAGTTTGACCCTCCTCACCGCCGACGACGAAACGGTCACCGTAAATGTGAGCGATGAAACCAAAGTACGTATCGTCGAGACTCATTCAGAAGGCAGCCTCGAAGACATCGAGATCGGCGACTATGTCCATGTCGGTGTCAAAAAGGATGCCGATGACGGATTAAGTGCTAGCGTTATCGCTATACAGCCTGATGGCGACCGGCTCGGCGGCAAAGTAACCGGCGTTGCCAATGACGTGATCACCGTCGAGAACCGGGACGGAGAGAGCAGTACTATCGTCACGGATACTGATACCGTGTTTCGCTCCGGAGAAGATGAGATCGCCATCGAAGACATCGTCGTGGGTATGCATGCGGTTGGGTTCGGCGAATTACAAGATGATGGTTCGCTCGACGCCGATCTCGTGCTCGTGGCGCCAAAGCGCGGCGGCTACGGACGGCCAGGTAAACCGGACAAACCTGCGGGTCAAGGATAAACTAGCACCCGCTGAAACAGACCATTGTTTGAGCGTTTAGAACACGGCCCGGCAAGTCATCTTCCGACTTGCCGGGCCGTGGCTATTTGTGCAAGATCTGATGTGCTACTCGAAAACAAGCAGACAGCCCTTACATTTCCTAAACCTTTCACTACACTCAACCCGTTATACTTAACTCTCACATCCACACACCCACAACAAGGAACAACTGAGAATGACACGCAAACGACGCGTGGCTGTAAGACTCTATTGTGATTTCCTTTGGAAAACAGTTATCAAGATTGAAGGTCAGAAACAGGTGCTGCAAGCAGAACAGCGTGCCCTCACTGCGAGAATGCGAAGACCGAAAAATATCCTGAAAGCTACTTACGGGAGATGCAAGTTGAAGGAAATTTGAAGCAGGCAATGCTGGCTTATTTCGAATATTGCCCATGCTACCGTTAATATCTTTAACGATGTTGTCAACCATCCCGGCAAGTACATAGCCTAACACACCTGCATCTTCCAGCCCGTCTGAATAATCACCTTCAATAAAGCGATAGATAGCCTCGTTAACATATTCCGAATTGAGATTATTGTATTTTAGATCGACCCGTTTATCACCAACCCGTTTCGCTTCCCACGCGAAATACTTTCTATGATAATTTCGTTCCCACACATCAAACAACATCATGTCGATTTCTTTTGCCTGAATTGTGGGTTGAGTCCCTTCTCTCATCGCTTCGGTGTGAATTTTGTTGCGTACTGAAACTCGTATTGGAAGATCTCGGTCAAACGCCAGCGGTCGAATGTAATCAACGCCTAGCCTTTCGGTGAATACGTTCTCTTCCCAATCAATTTTTGCGATTTGGTCTGTGAACATCAGTTGGTAAGCTTGAATCGTTATTTGCAGCACAGAACTTACAAAATCCGCCCAGGTAAGCTTACAGCTCTTGCTCGACCGACCAATACTTGATGATGCAACCTGTTGTAATTGGCTCAAAAGAACTCCAGATTTATCGCTTAGGATAACAGTTCTGCGATGAAAGCATCTGCATCGGCACGAGCTTGGGATTGAGTCCAGAAGCGCTGTTCGCTGGGGCGTACCAAAGAAACTTGATTGCCTTCATAGATGCGTACGTGGCGGCGCAAGTACATGGAAGGCGATTTCTGTTCGAGTAACAGATTATCTAGCTCACGCAATTTCCTCCGCATCGCTTCGGGTTGAGTCACAATTTGAATAGGTCTTGCTTTATCCACATTACCAATAAAATAACTGACTACCGTCAAGGGCGCTCCATCTTGATACACAGTAGCGCTCATTGCCTGATTCTGAATACGCAACATTGCGTTTGCCGTGCGGGCAAAAACATTCGCGTAATCCACTAGCATATCCGTCGAGGGACGCTGTACAGATTTTGCCCCCGCGGGCTTTCGGCTCTTTCGCTTTGCCCAATTGAAAAACCCGACGCCGTATTTAAGCATATCGTTAATTGACTGCTGTTCAACAGGATGGATGTCGTACATTTCGTAAACTAACCTATCGATGAGGTTCT
>JAAENG010000438.1 GCA_024224665.1 Chloroflexota bacterium | reverse complement strand
CTGAGGTGGATTATCTTCTCGACGCCGTTGGGGAGATCATGCCCCAGTGTCAACTGAGTGAAGATTCTATCGTTCAACACTACTGTGGTGTTCGGCCATTGCCAGGCCCTCGTGTTTCCAGTAACTCTACCGGGGCGCCTGGATCAGTAACCAGGCGACATCTCCTTTTTCGCCACGACGATGCGGCCATACCCACATGGTCGATTGTGGGTGGGAAATTAACTACATGCCGAAGTCTCGCTGAGGAATCAGTCAAAAAAATCTTTTCAGAACTTGATGTGCCGGTATCTGATACAGCCCGTCAGCGAGTTTTGCCAGGATGTCCGGATATAAACGACCACGAGGAGTGCCTGCGTCAGACCAGGGAATTCGTGGCTAGGACGGGTGTTCCAGAGGCTTCGGTTGATTCAGTTGCACAGTGGACCGTCGGTCTCTTTGGGGCACGCGCCCCGGCTGTCTTTGAAACAATGAGACAATGCCCACAAGCCACTGAATTGCCACCACTTATCGGGGATAGTGGGCGACCGACAGCGGCGGCCGTATTTGCTATCGAGAAAGAATGGGCGGTGTCGTTAAGTGATTTAATTGAACGACGGCTTATGTTGGTATTCGACTCCCGGCTGTCTTTTGCAACGCTTGGTGACCTTGCAGATGTTCTGGTGGCGATGGGCTGTCTTCCATATTCAGATCGGGAGTCCGCTATCTCGGCAGAGATAGCGCATCTACAGGATTTCTACGGAAAAGAGATTGTTTTTCATTGAGTTGCGATCATGCAGCAGTATCAGCAGTGGTATCATAATCCCTCTGCAAGTCACAAAGGAATCGTTACATGACAAAGTCGACGAAGCGATGCGTCTTGGCACTCGATCAAGGAACAACATCAAGCCGAGCGATTCTTTTTGATGAGACAGGACAACCGCTTGCCACAGAGCAAGAAACGTTTCCACAGCATGTTCGCACTATGGAGACGGGGGCGGATGCTGGTGGAGTCGACCAGGCCATTGTCGAGCACGATCCAGAAGATCTTTGGAGGACTCAGATTGGTTGCGCAAGCCGATGTCTTTCCGAAGCCGGAGTTCGACCAGAAGAGGTAGCTGCCATTGGTATTACGAACCAGCGGGAAACAACCATTCTGTGGGATCGGGCCACTGGGAAGCCAGTCGCTCCAGCCATTGTGTGGCAGAGTCGTGTGTCGGCACCTATTTGTGAGCGACTCAAAGAGAGCGGTCTTGAAACTGAAGTTCGACGACGTACTGGCCTGCTCATCGATCCATACTTTTCAGCCACGAAAATCATGCATTTGTTTGAAAAGCACTCCGGTCTAAGAGATCGGTGTGAACGTGGTGAGGTGCTGTTTGGCACAGTCGATAGCTTCCTCATATGGCGATTGACGGGCGGACGTGTACATGCCACAGATGTAACGAATGCAAGCCGTACGCTGCTTTTTGATATCACGACGGGTGAGTGGTCAGATGAACTCCTGAAAATATTCAATGTGCCACGAGCAATGTTGCCGCAGGTGCGGCCGTCATCAGGAATCTTCGGTGACGTGGACGATGGTTGGCTCGGAGCGTCTATTCCGATAGCTGGATGTGCCGGTGACCAACAGTCATCTGCTTTTGCCCATGGCTGTGTTGAGGCAGGTGATGCGAAGACAACATATGGAACAGGGGCATTTCTTCTTGAATCAACAGGCACGAAACCAGTGCTCGATGCAAAAGGGTTGCTCGCAACACCAGGGTGTTCGCTTGAACCTGGCCCGGCGTTGAAATCGTACTGCCTTGAGGGCTCGGTGTTTGTTGCTGGGGCACTTGTTGGTTGGTTACGCGACGGCCTTGGGCTGATAGAACGATCGAGTGACATTGAGCCGCTGGCTAGAAGTGTTTCGGATGCAGGTGGTGTTGTGATTGTGCCAGCCCTAGCAGGACTGGGTACTCCGCATTGGGACCCTTTTGCCCGTGGCTTACTTGTTGGCCTGACGCGGTCGACCGAAAAATCACACATAGCCCGAGCTGCTCTTGATGCAATTGCTTTATCGGTAGCCGAGGTGTTGGGCTGTCTTGAGGTATCAAGCGGCCACCGACTCCCACGGCTTCGTGTTGATGGAGGGGCCTGCATCAATGATCTGCTGATGCAGACCCAGGCTGATGTTCTCGGAGTGCCGGTGGACCGTCCTACTGTTCTGGAGACAACCGCCCTTGGTGCCGGGCTACTGGCAGGCCTCGCAACTGATTTCTACCAAAGCACGGCTGCCATTGCACAAGCCCAGAGTATTGAGAAAACATTTCATCCCCAGATTGATGAATCACAACGTCAGCAACGACTTGATCAATGGCAAGATGCAGTCGGTCGTTGCCGTGGGTGGGCGCGTTCAGGCTAAATTGATTAGTGGAGGAAATCGCGTCTCTCGAGACAATGATCTCATCGTAGGACCGTGTCAGCGCCTCGTGATGGCTGTTCAGCAAGCAGAACTCTACTTGTGTATCGTTGTGGGTTGGCTGCAAATGCTGCACGTGTCTCAGGGCTTTCGAAGAGATAGATTCTTTTCTGGTAGGTGACGCCATACCGACGTTGGCCGGCACTTGTTTTCCCACCGTCAATCGCAGCGACCGGGTCGTCTCCTGATAATGCAGGGGAGTATCGGTCAGGATCAGAGAGAAACGTCTGCTGTTGTTCGAGGCCGCTAAATAAATAGGTCCGGCCACGATGTCGTGCGCCCCACCTTGCTTGGCCCTCAACCCAGTTTCCCGTCTCCATCAAAGCAACAGGACAGTAGCCGTCAAGGCCGAGTGGCATTGTTTTTTGGGGCGGAGTTTCTTCCAGGTCCTCGGTGTTTGGTGCCTGGCTCGCATAGGCAGCTTGGACTGGCTTCCTGACAGTCTGTTCCTTTTCCTGCGTTTCTGGTTCGGAAGAAAAAGCACTGAATGGTTTCTGAATGGCAGCAAGTAGTGGATTGAGCGGATTGGTTGTTTGTGGGGATACTTCCGGCGGTTGCGACGGTTGCGACGGTTGCTTGTGGGCTTGCTCTGATTCTGCAACGGATTGCTGAGACGCTAGAGCGGATTCATTTCGAGTGGCCTCAACGCCGTTGTTCGACAGTGTTGAGGATGCGACGGCCGCACCGGCTGCGGCTGGGAGCCATGGTGATTGGGTCATGCTGCTTGGTTCAACATTTTCTGGCTCAGGTTCTATCAATGAGGAAGAGGTAGAGTCTTTGGGTGCGATCGGAAATGTCCGTGACGCTGGGTCGAGAGAGGACGCGATCTGATCTGGACTTGCTCGCGTCTCAGGATGAAGGTGCCCTACTTCTGGCTGCCACGGTGTGGTTGTTGCAGCGATACTAGCTGGAATCGCGACTTGTTCTGCGACGGAAGGCTCTGGGGCTGGACGCCCTGGTG
>JAAENG010000437.1 GCA_024224665.1 Chloroflexota bacterium | reverse complement strand
TGTTCTGATACAATGATGTTCGGAACTGTTTCAGATTGGTAGTGTGTAGAGTGATATTCATGCACTACTTCTGACGCAGTTCCCCCTTTTCGTCAACTTTCTGCTCAGCTCATACGATTCAAATTGTCAAAAGTCCAATGAATAATATCCTCAAACATGCCCAGGCCAAACAGGTACGACTCGATCTCGATTTTTCTAGCGACAGTGTAATCTTGGATATCGTAGATGATGGCGTGGGATTTGATGTCGCTGCCGCTCGGCTGGGTGGCGGCATGGGATTATTGGGTATCGAGGAGCGGGTGAAGCAACTGGGTGGAGAAACAGAACTGATGTCAGGGGCAGGCCGGGGAACAAACCTACACGTGGAGATCCCCCTATGAGTGAAACCATCCGTGTCTTGATTACCGATGATCATGCCATTGTGCGCAAGGGTATGGGCGCACTGCTGGCGACTGAGCCTGACATTGCCGTTGTGGGTGAGGCCTCTAATGGAGAGGAAGCTGTCAAAGCCGCCGGCGCACTACAACCAGATGTCATCCTCATGGATCTGGCCATGCCGGTGATGGATGGGATCGAAGCCATTCGCCTGATCACCAGCCAACAATCGGACGCTCGTATTCTGGTGATCACCAGTTTTGCGACCGACGAAAAGGTGTTTCCAGCCATCCAGGCGGGGGCGTTGGGCTATCTGCTTAAGGATTCTGATCCCGAGGATCTGGTCAACGCCATTCACCAGGTGCACCGTGGCGAACCTTCGCTTCATCCTGAGATCGCCCGCAAGCTGCTATTGGAGCTATCTCGACCTTCGGAGCAACCCCCCACCCCCGATCCTTTAACTGAACGAGAAGTGGAGGTGTTGCGATTGCTCGCCCGAGGTCTCAGCAACCGGGAGATCGCCGAGGAATTGGTGATCAGCGATGCGACAGTCCGCACCCACGTCAGCCGTATTCTCAACAAACTACACCTGGCCAGCCGCACGCAGGCCGCGCTCTACGCCCTGCGTGAGGGTTTGGCGTCGCTGGATGGGTAGTGTGTCATCTGTTAGAATCACAACCATTCACCTGAATCCTCTCACATGTTTCACAACATCCCAAATCCGATACTCGAACGCATGAAATACCTGGAAACGGTGGACGCGCGGGATCGGCAGGACGGCACACCTCGCATGCAGCGTTTACGGCAGATCCCACCTGAGACGGGCAAGTTCCTGGCGCTAATGGCCGCTGCTGCACCAGCGGGCAAGGTCATTGAGGTTGGAACCAGCGCGGGTTACTCGACCCTTTGGCTGGCACTAGCTTGCCGCCAGAGCGGACGTCGCATGACCACGTTTGAAGTGCTCGACGAGAAAGTGAAACTGGCAAAAGAGGCAGTTCCGCAAAAGTCGGCAGGTCGCTTCAGCCGCAGCAATTCCAAATATGAACCTTCTGGAGTGTCCCTGTCCCTAAAAAAGGGCAATTGTTCACCCTCAGTGGGGAACTGATCGCAATCTCGCACCTAAATTGAGG
>JAAENG010000436.1 GCA_024224665.1 Chloroflexota bacterium | reverse complement strand
GAATGAGGGTGACGCCAGGGGCATTGGAGACAAGCGTATTGTCATGAATCCATACCGCCGAACTGAGCGCCTTGATGGCGGTGCTGTTGGCGATGTCCTGGTAGAAGAGGACGTTTTTGATCTCGACGTTGCGCCTATCACCTACATCTGGTTCTGAGCTGGTGTGCCCACCATAATTCAGTTCGATACCGATGTCGGCATTACGGATGGTGAAGTTCTGGATCGTAACATTTTCGATGTCGGGGTAGCTATTGGAGATCTCGCCCGCCGGTAGAATCTCGATACCTGTACCACCGTTCGCGTCGAGGAAGACCGCATCGGGGTCGGTACCCTGCAAGATGAGGTCATCCTGGCCGGCATGAATGATTGCCGAACTGTAGATACCCGGTTGTACGTTGATGATATCGGCAAACCAACTGGCATCGAGCGCGCTTTGGAGGGTCGAGAAAGCATCGACGCCCCAGGTATAGCCGTCGTTAGCGCAATTGGTGCAGTAATCGTCATCCACAAAGCGGTTGGTGGCGAGAGCGGCCAACTGGAACACCCAACCCGTCAGG
>JAAENG010000435.1 GCA_024224665.1 Chloroflexota bacterium | reverse complement strand
TCAGCCGGGAGGCGGAAGACGAAAGGACGAATTACCCGTAAAATAAGGGTTTACCTGCCGACTTTTGCGGTATTGCGAAATAAGGGATAAGTAGACAAGGATGTTTAGCGTTTGGTGCGATGTCTGCCTTATCTACTTAGGCGCTTACGCAAAATGATCGACAACTTTGTGTCGATGTGTGTTGCAAGTGGCACGTTGCAAGTGGCAAGTTCACCTTGTCTGCAACCGAACTCGCACCTGCGACCTGCTACTTGCTACCTGCCCCAATGGGGCCTTATTTTCTAAGCGCAGTCTGGGAGCAATTGCTAGGCTCTTTCGGAACTTGCCTGGCTTCTACTAGAAAAGACGTGGTTCGTTAGCACAACCAACACGCAACACGTGCGCAGGGGAGAGCACGGCGGCTCTTGTAAACGCTTGGTGTTGTGTAACGGCTTAGCTGACGCCTTTCAATGCCGCTTTGATTAGATCCCGATTCATGAGGGCGATGACATCCAGGCCGATCTCTTTGGGGCATACCGCCGCACATTCGGCGAAGTTCGTGCAACCACCAAAGCCTTCGGCGTCCATCTTGCTGACCATGCCGGCCACTCGTTCGTAACGCTCGACGTCACCCTGGGGAAGAAGGCCCAAGTGCGTGATTTTTGCCCCGGTGAAGAGCATAGCCGAGGAGTTCGGGCAGGCTGCCACGCAGGCGCCGCAGCCGATACAAGCGGCAGCATCCATCGATTTCTCGGCATTCGGTTTAGGAACGAGGATGGCATTGGCATCGGGGGCGGTTCCGGTCGACACAGAGATGTAACCGCCCGCCTGGATGATGCGGTCCAGAGCACTACGGTCGACGATCAGATCTTTGAGTATGGGAAACGCCTTGGCCCGCCAGGGTTCGATGATCAGGGTCTCGCCATCTTTGTAATGACGCATGTGCAGTTGGCAGACGGTAATTGCCCGCTCGGGACCATGAGGTATGCCGTTGATAACCAGGCTGCACATGCCGCAAATGCCCTCGCGACAGTCATGATCAAATGCCACCGGCCCATCCCCCTTCATAACCAGATCCTCATTGAGCAGATCCAGCATCTCTAGAAAAGAAGAATCGGGACTGACATCGTCGAGCTGGTAGTCTACAAATTTGCCCTCACTCTGGGCATTGGGCTGTCGCCAAATGCGAAGTAGTAGTTTCATGGTATCTCTCCCTTATTTGTAGCTACGCTGCGACAATGGCACATAGTCGAATTTCAGAGGTTCTTTGTTCAGTACCGGCGTTTCGTCATCCCCTGAATACTGCCAGGCTGCGACATATGAGAAATTCTCGTCGTCTCGCAAAGCCTCACCCTCTTCGGTCTGGCTTTCCAGGCGATAGTGGCCGCCGCAAGATTCCGTACGATAGAGTGCATCGAGTACCATCACTTCACCTAATTCCATGAAGTCAGCCACGCGGCCGGCCATTTCCAAACTCTGGTTGAGGTCACCGGCGCTGCCAGGCACGCGCACATCCTCCCAGAACTCGGCCCGAATTTGGGGGATAAGCGTAAGCGCTTCTAGCAGCCCTTCTTCCTCTCGAGCCATACCACAGTGTTCCCATAAGACCTTACCCAATTTTCGGTGATAGTAATCGACCGAATGGGTTCCGTTCACCGCCAGCAGACGCTCCATCTTATTGATAGTTTCCTCTTTCGCTGCTGCAAAAGCAAGGTGGCTGCTGTCGATCTCTGATTTGCCCGCTGCGACCACATAATTGCCAAGGGT
Source organism: Chloroflexota bacterium (assembly GCA_024224665.1). Taxonomy (GTDB): domain Bacteria; phylum Chloroflexota; class Anaerolineae; order J102; family J102; genus PIVW01. The sequence continues at coordinate 2,542 of JAAENG010000435.1, read as the reverse complement.
ATAAGGAAGGATGAAGTTGCCGTCCGCCAGGCCTTGCATGAGGGCACTGGCGCCGAGACGATTGCCGCCATGGTCTGAGAAATTGGCCTCGCCAATCACGAACAGGCCGTCGATATTGCTCATCAGATCGTAGTCGACCCAGAGACCACCCATGGTGTAGTGCAAGGCCGGGTAGATGCGCATAGGCGCTTTATAGGGGTTTTCGCCGGTAATGCTCTCGTACATGTCGAACAAGTTGCCGTAACGGGCCCGGATCACATCTTCTCCGAGTCTGCCTATGGCTTCTTCAAAATCCAGGTAAACGCCATTGCGCAATTCGCCGACACCGTGGCCGTCATCGACTACCGATTTGGCATTCCGAGACGCTACATCACGTGGCACCAGATTGCCAAAACTTGGGTATCGTTCCTCCAAATAGTAATACCGCTCTTCTTCGGAGATCTCGTGCGGCGGTCGGCTATCTCCCGCCTGACGAGGCACCCAGATGCGCCCATCATTGCGCAGCGATTCACTCATCAAGGTCAATTTGGATTGGTGCTCGCCAAAAGGTGGGATACAGGTGGGATGGATTTGGGTATAGGCAGGATTGGCGAACAACGCGCCCTTTTTGTAAGCTCGCCAGGCTGCTGTGACATTGCAGCCTTTGGCATTCGTAGAGAGATAGAAAGCGTTGCTATAACCGCCGGTCGCCAGTACCACGACATCGGCCGACCAGGTTTGGATGTCACCTGTGATCATGTCGCGTGTGACAATACCTCTGGCTCGACCATCGACAAGCACAAGGTCTAACATCTCGGTACGGCTATGCATCTCCACGGTGCCGGCATGGATCTGACGGGCAAGCGCCTGGTAGACGCCGAGCAGCAGTTGCTGGCCAGTCTGGCCGCGTGCGTAAAATGTACGTTCGACCTGGGCGCCACCGAACGAGCGGTTATGTAGGAGACCGCCATATTCCCGGGCAAAGGGAACGCCCTGCGCCACACATTGGTCGATGATCGCATTACTGACCTGGGCGAGACGATAGACATTGGCCTCACGAGAACGGTAGTCGCCACCTTTGACCGTATCGTAGAAGAGTCGGTAAATGCTGTCACCGTCATTGCGGTAGTTTTTGGCAGCGTTGATACCACCTTGTGCTGCCACGCTGTGGGCTCGTCGTGGGCTGTCCTGATAACAGAAACACTTGACGTTATAGCCCATCTCGCCCAGTGATGCTGCGGCCGACCCGCCTGCCAAACCCGATCCTACGACGATCACAGTATACTTACGCCGATTGGCCGGATTCACCAGTTTCATATTAAAACGATGGCCGTCCCACAACTCCTGAATAGGCCCTTCTGGCACTCGACCATCCAGCGATTGCTCGGCGACCACCACGTTAAATGGATTCAATGCCTTTGTTCTTTTTGTCATGTTTATATCTCCGAGCTTAGCGTACGAGGCCTAGCATGACCGCCAGGGGAACGATGGAAAATCCAATAAAGATCACCAAGGCCAGCAAGGCGGCCAGAATGCGCACCAGTTTGTCATATCTTGGATCAAGCCATCCTAATGTTTGCACCAAACTCCAGCCCCCGTGGTAGAGATGTAATCCCAAAAAACCGACGGCGATGATGTAGAAGATAGCAGTTGGGACAAAAGAAAAGGTACTGATGACGTTGCTGTAAGGATCACCGGGAATGAAGTTAGCGACGACGTAGCGTGTTCCCCAAGTCAACTGCATCAAGTGCAAGAGGAGAAAGACCGCCAATAGTGCGCCCCCCCATCGCATCAATTTGGAGGCGTAATTGGCTTGCAAAGTACGCTTGACGGCGTAATCCCCGGGCCGGGCGCGTCTGGCCTGTATCGACAAGGTGTACGCTGCCCAAACGTGAGCAAAGACCGAGCCGATGAGAACAAAACGCATCACCCACAGCGCATGCTCATGCCCCAGAATTGGGGCGCCCAACTCGCGCAAGCCTTCGGCATAATGATTGAAATAACTGAGGCCGAAGAAAATCTTGAGATTACCGTACATATGGGCGAGAACATAGCCGATACCAACCAAGCCGGTGACAGCCATAATCACCTTTCGCCCAATGGTGGAACGATAAAAGGATAGAGTCTGTGTAGCCTGCATAGACAACCTCCTGCCGGGTTTGATATGCCCCGAACGCCGTGCATTTCATGCGGCTCAACGTCGAGTACTTGCAGAATGTTACAAATGGAGCAATATCATAACTTATATGTGAACAAGGGACAACCGGGGAAAGCAAAAAAAGTGTTGGCGCGGATACTTTGCTGAGGAGAGAGGCGTGCCATCATGGTCATGGAGAAGACTTATCATCGCACTCAATCAGAGTTCTGGCAGCGGTGGCTGAAGGGAACAAGTCTTTCTAGTAGGAGCCACATAGATTCTGAAAGGGCCCAAAAAGTCTCCCAGATTGTTGGTCTGGTAGACTTTTGACCGTAAAAAATCTGCGACGAGGTTCATCCTGAGTACTTGTCCCCTTTACAATATTGGCGTTTCCACGAACCGAATGGAATTCGTCGCTGAAACTAC
>JAAENG010000434.1 GCA_024224665.1 Chloroflexota bacterium | reverse complement strand
GCGCTTGTTGATCATAAGCGATGGTGTAATTGCTGATGAGCAACATGGGTTGCAGAAAAATCTCTTTGCCTTTGCGTGTCAAAAGAGTAATACGCACCACTGCATAAACTTTGTTTTCAAGTGACAAGGTTCCCCATTCGGTGATTCGTTTGACTTGTTGGTAAGCTTTATCCCCAAGAATGATTTTGTCAAGCGCCTCGCTATCCCTGTTGGGCATCATCACATCTATCAATTTGACTGCGACTTCTTTCCCCTTTTCATTCACTGTCCTTTCGTTGGAATTACGTGATGTTTTTATCCGTATGACAAAAAGTCCTCAAGTTCTTCTTCAATGAACGGAAAATTGGGCAAACCATCAAATTGTCGATCCAAAATATGACAAATCTGAATAGCTTCATTCCCTTTTTTCAAACCCTCGCTTACTGCCCCATAGGTGCAGGTTCGTAGCAGAAAAATGAGAGGACATGAAGACCGGGCGCCTTACGGTCAGGGCTTTCTGGAAGGAACGGTAGCTTTTGGCAATAGGGTTTAGGTCAATGACGAATAGTACACTGTTGCTACTGCGCTTCGGGCAAGCTACGCTCGGGCGGGCCGATGTATTCTATCTCGCTGCGACCGGCGAATTTAAGTGGTTTTCCGACCAGCAACTCTTCATGCACATGTGCAGATAATCCAGCGCTGCGGGCGATGATGAAGAGTGATTTGCCCAGACGCCAATCCAGGCCCATATCAGACATAATAGCTGCCAATGCACCATCGACGTTCAGGGGTAAAGCCCGCCCGGTGTCGGTTCGTAACGTATCCTCGATGGCCCGGGCCAGAGCAACGTGTGGGGCACTGATATGCCATCGATCAGACAGCTGTAAGAGTTTACGAGCGCGTGGATCAACCGGCGTGTGAAACCGGTGTCCGAAACCGGGCAGCCTTCGGCCCGATCGCCGATAACCGGCAATAATGTCAGTTGCAACCTCTGTCGGCGGCGTCTCGCGCCGCTCATGCACCGCTTCCTGCAAGAGTTTGGCGCAGGCTTCACCGGCGCCGCCATGATAATCGCCTATGGCGCCGATGCCGGCAGAGATGGCTTGCTGGGTTGGTACGCCACAACTGGCAACTGTACGGGCCACATGTATCGATGGTGCATCGATGCTATGTTCTGCACAGGCCACGAGTATGGCCTCGATCATTTTCCCTTCTGACCGGGACGGCAGATCGCCGGCCAGTAACAGATAGACGACATCACCAAAGCTATATCGGCCGATCAAATCTGCTAGATTATAGCCGCGAACCAGCACTTGTTCTGGATCGACTCTTGATATGGCAGTGGAGACGGAATTTGACATAAAATCACTTCCTATGACTGATAGGCCGTGGCGCGTTGGTCAACCACCCAGGCGCCTTGACCTAAAGGCATGACGATAACCGGGTTGATATCTAGCGAATGCAGATGGCTGTTCTGCTCGACGGCAGCACGCGACAGCCTGACTATCAAACTGACTAAAGCAGGCACATCGGCTGCAGGAGCACCCCGATACCCGTTAAGCAGAGGCCAAGCACGGGATCGCCGAATCATAGCCAGAGTCTGAGCGGATGTCAGGGGCGGGATTGCAAGGGTAACTTCATCCAAAAGTTCGACAAGGATGCCGCCTGGGCCGAAGGCAAGCAGAGGTCCAAACTGAGAATCGTGGGTGATGCCAATGATCATCTCAAGGCCGCCTTTGACCATGCGTTGAACCAGCAAGCCCTCCAGATTACGCTCTGCCAACCGATCCAACATCAGTCTGCTCATCGTTCGTACTTCTTCTGGTGACGTTAAATCCAGATGGACGAGTCCCTGATCCGTTTTATGAGACATGTCAGTAGCAATGGCTTTGAGCGCGATGGGAAATCCCAAATCTGATGCAACAACTGCCGCCTCGTCGGCCGACTGCACCAGTCGAGCTGCGGCCAAGGGCACATTATATTGTTTGAGTATTGCCGTTGTCTGTGCGTAAGGAAGGGGGATGGGTTCGTCCGCCCGACTGCTCTCGACATCCGCTATGGCCGGCGCCTCTATATGCTGCAATTCTGTGTCACAAAAGCGGCGGTATTTGACGATGGCTTCCAGGGTATCGATGCAGTCAGAGGGCTGAGTGAAAATGGGGATATCTGCTCGTCTCAAAATCTCGATAGCCGGTACATGTTGGGCAGTCTCCTCCTGATTGCGCCGCCCCACCCAGACAACGCACAGCGGCTTCTCGTTATGCCGCGCCACTTCAACAATCGCATTTGCGGTGGCGGCGTCCTGTTCGCGTACGGCGGATTTTGCCAATAGTAGCAGCACGAGATCGGTATCAGGGTCTTGCAGAAAAGGTTCCAATGTCCGAGCCGTGGCCTCAGCGATCACACTGAGCCCCCGGACATCGGTGGGGTTTCCGAGGTCGATAAAATCGTGGATGTGCGGCAGCGCACGTAGACGTGTTACCAGGCCGTCACTTAGGGGCGGCGCTGTAAGCCCTGCCAGCTCCACCAGGTCAGCGGTCAGCGATCCCATACCGCCTGATTGGCTTACAATAGCAATTCGTCCCCGGCCGGACAGCTTCTTGCCAAATGCCGCCAGGAGTTGCACGATGTTGATCAACTCATCGGTGTCATCTACTTGAATGGCGCCAAACTGACGACAGACGGCATCAAAAGCCCGGTCTGAGCCTGCCAGTGCAGCCGTGTGGGTGGCTGCAGCCTGTTGCCCACTGAGTGTGCGGCCAGTTTTCAGAAGCACAACTGGTTTGCCGGCGATAAGGGCTTTGTAAAGGGCCTGCGTAAACGCTGCGCCATTCTGGACGCTTTCAACAAACGCGCTGATGACTTCGGTTGCTCTGTCATCTGCTAAATATGCCAATGCCTCGGAAAGGTTGACGTCGACCTGATTGCCGAGTGAGATCAAGCGATTGATCCCAATCCCCCGATCGGAGAAGGCGCCATAGAGCGCCATCATCAACGCCCCGCTTTGCGACACAAAAGAGACAGGCCCAGAAAGTGGAGGTGAAGGCAAGCGAGTGGCGATCACTCGGCCCCTCATGTTGGCTAGACCGGCACAATTGGGTCCGACGATGGTGAGCCGCCGATCTGTCCGCGCCAGCAAGTCGGCCATCTCAGCCTGCAGGCGCCGTCCCTCATCGTCGGCCTCGGCAAATCCTGCACTGATGATCAGCGCTGCCGGCACGCCCTTGGCCAAACACTGCTGCAAAGTTGGCAACACAGCCTTGCGTGGGATGATGAGAATCGCCAAGTCGGCTGGCTGTGGTGTTTGCGTCAGATCAGGATAGCAGGGCAGGCCGAATACCCTCTCCCGTCGGGGATTGACAGGGTAAAGCTCACCGTCGAAATTATATCTCAACAGGTTGCTCAGGATGCCGGCCGGATACATCCCTTTTTCCGACGCTCCAACGATGGCGATGCGCCGCGGATTGAAGAAGAGATCGAGGCGGTCTCGGTTGATTGGTCTGGACATCTCTTTATCCACGTTGAGATCTAAGTGAATTCAAATCCTTCAGAAGCCATGTTTCAGTGCATACGCCAGACGGTGAGCCGCCCGATCATTCTGTTCTTCAATATGGGTGACAAGTAGCTGTCTCAACTCATCCCTGATGTCTCGGTGTAATGATGAGCCTATAAGATTATTCAGCTCGAAGGGATCCTGTTCCAGGTCATAAAATTCGTCGCCATCGAATAGTGCTGCAACGTACTTGTACTGATCTCTGACAATGATGCGCTGTAGGATATCATCTCCATGCCCATTGTGTTCGCAGATCAGATGATCTGGCCAGTCCCTCGCCGAGGGATCGCGGCACAAGGCCAGAAGGCTACGGCTATCCATCTGATCGGGAACAGAAACATCAGCAGCATCAAGTAGCGTGGCCGTTACATCCATGTTGCTGACCAGCCTGTCGCACAGTTGCCCCCCCTGAAAACGGGTGGGCCAGCGCATTGCCATCGGCACGCGAGCGACCTCTTCGGCGTAGGTAGATCCTTTGTCCCACAGCCCTCCATGGCTGGCAACGGCATCGCCATGGTCGGCGCACCAGATTACCAATGTATTTTTCGACAATCCCAATTCATCAAGCGTATCGAGCACACTCCCTACGGCGTTGTCCAGTTGCAATGCCTGGCCATAACATCGAGCCAAGACCTCCTGCCAAAGCGACCAGTGGCGCCACTTCCTGGCGCCGATGTGGCGGAAATCACGATAGATGTGGCGCCGCAATGGGCGACCTCTCAGATCGTCACGGAAGCTGGGGTATTCGGGAATAGTTGTTGGGTCGATGGCTGATGCAAAGGGCTCGGACGGATAATAGGGTTGGTGCGGACCCCAGAAACTGGCAACGAGGCTCCACGGCTGCTTGGAGCGGGCCAGTTCATGCAGCTTCTCTATGGCGAGATGGGCCACGAACTGCTCTTCATGGGCTTCCGGCGGCCCCACAAGAATCCCACTGGCGTTCATAAAGCGCCAAGGTGACTGATCGTGCAAGACCACCGTCGTTCCTTCCCATTCGGGTTGTCGCTGGTCATGTTCGATAAATGCGCGGGCGTCGCCGAAACCACGATGAGCAGCATAGGTTTTATATGCGTCTGACATATAGACTTTGCCATAATCTGGCAATGACCAGCCTTCGATTCCGAAATCGATGGGAAGTTTCTCGTGGCCGCAATGCCACTTGCCCACGTAGGCGTTGCGATAGCCTGCCCGAGATAAATGATGGCTGTACAACTGCTGTCCTTGTCGAAAATCGGAACGATTATAGTGAAGTTGCACCTCTGTGTTTTTACGCAGGCCATGCCGTGATGGGTACACCCCAGTCATCATGCTGGCGCGAGCCGGTGAGCAGAGCGGACAAACAGAGTATGCGCGCTCGAAACGAGTCCCCTGGGAAGAGAATTGTTCAAAACGAGGCCATTCGTAGTCGAATTCTCCTGGCCGGTTGTGGCCGTAGTAAGCTTGATGGTCGGTAATGATCAGCAAGATATTTGGTTGGTCTGTCATGTGTACCTTGATGCGATCGATTGTGCTGTACTGATTATACACCGGAGGTTTGGGGCGTAATTTCTCCACTCGTGGACGGGACCCTGTATCGAGGATATCAACTTACCTGCATGGACTCGTATCGAGTGTGACAGCCGGCGAAATTCGAGAGGCCGATCTGGCCGTTACGATAAGCATTCTCCTCATCGTCCCAAGCCAGCTTTTGCTCGCCATCGACGCTCGCAAGAAGACGATTGCCACGTGTGGTCAGTGCCATGGTGTAGCTGCGGCCATGCTGCCAAGAGAATCCAGTGCTGGCTACGGGGCGATAGCCACGGTCGTTTTTGTACAGCACCAGCTTATCCTCTGGCGCCAGGCCTAAGGCATAAGATCGTAACGCGCCCTGCACGCGCACGTTGATGTTGTGAAAATCGCCCAGCAGCGGAATTAGACGCACGGATACCGTGTAATCCCGCCACAGAACGTCGCCGGTATAGGTCTCGTTGATTCCGACCCCGCTACCATGATAGCCGCCATCAGCCAATCGCCAGAAGCCACGAAGGAAGGTCCACTGGCTGATGGCGCCATACTCCGGACGTTCCAGGGCGAAGTCATTGCTAAACCGCGCAAAACCATCCCAATCGAGCCAGTCTAGAATCACCGATCCGTTCCAGGGTTGGCCCAAGGTTCGCAACACGATCCCTACTTCGGAGAGGCAGGTGTTGTGTAGTTCTGGAATCTGATAGTTCAGCTCGTGGTACGTGCCCGGCTGCAACGGCTGCCCCACCGCTTGGTACCCTTGATTGCCGTTTGAGTCCCAGACGTAAAGACTGGCCTGTTGTAGATCAGGTAAACCCTCTGGCACGCTCAAGCTGGCCCTTACCATCTGTCCAGGGTAGATCTTGGGCGAAAAGCTGGCGCTATAGTAGTTGGCGCTTAGTTCGTCTGGCCGCAGATAGGTTTTGACAAAGAAGCGCACTTCCCCTTTTTTGTTCAACTTACGAACGATCGCTTGCAAGCCGCCTCCCTCTGTATTGTCAACTTGCTTTAAATCAATAATGCGCCCACGCCCGCCACTTCTTTGTCTAAAGCTGTGGGTGGCGCCCGGGTAGTTAAATTGGTAGCGTGGTCGGGAGGGCAAGGGCTCGACCCCGGCAATCTGCCGGCCCAGAGCAGAAAACAGATCGGCGCATGCCGGTATATCCCAAAGATTGCGCGTACCAATGATACCGGCGGTGATCAGTTCATCGTTGACGGGCTCACGCCAGTGCGTCGGGATGCCTGAGAGGGCAACAGCCACGCCCATAATCGCGCCGACATTGCCCACGTTGCAGTCAGTGTCCCAGCCACCCATGTTGGCGATCTGAATAGATCGGGAAAAATCACCCCCCCCATAAAGCAGAGCCATGGCGATAATGCCGGCATTGGGGATGATGTGCACGACACCGGGATACCGGTCGTAACCGAAGTTGTCGGCAATAAATCGATAAGCCTCATGCCAATCCTCGGGATGTTGCTTGTGAAAATCGCTTACGGCCTGCACGACACGAGCGTATTCGCTATCTGACGGGATCAAACTCAGCCCTATTTCGAGCAGTCGCCCAGGATCGCTTTCGCAGAAGGCCGCGCTGACCAATCCGGCGATGAATCGTCCGCCGAGAATACCTTCGCCGTCGTGGGTGACACTGGCAGCGCCAGCCGCGTAATCGGCGGCCAGTTCCGGGTTGTCCGGCGCAACCAGGCCCCAAATATCGCTAAAGATCTGGCCACCAATCTGCTCGGCCAGGTCTGCGCCGTTGAGCGCAATTGAACCCGATTCAGGCGCCGGGATACCATTTGCCAGGTTAACATATACCGTGTGCTCGGTGGACACGCCGTAGCCGCCCCACCAGAGCGTCCCTCTCTGATCGGCCAGATAGTTTAGCAGGGTATCACCCATTTGCTGTGCTGTGATATCTGTTCCGAAATCTTGTAATGCCCGGATCAGGATCATGGGTGCAGACGTGTCATCGTCCGGTTTGAACACCTTGCCGGGAGGCAGGGGCAGGTAGCTGGTCAACTCGCCCAAATTGTCTTTGATCTCCTTGTAGGTCCAGTTCTCCAGAGGGGCGCCGAAGCGGACGCCGATGCACTTTCCCAGCCAGCCAGCGTAGCACTTCTCATCATAGTCAGGCGGAAGAGCTTTTTTATTAGTTGCTGTCATGTTTCCTTTCCTGAGTGAAGTAATTTGATCATAATTTGTGTTTGTGCGGACGGGCCAGAGGCTATTGTGACAAACGAGCGACTCGGTCGACCAACAGAGCCGCGCGATCATCCAGACGCACGCCCTTGAGGAACGGTAGACAAAGCCCGCGCATCTCGGCCAGTGCTTCCTGCCAGCGTGAGCTAATAGCCCCGACGCCCTGATGAGCGCCGCATAGGGCGCCAACCATGGCCGGTAACGAGTCGGCAGCCTTGGGAATACAATTGGCGATCTGGCAACCTAACCGCAAGTCGCCTGCCACTGCTTCAACAATGGCTAGCGCGGCTGGCAGGGTTTCCGGTGCGGCGTTGCCATACGAGTAGACCGTGTTGATTAGCCTTCGGCTGAGCAGCACCGCCAGATCCTCGGCTTCTGTCATGTCCAGCAAACAGCCTTGCGCGATCTCATCACCGTGTTCGATCCAGGAGCCTGGGGGTAGACAGCCTCGCGCCAGTTGCATCGCATCCTCCACAGGGCTGCCCCCTGCCAGCATCGCTATGGCAACCGCCATCGCTTGGGCTGCATAAACACCATCCTCGGCGTTGGTGATCTGGGCGTCCAGGCGAGTCAAGAGGGCAGCTGCCTTTGGATCACCGCTGCAGAACAGCCCAATGGGTACTGCCCTGGGCACAGCTGCGTCGGCGTAGTGCAATGGATTGTCGTTGCCGGTGGCCGGTGGCAGCAGGCCGCGCTGCATGTTCTCGATGGCGGCTCGTTCGGAAAAACCGCCAAGAACCTTGTCGGCTGCTGGCAACACCTGATCTGTCCAGGGGGTCAGAAAGGTTTCTTGAGTCGGCCAACCCTCACTTGCCAACAATGATTCGAGCGTTAGCAGGGCGAACTCCGTATCGTCGGTAGGACAAGGTTCCAGGGTTTCGGACGTAACACGGTGGGTGAAAGGCAGCATGAGGCGCAGGATGCGCTGCTCGTCGAGATCCTTGTTATTTCGCCACATGAAATCGTGGCGACGCCTCGGCATGCGCGTATCGTGGAAACGGTGAAACAGGGCTGGGAAGCCAATGGCATCGCCATAGGCCAATCCCAGCAAGGCCCCAGCAAAGCGCTCGTACTCAGGGGCTTGCATCGAGAGTGGCTTATCATCTTCGTCGATCTGACCAAGAAACTCCGTTGAGATCGCGGGAGATGGTTTCGACGCTTCTTGACCAAATGCTTCCAACGTTGTACGCTTTTCCGCCATTGAGTTGAAATCCTGACTGCGGGCAGCAGCGGACAATGATTTCCAGGCCACCTGGCCCAATTCATCGGCGATATCGCCGATGAAGCGATTGGCCACGAAGCCGATGCAGTAACCGGTGGACTCACGCACCCGGGCTTGCCACGAGGCTGGAATAGCGTCGACGCCGCCATAGGCTCCGGCAAGGCTGCCCACAATTGCGCCGATGGTGTCGGCATCACGGCCGAGGCGGATGCCGGCAGGTACTGCCCGGCGATAGATGCCATCACTGGCAAGGAAAATGGCGAAGGCCAGGGGCACCGCCTCTGTCGCCAGATCGGCCCACGTCCACCAGGGGATGATCAAGGCGTCTGCGATGGCGGATAAGGCCTGCTCAATATCATCATGGCCATCACTCACGGCCCGGGCGCGCTGCAATGTGCGATAGGTCCACGAGTTGGCGGGCACGTGATCGATGGCTACGGCCATCATCTCGTGCGGTGTAGCCCCAACCATGGCGACGCTAATAGCCGCGGCTACGGCCTGGGCGGTATAGATGCCATCGCGTGCGTTGGAGACGCTGCCAAGCACTTCAGCCAGTTGGGCAGCCTGAGCCGGATTTCCGGGACAGATGATGCCGGCTGCAGCGATCGCCATGGCGACGCCGTCGCTCCACATCTGATGTCCGAACGCGCCTGACTGCGGGGCGTGTAGCCCAGCGGCAAGATTGCGGGTAGAGATAACGTCGCTAAAGCCGCCAGGGCGATAGACTCTGCCCGGCGCCAGCAACTTATCTCGCCATTCCGCTTCTACCTGCGCCACAGTGACATCTACCCCATAAGTCAGCAAAATGTGTGCGTTGAACAGCGTGAAGTCGGTATCGTCGGTGCCCGATGCCCGGTCGCTGACAAAGCCGGTCAGGGCGCCATAGCGTTTGCGAATTTCCTGGGCGCTGAGCCCCTCACAGGGCGCGCCCATCGTATCGCCAATGGCTGCACCGAGCAGGCAACCACGAGCGCGGTTCTGTAGTGTGTCGTTAGATGTGTTCAAATCCTTTAGAATCGACATTTCAGTCTCCCTGACCTGACCTCTTAAGCGGGCTCATCAGGTAAGGTCGCTGCCTGAATCTGGATAAATACTGCAAATTCTTGACGAAGCCCAAGCATCCCACAGTCCAGTTCTGACCTCATTCCCACACCTAAGTCCCGGCGAAGAAGTCATGAATCCGGCTTGCGACCTTCTTGCGACCTTGAAAAGCTTGAGGGTTTCCATAGCCAGATTATGCGGACACTATTCATTGTTCTATTGTCTCTTGCAGCCACGCTTCGTTGAGCGCGACGTGCTTGATGTTCTTTCGTGAGTTGGTATAGACAATGTGGATCAAACCATCACCGTTCTGTGTGATGGCGGGATAGGAGAACTCGACGCTATCCCTGCCATCGACCGATATCCCCAGATAATTGAATTGGCCGGAATGGGTCTCTAAAGGCCGAACATACGGCCACGTTTCCCCCTCGTTGACGGATAAGGCCACGCAAAGCGGTGTGCGATATCGATGATCGTTTGAATCGTTATACACTGCCACCAGGTGTCCATTGACGAGTCTGATCATGGCCATGGCCGAGTTAGGATTCTTGAAGGGACCTGGTTCAGCCGCTGTCCACGATCTTCCCAGATTAAAGGAGCGTGATCGCCAGCACTGACCGCCCGTTCCAGCGGTTCGCATATAGGCCAGCAGGCTGCCATCGCCAAGCTCGACGACGGCCGGCTGCTCGTTTTTAGGCGAGGAAACAACCAACTCACTCTCATGCCATGTGCACCCGCCGTCGCTAGACTTCAGGAAGATTGCACCACCTCGCACATTGTCGCTAAGTGGAAATAAAATTGACCCATCCGAAAGTTCAATTGGATTGTTACGCGTCGTCCAACCCCGCTCCTGGCGGAATGGGCCATCAGCACGCCACGTCATCCCCAGGTCGCTTGAACTGACATGGTGGATGGAGCAATGGTGCCAACGATCTCCATGCATGACAAGATAATAGAGTCGGAGATCGTCAGGAGACTGCAAGAAAAGCACGGGATTGCCTAATGACGTAACGGGCATATCCACAATCACCCGCGGAGAAGACCATGATGCGTGCGATGGCCGGTAATGAGAGACCAGGATTGCTACATCGTGCGCTTTCTCCAGGCTGCCAGCATAGAAAGCGATAATCAGGCTATCGTCGGGCAATGTGGCAATCGTCGGAGCATGGCACGAGGGATGGTTTTCTAAGCTGCAAAATATGTCCTGGGCGTGGAAATAAGGGGTGTCAGGCATGCTAATCCAGCAGGCGCTGAACCAGCGCCTCAACAAATGTCTGGGCTTGTACGCTGGTTGAGATATATAAATTCGGCTCGCCAGACAACAGGGGATCGAGTCGTAATACGCCGTCATCGAGTTGTACGGCAACGGCCATAAGTTCCGTTTGGATGAATTCGTCGGTGAATGCCATGCTCAATGTGACTGGATCGTACATTGGTGTCGAGTCGCGTCGTTTCCGGCCAAGAAAAATGTCCAACATCTCCACCAGCGCCTTGATAGCGGGGTCATCGGACTGAGCCAAGCGATTACGGTGGACCTGAGTTAGCCTGGGTTGATTGACGATGAAACGGGTGCCCAGTTTGATTGTCAGGCCTGATTGAAACACGATTCGAGCTGCTTCAGGATCGCACTGCACATTCCACTCCTCTTCACCGGGCACGATGGCGCCCGCCATGCAGATAATCTCGTCGATGGCGGGCTTAAGGTCGGGCCTTTGCAAGAGCACGGTAGCGATATTGGTGAGCGGCCCTATGGCAACCAATGTTATCGGCTCGGATGCTGTCTCTAGTAAGTCGCAGATGAGATCTACACCGTTACGAGGATCTAGAGCGAGGGACTCGTCCTCAGCAGAGAGAAAGCCATCCCCCTCCCAACCACCCCAGTAGACCTCTTTGCCAGATGTGATGGGGTTAGCGGTTCCCATTGCCACCGGTATAGCAGGCCGGTCTAACAGATCAAGCAGCTTGCGAGCCATACGGGCGCGCAAGGCCACATCTCCGTAAACAGTCGTGACGGCCTCTAGCTTGAGTGCCGGTGTTCTGGCAGCCATGGCAATAGCAAACGCGTCGTCCACGTCTGTGCCAACATCGGTGTCTAGGATGATGGATCTTGCCACATGTCACACTCTCTTCTTATTGGCGCGACGAACGTCACACCTTGTTTATTCGAACAACGAACTTCCTGGCAGGCGTTTCGGCGACTATCCTTTCAGGCCTACTGAGGCGATACCGCCGATCAACTGCTTCTGACTGAAAAAATAGAGGATCAAGATGGGGATGATCGAAATCAGTGTTGCGGCCATGAAGAGATTCCATTCCACGCTGTAGCGCCCTTTGAATAGGGCCAGCCCGACCTGAACAGGGAAAAGTTCAAAGCTATTGAGGAAGATGAGAGGATGCAAAAACTCATTCCAAGTCCATAAAAAGGTGAAGACAACGATAATGGTCAGGGGTGGAATGCAAAGAGGCAATAGCACTCGATAGAGTATTCCCCAGGTTCCGGCGCCGTCGATGCGGGCCGCATCATCCAGATCGCGGGGGATGGTTTTCATGTACTGAACCATCAGGAAGATGAAGAAGGGGCTGCCAAAAAAGGCGGGGACAATCAACGGCAGGTAAGTGTCTATCCAACCCAGGCGGTTGTAGATGGTGAAGAGGGGGATCAGTTTGATGTGCCCCGGGATCATCATAGTCCCCAACATTATCAGGAAAAGGGCGTTTTTTCCCGGAAAACGCAGGCGAGCGAATCCATATGCGACCAGGGGGACGGCAAACAACTCGCCTACGATATTGGCCGCGACCAGGATGACTGAGTTTAGCATGAACCGGCCCATAGGATAGCGGGTGAATGCCTCAACGTAGTTCTCCCAGTGAATGGTAGCGGGAATCCATTGCGGTGGCCAAGCGAATACCTCCCATCGCGCCTTCAAGGAAGTGGAGAGCATCCACAGCAGGGGGATCATGAAGACCAGCGCCAGCGCGATCATAAAGATATAGGCCGCGCCATGGCCAAGCCAATGTCGCGTCCGGCGCGAGAGCAAGGGCTCTTTGTGAGTCGAGACCGTTTTCGTCTGGGCGGCGTTTACCGTAGCAGGTTGTGTCATGGTGCGCCCTCCCCATCCGCTTCATAATAGACCCAACGTTTTGATGTGAAATTGACCAGAACCGTAGCTACCAAAATGATAAGCATCAAAATAAGTGCCAGCGCGGAGGCATAGCCCATGTTGAAATTCTGGAAAGCTTCTTCGTAGAAATAAAAAAGGTAGAAATAAGTGGCTTTAAGCGGCCCACCTTTTGTGATGACGAAAGCTTCGGTGAACACTTTGAAGGCACCGATCATCGTCACGATGAGCTGAAAGAAGAGGGTAGGTGTCAGGAGAGGGAGGGTGATTTTCCAGAAGCGATGCCAGGTGTTGGCGCCGTCGATCTGCGCAGCCTCGTAGAGATGGGGCGGTATATTTTGCAGGCCCGCCAGATAAATCACCGCACCCCCACCCACTGCCCACAGGCTCATCAAGGCTACCGACGGCAATGCCCAATTGGGGTCCCAAAACCAGGCCGGCCCCTTGACGCCAATGCCCTCCAAAAGCGTATTGATGACCCCCGTGTCAGGCTGGAGCAGCCAGATGAACATCAATGATACGGCCACACCCGAAATCACAGCCGGTATGTAGAAGATCGTCCTGAAGAGGTTCATTCCCCGTACTTTGAGATTCAGCATCAAGGAGAGGGCCAGTCCCAGGATGATCTGAAGAGGTAAGGTCAGTACCACGAAGGTAATGGTAACTTTAATCGCCTGCCAAAAGAGTGGATCTCGGGTAAACATGCGCTCATAGTTGCTCAACCCTACCCACTCTGGCGGGCGAATAAGGGTCCACTGGGTGAAGCTGATGTAAAAAGATGCCAGAATGGGGCCCAAGGTAAATAGCAGGAAACCGATGAGCCAGGGTGCAATACTGATGTATCCGTCGATAGCCTCTCGTCTGGCCCTGGGCGACATACCGCGCCAACTTGCCATTATGTGATCTCCCGTTGGATTAGGGGGAGACCGGCCGTTTCAGCCGATCTTCCCCTATCAGTCTGTTTTGCAACGAGACGTTTCTAAATCGGTTGTCTCAGAACGACGTCAACCACCCAGACGGGGGACGCAGTCGTCCAGAGCCTGTTGAGCAGCTGGCACTACCGCATCTAGTTCTGCCTGGATCTGATCGCGCTCAAGGTCGCTGAACATGATCTTGTCCCAAACATCGCCCACGGCCCGCTGTACGGCGCCACGGTAGCAAGGATGAGAACCCAGCCACTCTGCATCCTGTTCCTGCTCGAGTACCTTGAAGAAGGCCTGAGCATACTCCTCGTCGGCATCCTTGTACTGTTCCAATATTGAGGGGATGGAGGGGAAGAGATTGCCATTCTCCATCAGATACTTTTGTCCCTCAGGGCCAACCCAATAACTAAGGAATTCCCAAGCCTCATCTGGATGTTCGGTATTTTTCCAGATAGAGGATGTCAGCGCCCAACCGTGCACGTAGCTTTCCTTCTCAGGTTGCATCGGTTCAGGCACGATACCGAAGTTAGCTCCGGCATTCACGGCGTTGAGCATATGCCCCTGGTTGAGAGTTGCCATTGCCAGCCGTCCAGCCAGGAATAGATCCACCGGACCCGTACCTTCTGTACCCAGGACTTCGATATCGGCCGGTGTGGGCGTCGAACCACTGTTCACCAGGTCCCACAGCCAGGTGTAGGCGGCCACAGACTCGGGTCCGTTCAGATACCCTTCGACCGTGGTACTGTCGTCGCTATAAGGTCTCGCACCATAGTTGAAAAAGACTGCACGGTAAGGGCCGCGCGGTCTGTCACCGCCCCAACGCTTCAGGTCTGGATCGGTCAACTGAGTTGCGATCTCTGTGAAATCGTCTGTGGTCCAGTCCTCGCTGGGATAGGGTACGCCGGCCTCATCGAAGACATCCTTGTTATACATCACTAAATTGGCGCCCACACCCAACGGTAGACCTACGACCTTGTCACCCCACTTTGCCCGGGTGTTGTAGAAACCAGGGAAGTAGATGCCGGGGTCGAAGTCGGGATCAGCCTCGATGTACGGTGTTAAATCCAGGGCTTCGGGGTACCAGTTGTTGTCCCAGAAAAAGGTCACGTCCGGCGCCCCTTCACCGGCCCCAAGGGCTGTAGTCACCTTCTCTGATAAAGCGCTGTCGGGCAATATCGTCATATCTATCTTGATATGGGGATGCTCGGCTTCGAACTGCGCCACCAGACCGCTTTGGGCCTCCTCTGAATATTCTTCTGACGCCACCGTCCACCACTCGATCGTAACCGGCTCCTCCATTTCAGCTTCTTCCACCGCTGCTTGCTCTTCAGCCGGCGCCTGCTCAGCTGGGGCAACAGGCGCCGCCGGCGCTGCGCAGGCAACCATGATCATGGCCAAGATGGCCACCAGTGTCATACTAGATAGATAGCGTGTCTTATCCATCGAAAGATCCTCCTGTAAGAAGTAGAGAGCGATTGCCGGCCAGCCCGATTGCCGGCCAACGGTTGATTGATAGCAGTAGCTACTGCCGTTATTGAATTAGATCAGCCAATTGCTCGGCCAGGTCGAGTACGTCTTCTCGGGCGGTGAACCGCAAACAGACGCCTGCCGGCCGCCGTACTTTGCTTATCCAGCTTTCCGGAATGACTGTGACACCTCCTTTCGCGCCAGCTAGCGCGCCAATGATAGCGCCGATGGTGTCGGCATCGCGACCAAAATTGCAACCCCAGAACATGCCTTGGCGGAAATCGCCGCCCGTCAGCCGGAATAGGGCGTAGATCTGCGGAATAGCTTCAGGGCTGGCCGAATGGACGGGGGTCCACAGATCGGTGTGTAGCGACTCCCAGGCGTTTTCGATAGAGCCGGCTCGATCACAGATGGCCATGGCCCGATTCATAGCCCGCCCGAGCCAGCTTTCGCCGGGAATCTGATTCAGCCCGGCGGATATGATCTCATCCACGGCGCCGTCAACCATGGCGACTGCTACGCTGGCAGCCACAGCCTGGGCCGCCCAGATGCCGTCGGCATAGTGACTGATCTGAGCCTCGATCTGAGCCATGGCCGCGGCTCGCCTAGGGTCGCCTGCGCAGATGATACCGATGGGCGCGATACGCATGGCCGCGCCATCATCGTAATTGTTCACGTTGTCCTGACCTGATAAAGGCGGCCGCATGCCCCGTCTTATGTTAGTCTCTGCACCATATTGCGACTGCCCACCTCGCTCAAATACCCCACCTTCATCCAGGATATAACGTTGCCATGATTCCAGCAAGGTGTCAGACGTTAATTTGCCCCCGTTGTCAATGAGTGTGCGAGCAGTAAGCAACGCAAATTCTGTGTCGTCGGTGCTTTTTGCGTCTTCATAAAGATTGGTAATGATTCCATAGCGCTGCCGGTGGGTGTCACTACGTCCCAGGTCGCCCAGAGCGTCTCCCACTGCCAGGCCGGCCAGACATCCAGTCGCTCTAGATAGACGGTTTTTTCGATCGTGAATCAGTTCAGTTCTGGCAATCATGCTCAATGCTCTCTAAGAAATGGAAACGTTCCCAAAAAATCGTTAAGTGTCAGATATTCAGAGGTGCAGTGGAACCTCGTAATTGAAGTATACATGGGATCAAGTGATGTCTGGGTTGAAGATGATCCAGCCCACGGATTCGATCGATAAGGAAATGGGCTGCCAGTTGACCAATTCTATTCTTAGACTTGACGACCGTTGTCAGCGGTGGCGTGGTGGTCGAGGAAGCGAAGATGTCATCCATGCCGACAATGGAGAGTAACCGGGGAATTTTCAGACCGGATTCCAAAGCAGCGCGCAGGGCTCCGATAGCCAGGATGTCGTTGGCTGCACAAACAGCTGTCGGCGGCTCGGGTAAGTCTAGCAACTGCTGCATTGCGTTGAAACCACCGGCTTGGTCAAAAGGTGTGTCAACGATCAAGCGCTTATCTTCGGGCAAGCTGTGTGAGTTCAAGAAATCGGTGTAGCTACTGCGCCGTGAGTGGCCCGACCGCTGTTGCCTTTGACCGCTAATCAGTCCAATGCGCCTGTGCCCCTGCGCGAACAGGTGTT
This sequence comes from Chloroflexota bacterium, assembly GCA_024224665.1. GTDB lineage: Bacteria > Chloroflexota > Anaerolineae > J102 > J102 > PIVW01. The sequence continues at coordinate 4,197 of JAAENG010000434.1, read as the reverse complement.
CCAGAGCCAACCTGGTACCGCCATAGCTGTCTGAACCCACGCAGTCAAAATCGGGATACTCCTCGCTGGAACTGAGTATCACCGTGGGAATGCCTGTGCTTTTTAAGGTATCATTGCTGATTTGGATTGGGTTGATGAGGATGCCATCAAAACGATTGCGAGCGGCCATCTGCAAAAACAACGCCTCTCGTGGCCCGTTCCAATCGCTGTTTGCGAAGACTACCGCATAGCCCTCACTATCCATCACATCCTGCACGCCGCGCGCCACACCGGGCCAGAAGGGATTGGTGATGTCGGGGATAGCGAGCATGATAATGTTAGTTCGGTCGGTGCGCAGGCTTCTGGCTACGGCGTTATGCTGGTAGCCTAGGGTCTCGATTGCGTCGAGAACCCGGTTGCGTGTCTCCTCGCGCACCAAGTCCGCTTCGCTGCCAATAACACGCGACACGGTTGTCTTGGAAACACCAGCCTGTAGGGCTACGTCAATGATGGTGGGACGCCGCTTCATCAAGGTGAACAGGAACGAAGATCGAATGGGAACGTTCCCATTGTATCAGTCAGACAAGAGAATGTCAACTATAACTTACGGCTCGGACACGAAGTAACTCAGGGTCCCAACCTATTCCCAAAAACTCGTTGATCGTAAGTCAACTTTTGCATGTATAATGATAAGGTAACGATTGCAGTTTGAGCAATACCACCAAATCAGAGGTATCAGATATGTTAAATTTTGACAAGTTCACCTGGGCGGTCGTGATTGTAGTGATACTGGTGTTGGCGGCTGCCGTAGTCACGGTCAATCTCAGCGGTGGTGAGGGCTGGGGAGAGGCCACTTACCTGGTTGAGGACACACCGGAGGCCGTGATCCACAATGCCTTTGTTGCTTTTATGAACCAGGACTTTGCTAAAGCCCGCCACTACTACAGCGCTGAGGTGCTGGACGACGAACAACGGGAGCCTTTCCCTGGCAGAAGGGAGATCGACTACCCGGATGACACAAACCGGCGTCTTCGAATCAAAAATGTCAGCTATGTTGACGATGGCGAGGCTATGGTCAGCGTCGTCATCGATTACTATACCTCGGGTGGTCTTTTTGGCGGCGGCAACACCTGGAGTATGGAGCGCGTGCTAAAGGTCATTCAGGAAGAAGGAGAATGGGTAATCGACACCCACGAGTTTCTCTATTGACATAAAACTTCATCTCTAAATCAGCGCTCTCTCCATGTGAGAACATCTCATGTCCCATGACCTTGTTGAATCCGAGATCTTAACCCCGAGCCCTGAGCCCGGTGCGACCGGTCTTCTGGCGACCATTCAGCGTCTTTATTTCTACCTTATCGCCGCCATCAGCCTGTTGGTTGGTCTAAGCGGGCTGTTATCCTTACTCGAAGTCCTCTGCGAGATCTGGCTGGGAGATGTGGGGGTGGCGGTTAATACGGCTAGCTATGTGCGCAACGTAGTCGCTCGCAGTGGCGGCATGCTCTTGGTCGCCGCACCGATCTTCTTGATACATTGGTTCTACATTCAGCGTCACAGAACGGAGCCCACAGAGGCGGCCTCAGGTATCCGTAAGTTCTTCCTCTATCTCATTTCTGCCATAACTCTGGGCTGGGGAGCGTCACTGTCCATAGAATTGTTGGATGGAGTGACCAAATTGCTGTTAGGTATTCCCATAGCTGCAAGCGACATATGGCCGAGTCAGTGGCTATTCTTGATCCTTGGCATCCTTGTAAATGGCGCTTTGCTCGTTTACTTCCAGCGACAGCTTCGTGCTGATGGCGATTGGGGTCAGGAAAGGGGGGCGGCAGGAACCTGGCGACGATTGTATCAGGCTGTGGTGGGTTTGGTGGGCTTGGCATTTTTCATATCGGGTTTGGGCATTCTCCTGGAAACCATATTGCAGGCGGTTTTGCCAAGCGCTCCTAGGGATGTGGATGAATATTGGGCACGTGGCCGAGCGAGCATGGGCTTCGCCATCCTGGTGGTCAGCGCTTTGGTTTGGCGATTCAATTGGTTGAACTGGCAGCAGGTTATCCGTGACAATCCAGAAGATGGAAGAACCGCTCTCCGGCGGCTCTATCTTTACGGCTCGGTGATCATCAGCGCCCTGGCCACCTTGGTTCCTGCCGCCGTGTTGCTGCGCCAACTTTTGCTGCTTCTGTTCGGCGTTGGCAATGTGGCAGAGTCTTCAGAGAATGGTTTGGCCGCTGCCCTGGCCTTCCTACCCATCGGTATCATTCTCTGGTACTGGCACTGGCGTCTCATCCGCAGGGAAGCTGCTAGCTATGGCGATACCCCAGAGAGTGATTTGGTCCGTCGTATCTACTACTATACGGTTGCCGCTATTGGTCTAACCCTCACCTGGTTTGGGCTTGTGGATATCCTGCGGGTTCTGCTGGACCTTATTTCGCCCACCCAAACCGTTCTTTCCGGCCCTTTCTGGGCGGAACAGTTGGCCAATGGTCTCAGTTTGCTAGCAGTAGGCGCACCGGTATGGGCACTGCATTGGCGTGCGGTGCAGTCTGTGGCTAAACGACCCGATGCTGTGGGTGAGGCCGAGCGCTCTTCTTGGCCCCGGCGACTTTACTTATACGCTGTGGCCCTGACTGGTGCGCTCATCATTCTCTATTACCTGACAACTGTAGCGTATCGCTTCCTACTCCTGTTGCTTGGCGAGCCCAACATAGATTTATTCGGCGCCGAGACGGTAGACGCCTTAGCGCGCAGCGCTGTTACAGTGGTTTTCTGGTTGGTGCATGTGCTGGCTATCCGCCAAGATGGACAGCTAGAGGAGGAGGTGAGAGAAGAGGTAAGAGAGGAGGTAGGAGTCAGTGCGGAACCCCTTGAAGTGGATGCGGACGCCCGCAAAGCCCAGTTAGAGGCGAAGATTCAGCAATTGGAAATTCAGTTGTCCGATGCGCGAGCGGAGTTGGCGGGTTTGGAAGATAAGGAATGACTTGAGTAGCTCTATTTACAAATTGAAACGATCAATGGTCAGCTTGGCGAGAAATTTCATATCGAAACCAATCTTGCCCACCCGCCTTGCTGAGAACTCTGGAAAACTTTTTTGAGCTATTATTTACCCCCGTTTACACAGGTGCGAACGAGCAAAACCCCCCTGTATATAGGGGTGCGAACAGCCGTTTTAGACTTTTCCAGAGTTCTCAGCGCCTTGCATATCTGGAATTGCACGAAAACTGCGGAAGAATGTATTGGTCAGATACACTTTACTCAAATGGCCCACCTCTTTTTCGGAGCCGACATCCCCGAATGACGGGGTTTCACCTGCGAAAATGTCTGATACCGGGGAAGTTCGTTCCTCAGCCGAAGTGCAACATGTGCTTGCCTAATACAAAAACTGCGGAAGAATCTCATATTGAGGGCAGGTCAACGACCTATACCGCAGTGTCTCAAAACTGCGGTCAACATAGGGTCTGACATTCAAGCACACAAATTGACTGCGCACGGCGGCTAATCTTGTTGTATAATGGGGAGTAAGTGTGTTCCTGTCACAAGGCTGAGTATCTTTGTTTCTTTCGCTGAGGCAGCCCGTGCTGTGTGAACTTACAGCTGTTGTCTAAAAAGTGATTGCAGGAGGTGTTCGCATGAAAGTATTGATGAAGGCAGCCGCCATGTTGGCGGGCTTGCTTCTGGTAATCGGGATTTGGAATTCGGGGTCCGAAACCCTTTCTACAACAGCGAAATCAGACGCGCCCGCTGTTTTTGATTGCAGAAGCGCTGCTGATGTCCCACCCGAAGAGTGTTGGGCGCTGATGACGCTTTACGAAACCACAAACGGCCCCGGCTGGCAGAATCGGACTAACTGGGGAAGCTTCTCAGACGTATGCAATTGGTACGGGGTGATCTGTGCAACCATCGACGGAGGCAAACACGTCAGCGAACTTCATCTGCTGAATAATTACCTTGTAGGAACCCTTCCTGCAACCCTATCAGGCCTTACTTATCTGTCGGGCTTCGACTTTCGGATCAACTCGCTAAGTGGGCCGATCCCACCCGAACTTGGTGGTCTGATCCATCTAACCGGAATTGCTCTAGACAATAACCAGCTCAGCGGAGTAATTCCGTCCGATCTTGCAGATCTGACTCAGTTGCGCGATCTTAGTATCAGCGGAAATAAATTGACCGGGGATAAAAAGAACAGAAAAGGAGAAATATACCAATTGAGAAGCCTCTGGC
>JAAENG010000433.1 GCA_024224665.1 Chloroflexota bacterium | reverse complement strand
TTGCAGAATATGAAAGAGAAGCCGTTTACGATGTGCAGGGAAGCACAAGTGCCGCAGACGCAGGAAGCGCAGGAGCGGCCGAACCACTGGCAGAAGAGGCCATCAAACCCTTCCACAACCCTGACCTGCGCGACCTTATCGAAGCCCTGCGCCGCGATACCGATCAAATGGTCGACGATAGTGCCGATGAACTCATAGACGCCGGCTACGATGAAGAGAAGGCCCAGGGCATCATCACCCGCTATGAAGCGTTCATCAAACAACACAAGAATGAACTCGATGCCATCCAACTCGTCTACAGCCAACCCTATAAAAACCGACACCTCAGTTACGAACAACTGCAAGATCTGGTAGATGAAATCGAACAACCACCCTACAATATCGCCCCCGCAGAAGTATGGAAGGCCTACGAAGTGTTAGAAAAGCTCAAAGCAAAAGGCGCAGCACCCAGCGAAAAGCTCCCGGCTTTGATCAGCCTAATCCGCTGCTCTATCGGCGTGAGCAATGAACTAGA
>JAAENG010000432.1 GCA_024224665.1 Chloroflexota bacterium | reverse complement strand
CCGGTACCGCCCACCAACACCCCGCCGCCACCCACCAATACGCCGGTACCGCCCACCAACACCCCGCCGCCACCCACCAATACGCCGGTACCGCCCACCAACACCCCGCCGCCACCCACCAATACGCCGGTACCGCCCACCAACACACCCAGGCCACCCACCAATACGCCGGTACCGCCTACCAACACACCCAAACCTCCCACTCCCAAACCTACGAATACACCTAAACCACCCAAACCTACAAATACGTCCAAACCACCTCCGACTGCAACGCCAGAAGGTGACGCTAGCTTGGCGATGTCCTCTTTTGGGTAGTGGCTATATTTGACTGATGTCTGGCTGGAGATTTGTAGACCGGTAAACCTGTAAACCTGTAGACCTGTAGGCCAGGGCGCTATCATCCCGTTTTTCCGGTTTTTGTGTCTACTGGGTTACAGAAAGGCAGCGGATTAGGGATTCACGACAGGGCTGGAATTTGACCTAATGGGGGTGGGGCGCTACAATCGCTTGTTGGCATGCCAGATACGCGCTGCAATCTCTGCGACTGACGTCAGGGATAGGTCGACCAACAGCGATTCACTTGAAATTTGTAGAGAACGTTCTAGCAAAGTTAGATTCACTCCTAAGAGATAAGAACCCACGTGTTTGATAATCTTTCTGACAAACTACAAGAAGTCTTTGACGGGCTAGGCAGACGAGGCCGGCTCACCGAGGCCGACGTCGATAAAGCCCTGCGTCAGGTACGGCTGGCGCTGCTTGAGGCCGATGTCAACTTCAAAGTGGTCAAACAATTCGTTGCCAGGGTCCGAGAACGTGCGGTAGGCAGTGATGTACTGCGCAGCCTGACACCGGCCCAGCAAGTTATCAAGATCGTTCATGAGGAGTTGGTCGCTACGCTGGGTGAGTCGTCCAGATTGGACCTCTCTGGCCAGCCGCCTCATGTGATTATGCTGGTGGGTTTGCAAGGCTCTGGTAAAACTACGACTGCGGCCAAATTGGCCAATCAGCTTCGTTCTTCCGGCCAACGCCCGCTTATGATTGCAGCCGATACATATCGGCCCGCGGCAGTCACTCAGTTGGAAGTGTTGGGTCGCCAAATCGATGTCCCAGTACACAGCGAAGGTATCGAACCCGACCCACCAGACATCGTCAATCGGGGGCTACGTCAAGCGCGCGAGGAAGCGCGTACCGTCGTTTTTATAGACACCGCCGGGCGTCTGACCATCAATGATGACATGATGAATGAACTGGTTACGATCAAAGCACTCTCCAAGCCAAATGAGGTTTTGCTTGTTGCCGATGCCATGTCTGGTCAGGAAGCAGTTCGAATTGCCACCGACTTTCATGAGCGTGTCGGTATTACCGGTTTGATTCTAACAAAGATTGATGGCGATGCACGCGGTGGTGCTGCCATCTCGATGCGCGAAGTGACCGGTGTCCCCATCAAATACTTGGGTACCAGCGAGAAGATCGGCGGTATCGAGGTCTTCCATCCTGATCGCCTGGCTTCTCGCATCCTGGGTATGGGCGATATGCTCACCATGATCGAGAAAGCTGAATCGGTTATGGATGAGGATGAAGCAATGCAGATGGAGAAGAAGTTGCGGACTGCAAGCTTCGACCTGGAAGACTTCCTTAAACAGATGCAGCAGATCAAGAAAATGGGACCTCTTTCGGGGCTCCTGGGCATGATCCCCGGCATGGGGCGTATGGCCAAAGACATCGACATGGAAGCGACAGATAAGCAAATGCGCTTCATCGAAGCCATTATCTACTCGATGACTCCCGGAGAACGCCGCAATCCGGGGATGCTGAATGGCAGCCGCAAACGTAGGGTAGCGCGTGGCTCAGGAACCTCTGTCCAGGAGGTCAATCAGCTGTTATCACAGTTCCGGCAGATGCAGCGCCTGATGAAACAGATGCAGTCGGGCAAGCGCACTAACCTGTCCGGACTATTTGGACTTTAAAGACACTTTTTCTATCGTAACAATTCACGCCATATCATCGGCATCATCCGAGGAGTATAAATTTACTAATGGTACGCATTCGTCTTCGCCGTACAGGCGCAAAGAAACAGGCATCCTATCGCGTCGTTGTTGCTGACCAACGATCACCCCGAGATGGCAGATTTATCGAGAATCTGGGCCACTACAATCCCCGCAGCGATCCCCCCACGTTCGAGATCGATCGTGAACGCACAACTTATTGGCTCGACCAGGGTGCCCAACCCAGTGAATCTGTAGCACAATTACTACGAAATGTTGATCTGACAGCAGAGACTGCCGAAGCGCCTGCCGAAGCGCCCGCGGCTGAGTAGAGCTGTTGTAGAAATTCTATCATTCGGAAAAAATGCCGCCTCGAAATTGGGGGCGGCTTCATCTCAAAACGGCGGTATTTATGCAAGACCTGGTTGAATATCTCGCTCGATCTTTGGTAGAAAACCCCGATAAGGTACGCGTCTCCTCTCGACGTTCTGGGTCCAACCTCTTTATCGACGTGACAGCAGCTTCAGGGGACATCGGGCGCCTCATTGGGCGTCGGGGCCGAACAGCTCAAGCGATTCGTTCCGTCGCGCGGGTCGCAGCAGCCCGCGAGGGATTGCGCGTCACAGTTGATATTGACTAGAGCAAAGCGGCATAACAGCCAGTTTGTAGTAAGCGCTTATGAAAGTTAAGAAAATAACTCAGTAATGTAGCCTATGCGTTTGCGAGGCCCGCACCGGGATGAATTCCCGGTGCTACGTAACAGCGCCCCTTGAAAGGGGCTGATTTGACACCCAAAGTGT
>JAAENG010000431.1 GCA_024224665.1 Chloroflexota bacterium | reverse complement strand
GAACAATACATCTCCGCAGTGGCCAAAGAAGAGCACCTGTACGAGCAACACGAGGAGTTCTCCTGTTGGCTTGGGCACTTGTGTGACGCTTTGGAAGTGGTCGATTGGCGTAGCGGTGAAATCCGTGACCGAGACATCAATGAATGGCTTCTCACAAAAACCCTGACTGCACTCGAAGCTATTGACCATCCCCGAGTACAAAGATGGGTCAAGACCCTCCGTCGTCATCAAGACCAACTGCTCACCTATCTCGACTGGTTGAGCGCTTCCCTCCAACCCTACCAGATCGAGTTGGCCCAGCACCTGAATGCGCCTGAAGAACAGAAACGTTTCATGCGTTTGGTCGCTCGCTGCTGGCGTTTACGTCAGGGCGTCATTAATGGTCACAAGGGATTCCGTTCGCCCCTCGAACTGGCTCAACAAGACCTGGATGCGCTGTTGGCCTCCGCTCCTCATCTTTCCTCCTGCGCCGACTGCCTCACCAAACTGCTGGATGCTGCTGCACGCTCCAGTTCCATGATCGAGAACATCAATGGCTTGTTAAAACAATTCTTGCATAACCGCCGTGCCTTTCGCAACAGCGACACCCTCCAGAATTATCTCAACCTCTTCACCCTCTGGTATAACACCCATCTGTTTGCCCGAGGCAAACGCAAGGGACAGACTCAAGTAGTGTTCGGCCGTAAGAACTCGCCGACTTGGGGAGATCATCTCCAGGTAGCAGATGCAGCAGCATGGGCTCACTATCAGCAGTTGGCCCGCAATGATTCAACTTATACCGACCTTGTGTCTCACCTTGTAAGGTTGATACGCGTAGGTGTAGACACCCGAGGGGTAGTCCGTCCCTTACATGAATTGGGCGGAGAGGAATAGAAAAAAAACGACCCACCAGAAACGATGAGTCGTGTTATTGTCGCTCTCCCAGCTTACACACGGTAGGCCCTTTACTGGGGAGCCACCCCAGACCTACCCCTAGCCACATGGAGACGACCTTAGACCGGTTGGCGGTTCCGGTTTGTGGTAGTCCCCGCCTGCCTGACTGGGATTGCACCTATATTATAGCGCAAGGTGTCAAGACTTATTCAAAAACGACATAAATAAGGACCAGCGGAGACATTTGAACAGTAGCTTATGGGTTTGAATTGGCATCATCCCTATGGGCACCGATGTATTTATACAAAGTTGCACCAGGGGAACGGCAGCAAAACCGCCATCTCCGATGACCCTAATCTCTCGTTGCGGATACCGGCGCCGCACCAGACTGATCAATTGCCCCGCCCGAGCCACGCTGGTGCGATGCCGTTTGCCTAGCTGGGCGCTCTTCTTGGGCGCCAGTAAGGGAATGGTTATGATGGGCAAGGCCCATTTTCGCTGATTCCAGGGCACGGACACGATGATGGTCAGACACAGCCAGCGCACCCCTGTCGTATAAACTACCTTTTCCTTGCTGGAACGCACAGGGTCGCGAAACTTGCCCAGATAGTTGATCTTCGGTCCCCACCGCCGTTCCAGCGTCTCGCCTATCGCCAAAAGCAGCGGAGCGTCAGTTGGCACACAGAGCTTGATGATCAGACCCAGAAGCAATCTCCCTAACAAAAGCGGTTCCCAATGATCGCGGTTCAGCGCGCGATGATACTTCTCAAATCGGGGCTCATCTCCCAATCCCATCACGCTAGGCCGCTGCCACCGTGCGACGTCCTGGCGTGAGAATGGCGCCAAAGAGCAGCACGGTGGCGTTTCTCCATGCCGGTGCTGTGAAAGCTATGGCAAACACGCTAATTAGTTGTACAATCTCTGCTACTGGGGTTGGCTTGGACTTTCTCCCTGAACGTGGTTTTGACACTCACATTCTACCGGTTTTGCCCCTGCCACCCCGGTCTTTCTTCATTGGAAAATGGCCAAAGTCGAGTTACCGAGAGCATCTCTATAAAGATCGGCCATTCTCGCTACCTGTTTGGTCCAAGTAAAGCCCTCGAACGCGTACTGATTTGCATAGATACCTTTGGTCTGCTTGGCGCCGTTCTGGAGTTCGTCGATGATGGCGGCGGCGAGGCTATCGGGGTCTTCGAGTGGTACGAGCGCGCCTACATCCTCGTTTATGAAATCTGGTAACCCTCCAGCGTTTGTCGCAACCACAGGCGTGCCACATGCCAACGCCTCCACCGCAACCAGGCCAAAAGGTTCGATACGAGAGGGCACAACAGAGACATCGGCGGCGTTATAAATACGGGCGACAGTGGGCTGCGGTTGGTGTCCCAAAAAATGTACGTTCTGTAAACCCAATTCCTGGCGCAAAGCGTGCATATCATCCCAGAGCACACCATGCCCTACCAAGAGGGTTTGCACGCCCGGTATCTCAGCCTCGTACTTGACCGCCGCTTTGAGCAACACGTCGATCCCCTTAAAGTCGGTGAATTTGCCAACAAAGCTTAGCAACGGTTTATCAGCACCCCCCAGGCCCAACTCGCCAAGAACTGCTGTCTTAGACGCATCGGGTATAATCATGAATATGTCGGCTCCAAAGCCATTCCAGATCAACGGTACGCGTTCTATCGCTAGATCATATGTCCGCATGGCATCTGCCCGTACCTGACGAGAAATCGCGATCACTGCATGCGCGTGCTGAGCGCCGGCCAGGGCCATCTCCCGATATCTTGGCCCTTGTTCGAAGCCCATCAGATCGGTACCATGACAGCTGATAACATAGGGCAGGCCGCTACGATAGGCGATATAGGGCGTCACCCAGACATGATGGGCGTGAATGACATCTGGCTGGAACTCAGCTATGGCTTCATCCACCGCTTGCTGCCAGGCGTTTACATAAGCAGCTAACTGTGCATCTGTTAATTCGTAGAAGGTGGTTGTGCTACGCGGATGGGTGGTAAAACAGGGGAAGTTGAAGTCCAACTGGGCATGTTCGTTCTGTCCATTACTGAAGAGAATGGTCTTGGTTGGAAATAGAGAGTCGGTGGTCTCCTGATGGTCGGGGACGATGACCAGCACCTCATGCCCAGCTTTTACAAGCTCCTGCGCTACATTGAGTGTGTAAATCCCGCTACCGGAACCTTGAAGGGGAAAATGGTTGGGCATCAACACTTTCATCGGGCCATCTCCAGTGTAAAAATATGTGCAGTTCGGTTGGTTGTTTGTATGTGCTTCGGAAGGAGTGTGGATTATACCCTAGCGCCCAAGCTCAACCTAGCCGGTTAAGAGATCAAAACGAATGATATCAGTGTCTTGCGATTGTTCCCAGCACTCGCCGCATGAATTCGGACTCTGGGGCGTGCCGCCGAACGTTCCCCTGAGTTATTGAGAGGATACCACTTGGTGACGAAGTGATCACCTTGCCACCTTGTCACCCCTTCACCGTGTCAGATAAGAGACCAAGCGCTGCGCCCGAAGATGAACTATAACAAATCGTTGAGCTTCAATCAGGTCGTCCCGATTGTCTGCTTTCGTAGCCGTCGGTTACAATCAGACTGACTTCCCCCCACTCAAGGCGTCCTCATGAGTCGAGATATCCTCCTCCGCATCTTATTGTCGGTTTTCATTGCCGTACTGATTTTTGCACTGCATCGCGTGATTACTGTAAGCCCGAGCAGTACTCCGCCCATGCTACTAACCCGCCCGATCCTCTTCGCCCGCCGCGGTGGTTCGGCTCTAGCGCCCGAGAATACCCTACCCGCCTTTCGCAATGGCGCCGCGCTGGGAGCAGATGCTTTGGAGCTAGATGTACGCTTGACGGCAGATGGTGAGCTGGTTGTCTTTCATGATGAAAGCCTGGAACGAACTACCAATGGCATCGGCAATGTGCGGGACTCTACGTTGTCAGAACTCAAGCGCCTCGATGCCGGCTACCGATTCACAAGTGATGATGGGGCCACCTTTCCCTTTAGAGATCAGGGGATCACCATCCCCACAATCGCCGAGGTTTACAAGGCATTCCCAGACCTCTTAATCAATATCGAGATCAAAGATCCGCTAACCGAAGCTGCAGATCGGCTGGCTGAAGAGATCACGTTGGCAGATGCGGGTGATCGCACCATTGCAGGCAGCTTCCACAACGACATTCTTGGTTATTTCCGCCGTATCGCACCCGATGTTGCCACGGCCGCCGGCCCAAACGAGACACGCAATTTCTATCTCCTCAGTTTATTACGCCTATGGCGTTTCCATCGGCCATTGGGTGACGCTTATCAGATCCCAACGACATCAGGTCGGTTCCAATTGGATAGCTCCAGATTTATCAACCATGCCCATCGCATGAACCAGCAAATACACTATTGGACCATCGATGATCCAGAGGAAATGCGCCATTTACTCGAACTAGGGGCCGACGGCATCATAACTGACCGGCCTGACTTGGCCGTCGAGGTATTCAAGGAGATGGGATTCAAGTAACGCGACATTTCTAGTTGCTCACGAAATGCGAGGCCCGAATGCTCGTCAGAGATTTTATGACCCGAAAGGTAAAAACGGTTCAAACCAGTGCCACGGTTGCCGAAGTTCGCCAACTTTTGGCAGTGTCCAGATTCAGACGTGTGCCAGTTATGGATGCGAACCGTTGGTCGGCATCATCGACGCACACCATCTCGTTGGTCGGGGATCGGTGGCGCACTGCATGGTTGCCAACCCGGTCACTGCACAGCCAGATATGCCAATCGAAGAAGCGGCGAGACTCATGGCCGACCATAAAGTCAGCGCCGTTCCGGTTATGGAGGATGACGCCCTGGTAGGGATCATCACTCAGACCGATCTATTCCACATTGCCGTCGATGCTATGGGAGCGAGACGCTCAGGGGTGCGCGTCACCCTGCTCATCCCTGAGATCCGCGGTATGCTCGCCGATGTAATCAATGCCATCACCAATGCCGGTGGCTTCTTCGTGAGTCTTGTCACGGTAGCCACACCCGATCCTAGCACCGATAGGGTCGCCATGAAAATACAGGATATGGCGCAGGCAGAGGTTGAAGATGAACTATCGGATCTGAGTGTGGAAATCCTCGATATTCGAAGCACCTAGTACAAAGCGTCATAAGCATGGAGACAGTTTGTAGTAAGCGCTTATGAAAGTTAAGAAAATAACTCAGTAATGTAGCCTATGCGTTTGCGAGGCCCGCACCGGGATGAATTCCCGGTGCTACGTAACAGCGCCCCTTGAAAGGGGCTGATTTGACACCCAAAGTGT
>JAAENG010000430.1 GCA_024224665.1 Chloroflexota bacterium | reverse complement strand
GATTTTTTTTGCATTTTGCAAGTTCTTGTCTGCAACCGCACTCGCACCTGCGACCTGCCACTTGCGACCTGCCCCAGCAGGGCCTGTTTTTCTCAGCGCGGTCTGGGAACAATCGCCAGGTCCATACCATCTCTTGTTCAAGCCCTTCCTATCTTCTTTGGTCAATTCTATGCGCATCGGCATCGATATTGGTGGCACCTTCACAGACTTCGTCTTCATCGACGAGGATTCAGGCCAGTTTCATACTTTCAAACGCCTCTCTACTGCCACGGCGCCCGAACAATCCGTGCTTACCGGCCTGCAGACGATCCTCGACCTCCGACCTCTGTCCTCCGATCTTAGAATCGTCCATGGTTCTACCGTTGCCACCAATGCATTGCTGGAACGTAAAGGTGCACGTACCGCTTTGATAACCACACGTGGTTTCAAGGATATCCTCACCATTGGCCGTCAGAACCGCAGCGCCGCAGCCCTTTATGACTTCTTCGTCGACCGGCCCCAGCCGTTAATCCCCTCTCAACGCTGTTTCGAGATCACAGAGCGGGTTGATCACAAGGGCCGGGTGCTTGAGCCATTGGCCGAGACAGAACTAACCGTATTGATCGAGGAATTAGGGGAAGCTGGGGTCGAATCGGTGGCCGTAAGCCTACTCTTCTCCTTCCTCCGTCCTGAGCACGAGCAAAAGATCGCCGAAGTGCTCCGAAGCGCAGGGTTCTTCGTTTCTATTTCCTCCGATATCCTGCCCGAATTCCGTGAATATGAGCGTTCCAGCACCACTGCTATCAACGCCTTTGTCTCGCCGATCATGGATCGCTATCTCGGCCGGCTTAGCGCCCAACTCTCCAGCGAGTTCGACAAGGCAATGATTCCCGCCACGACTCCTGTTGCTTCGAGCCCATCGACCTCTTCTACACTGCGGATTATGCAATCTAACGGCGGCATGATCCAGGCGGAGATCGCTCGCAGTCGGGCTGTACATTGTATTCTTTCCGGCCCGGCCGGTGGGGCGGTTGGTGCGTTGTACGTAGCACAGAATGCCGGCTTCGACCGTATTCTATCCTTCGACATGGGCGGCACCTCAACTGACGTCTCCCTTCTGGATGGTGATCTTAGCGTAACCTCTGAGACTGAGATCGGCGGCCTGCCCATCCGCATCCCCGTGATCGATATCCACACAGTAGGAGCGGGCGGCGGCTCCATCGGGCATGTGGATGCCGGTGGGGCCCTACGTGTTGGGCCGCATAGCGCCGGAGCAGATCCTGGACCGGCCTGTTACGGCAAAGGGGGTACATTTGCCACTGTCACCGACGCAAACCTGGTATTGGGTAGGCTAACCCCCGACCATTTTCTGGGTGGCGCCATGAGACTGGACATCGAAGCTGCCGAATTCGTCCTGGCTGAACTCGCTCGACAAGCTCATCTCGAATCGCACAATCACCTGTCGGCCGCACAAACCGCAGCCCTGGGTGTGATCCAGATCGCCAACGCGCATATGGAACGGGCTTTGCGCGTGATTTCGGTCGAGCGGGGTTTCGACCCGGCCGATTTTGCACTGGCCTCGTTCGGTGGCGCCGGTGGCCTGCATGCCTGTGATCTGGCACGGAGCCTGGGGATTCGGCGCCTGCTGATTCCACCTCAAGCATCGGTGCTCTCGGCGTTCGGTATGCTCGCCGCCGATGTCGTCAAAGATTATGTGCAGACAGTCATGATCGGAGAGGATAGCACTTACACCGATCTCGAACAGAATCTTGCACCTCTCCTGTTTCAGGCCCAAATCGACCTTGAAGCAGAGGGCATCCCCAGCGAGAACATGAGTCTACACCCCCTCCTCGACATGCGTTACCGCGGCCAATCCTTCGAGATTACCATACCGCTGTCACCTGATCTCATTGCCGTTTTTCATGCCGAGCATGAGCGGGTTTATGGCCATGCCGAACCCTCAGCGCCGGTAGAGATCGTCAATGTGCGAGTGCGCGCCGTCGGCTTGGTTACCTCACCCTCCCTGCCTGAATCCGGCCTGGGGGATATAGACCCCGCCCATGCATTGCTCGAGCACCGACCTATGGTGTTGTCTTCCGGCCAGCTTCTCGAAGTTCCTTTCTACGAAGGAGTCAAACTGCAACCTGGCTGTGTCATTCCCGGTCCGGCTGTAATCGTGCAGAAAGATACGACAGTTTACATGCCAGATTCGATCGTCTGCAGTATGGATAAGTATTTCAATCTCGTCGTAAGGGAACTTTGAGGCATCGACGTCTATCAATTATGCGAAGCGTGCACTGCGGAAATGGACCTCTTTGATGGAAGGTAACAGGCTGCCACCAATATTATTAGGAAATCGTCGATGTTTGCACAGAAATCTCACAAGGTTTTTGACTTTGATGCGAGGCAATTCTATACTGTCCCTTGGCTCGTAAGCCGGGGCTTAACTCACAAAAGGGTAACCTGACAGAATGAAAGACAAACTCCTAACCCAACTTGAAACCTCACGAGAGCTATTGGAACCGCAGTTCAAAGCGCTGCGTGCCACCATGGGTGCGCTCAAGTTGGCAACGAAACTGGCATCTGAAGAAAAACTTGATGCGCTGGCGATGCAAAAAGCACTGACCATGCTCACACAAGCCAATGAACAACTCGAAGATACGTCATTGCAGGCTGCCACTGATGCCTTCGCCGCCGAAACGCAGACGGCGCTTGACGCACTGGCCTTCCAATTCGCGCGCGATCTCAAAGATGTTTTTGAATCAAGAGGCGAAACTGTAGCTGGGCGCCCTCCCACGCTCGTTGTAGGGGGATTGGTTTTACATATCGATAGTGCCGCCCGTAAAGCGCAATGGTTCTACGGCAAAGAAGCCCTGACCCGCCCGATTCCACTGTCGATTAACGCAATTCTCAAGGCATACGGCCAACAGCAAAAAGCGATCATCCAGCGTGAAGTCGATGCCGAAGTGTTCCTCGATGAACTATACAAAGCCTGGCAAAAGCTACGGGCCAAGCAAAAACGTCCCCCCAACCGTATGAACATCGTCAAAACCTATAGCCGGCTTGTCATCAATCGCCAATCGAGTCGTTTCTGGAACAACCCCTCGCGTAGCACCTTCAAGGATTATAGCCGGCCCCTTTTCGTCCGGGATATGGTGCTCATCCAGGCTACGCCGACAGTAACCATCGATGGCCGAATCTACCATGTTCGTCTGGGCGTGGCCACCAAAAGTCAGGCAGACAGCGCCTCGCGTAGCATGTGGCTACCGAATGGCCCATTGGATGGCGAATACTATTCGGATATCACCTTTGAGCCAGAAAGAGAGTAGGGTTCGAATCATTTAGTTCGAACTTCGTCGGCGCCGCTCACTCTCGCCACCCTTTCCCTTTCCCTGTCTCTTCTTTCTGTCCACCCCTCTTCCAGGCAGTCGCCACGATCGTCAATAAACCACCAACGATGAAAATGGAGATGAGGACTGCCAGTCCAAGCTGGAGTCTTTTTCCGACAGCGGACAAAACTTTGCCTTTTACCTTTTGCCCTTTGCCTTTTGATTTTCATACAGAAATCCCTCACAAAGACATTCGACCATGACCCTCACCCAACCTCTCGCCCGCCAGATCGTCGAAGTACTCGGTAGCTCAGGCACGCCACCGCCGAGAGGTATCCACTACTTCAACGTCGGCAACCAGTCCTTGCTCGATGCCTTGGACGAGTATTATTTCTCATCCTACCTGCAGGATGGCGGCGCCGCCTACAAAATGGTGGTAGGTGATTACGGCAGCGGTAAATCCCACTTCCTCTATTGCCTACGCGATCTGGCCTGGAGTCGAGGATTCGCCGTGTCGAAAGTCGATCTCAGCCCGGTGGAGACGCCTTACAATGACCAACGCGCTGTTTACGCGGCCGTAGCTCGCAATTTGATCTGGCATGAAACGGATGAGAGTATCTCTGATGAAAGGGGGCTCACTCGCTTTTTGCAAGGCACACTCGAACGCATGATCGATGAACCGCCCGGCTTGCGAGCGATAAACCATCCCAACTATCGGGGATTGGTAGACACGGTGGAAGCCTCGGCTATTGACAGTTTAGCCTACAAAAACGCGGTGCTGGCATACTTCGAGTCACTGATTCGAGATCAGGATGAACATCTGGAATCACTCAGCCGATGGTTGATGGGGGCAGCGACCACACCTGATGACACAAAACTATTGCGCACAGTGGGGGTCACCGGCAAAATCACGCGTCCCAACGCCTTTCGGATGTTGCGCTCGCTGACGCAAACTATCCGTGCTCTCTCATACAGCGGTCTGATCTTGTTGTTTGATGAAGTGGATCGTATGTCGAGCATTGGCGGCAAGGCCGAGAAATTAGCCACCGACAACCTGCGCGAGGTCATCGACCGCTGCCGGGATGAGCTACCAGGGGCGATGTTCGTCTATGCTGTGCCGCCGCAGTTCATCAATGATGTCGTTCCTCGCTACCCGGCTTTACAACAGCGGGTGCGTGCGCCCGGCCGTTTCTCTCACACCAACCACTTCAGCCCTCAGATCAGTCTCGAACATCTGGATCTGGATGAGAATGACCTCATGGTTGCTATTGGCGAAAGGCTCATCCCCATTTACGAAATGGCTTTTGAAGTGAGATTGGATCAAGCAACCCAGTACGCCAACGCCGCAATCCTGGCCAATGTGGCCCGAGATGTCTTCCTCGATGTCAGCCATCGTCGCCTCTTTGTCAAAGCCTTTGTGACCGAACTGGCCCGCCAGCACACGGGTGAAGAGCAAATCCTTGCCGAGGAGGAAGCGATCGCCATTATTCGTGGTCAGGTCGACGAGTTAAGTGGTGGGGAGACACGGCCATATTAAGGGCGGATTATGAATGGCGGATTATGAATGGCGCATGGTGAATTGTTAATGATCGGCGAGATCGTAGAGCATCCGCAGTATGGCCGTGGACAGATCGTGGCCCTGTATCGTAATGGAACTGAATGGATGGTGCGGTTCGAAAATGGGTTACGCTTCCGCCGCCCTCGCCAGGAGTTCATAGGTCAACAAGATATCTCGCTTGCGCCTGTTTCAGCGCGGCCGTTGCCGGAATTTGCTCTGATGACGCCTTCGCAGTTCGAGGCGCGGCAGATGCTGGAAGCATTGCGTGTGGGCGTAGCCCCGGCACAACACATTGAGGAACTGACCATTGGCCTAAAGGATGAGCGGGCAAACCTCGGGCTGGGTCTGGACAGAGCCCATAAAAATGGCGGGGCGGTACGGGCGGTGCTTGGGGATTATGGTTTCGGCAAGAGTCATATCGTCGAACTCTGTGCACGCGAAGCCCTCAACCGTAATTTCTTGGTGGCGGCAACCAGCCTGGATCTTTACGAGTTGCCCCCTCACCGTTCCTTCGACATCTACGCCAGGCTGATGCGTAACATGCGTTATCCCGACAATGATGAGAACGGTTTGCAACCACTCCTTGAAACTGCCGGCGCCATGCCCCGACTGCGGGAGCAGTTGCAAAATCTGACGCCGGTGGGGGCGGATCCCTTGGCGGTGGGCCTAGAGGCGCTTGCTAATACATCTTCACCTCGCCAGCGCAAAGCGTGGATGCAATGGCTGATGGGTGGACGCCGGGTCAAGAGCATGAATAAGGCGACGCCGCGCGCTATCCGTTTACCCACCATTTATCGTGTCGGCCACAACGCCCGCCAGGTCGCCTATCTGTTCAGCGGTATGAGCGTGCTGGCGCGGTTGGCCGGGTACAGTGGCCTGTGTGTGTTACTTGACGAAGCCGAGAGTTATTCGTTGTTACGCCCCTACCAGCGCCCCAAAGCCAGTCTCTTTTTCAGTGCTGTGATCTACGCCGCCCTGCAACAGACGCAATCGCATATTCAAGCTGACAGCCTGCCCCAACATCGTTGGCGTGATTATCCACCCGCTTATGATAACCGCCAATCCTTGTTTTTCCTCTTTACCGTGACCCATAGCGATAAACGAATGCCCATCGACGAGTGGCTGGACCCTGACCAGATCCTGGAACTCGACCCCTATCACACCCCGCAGGAGATCGGCCACTTCTTGGAGCAGGTGATGGTTTACCATGCCCAGGCTTTCAGCTACGAGATCGCCGAAAGACAGCGGCAGATCCGCCGTGGCGCAGCCGAGCATCTGGCCTTGGGTATGCGTTCCAACCGCTTGAGTATCCGCGGTGTGGTACGATTGGGTGTTGAACTCTTCGATCTGCTCTACCTTTATCCTGATTACGACGCTGTCGCTCTGCTAGATGAATTGCGACGGCAGGTTCGATAGGGTGGGGAGAGACGAAAGCAATTTGCAAGGTATCTCAAAGTGAGATAAAATCCATATGCATGTCATCTCTAGAAAGGCTTTACGTCATTTCTGGGAACGCCATCCAGATAGTCGGATTTCATTGTCTCGCTGGTTTAAAATAATGCAGCGAAACGAATTCGAGAGTTTCGACGCTTTGCGAGCCACGTTTCCTTCTGCTGACTTAGTCGGTGATTTCGTTGTATTTAACATCGGCGGTAATAAGTACAGGCTCATCGCTTCAATCCATTTCAATCGGGCGAGGGTATATGTTCGGCACATACTTACTCACGATGCGTACAATTTGGGTCGATGGAAAACATGACAGTCATAACAAAAGAAATTGAAACATATTGGGCTGCTCTCAGCTCGATTTTCATCATTCGAAATGAACAGGAGTACGATCAGGCTATCGAAAGGCTGAACGAGCTCGTCGACAAAGTTGGAATGCACGAATCACATCCTCTGTACGATATGTTGGACACACTCGGAGCGGTCATCCACGCGTATGAGGAACGCCTCTACCCAATGCCGGAAAGCAGTGGGGCGGATATGTTGCGTTTTCTCATGGACGAACATGGACTGCGCCAATCCGACTTACCTGAAGTAGGTTCTCAAGGGGTGGTTTCAGAGGTTCTCGGTGGTAAGAGAGAATTAAACATTCGGCAGATTCAAGCATTAGCAGCGCGCTTTCATGTTTCGCCCGCAGTGTTTTTTTAGGCGCGTCGGGGCAAGTTGCTGCGTATCTGAATGAACGATCCCGCAAGGATCAAAGCCAACCTACCGCATACCTGGCCGGTATTATTCTCTCGGCACGGCAGCTTTACAACTGTCCAGGCGCAGGCGATCCCACCGATCCTGGATGGACACAACACTTTGGTCATAGCCGCCACCGCATCGGGGAAGACAGAGGCAGTGCTGGCGCCGCTACTCGAACGACATGTATTGGCCGCAGGGCGGTACCAGGGGCAGCGGGGTTTGAAACTCCTCTATATCTGTCCTACACGGGCGTTGGTACGGGATCTTTATGAACGAATGCAGCCCTGCCATGAAGCCCTGGGCGTGTCACTGATGATGAAGAGTGGCGACACCGGCCCTGTATCGGCGACACGACCTCCGACCGTCCTCATCACCACGCCTGAATCGACCGACTCGCTGTTAACGCGTGCGCCCCGCCTGTTAGCTACGATACAGGCAATCATCCTGGACGAAATTCATCTTTTCGATGATAGCCCGCGCGGCGATCACATCCGTTGTCTGCTCAACCGCATCGAGACGATTCGCCGTTACCACCAGGAGGAAATGGCAACCGAAGTGCTAACCGAAGTGACAACCACCCCCTTTGTGCCACTCCACCGTATTGCGCTCTCGGCCACTGTGCCTGATGCAAGAGGCGTGGCCGAACGCTATCTGTTAGGATCGGAGAACCAGGCCGGGTATCAGATCATCGAGGTCGAGGGAGGCAGGCGGCTTCGCCCTGAGATCGTACCTATCAGCGGAATGCCCGATCTTGTGCAGACGTTGGTACTACGACTGAGCGGTAACTCACTCATCCGCAAAACATTACTTTTTTGCAATACTCGCAACGAGGTCGAGTCTACCGCCGCATACCTGCGCCGGCATTTGCCCTTCGAAGCCGCCATTTTCGTGCATTACTCCAATCTGGATACGGCCATGCGTCGCCAGGTAGAAGATGACTTCGCCGAAGCCGGTGTTGCTATTTGTGTAAGCAGTTCCACCCTCGAGCTTGGCATCGATATCGGCAGCATCGATGACGTGGCGCTATTGGGACCGCCCCCCACTGTTACCTCTTTTCTGCAACGTATCGGACGTGGTGGTCGGCGAACGGGAAGCACGCAGGTTCTGTGTCTGTCTCGTTCAATTTTGGAAGAAGTTCGCTTTCACGCACTCATTTCCCTTGCCCACGCTCACTCTCACCTGACCCCGCCCTCTTATTCTTATCCGACCTATCACTTCCGCCCCTCCGTCCTGGTTCAACAGATCTTCAGTATTCTCAAACAAAGTCCTACCGGTGGCATCCGTTTGGCAGACTTGCGGCGCGTGACACCGGCAGCCATCGAAACCGCCGTCCTTGAGCGCATCCTCAACTACCTTGCTGTGAGTGGCTATCTGCGATCTGGCCGGTTGGGTGAATGGCGAGCAGATATCGCCTTGGATGACCTCATAGACGACCATGAAATCTATAGCAACATTGGCGCCGATCCATTCAAACTCACCATCGTTGATGCCTACAGCGGCCATACGATCGCGCAAACCGATCGCATTCGTCTGGAGGGGGATACACTTCTGATGGGGGGACGCTCGATGGTCGTCGTCTGGAGAGACCGTTTTAAAATCGGCGTTCGCCCAATTGCATCCGATAGGGTCGAAGAGGTGATGCGCTTTCATACCGATCCCCTGACGATTCCTTTTGAAGTATGTCAGGCTGTAGCATCTTATCTCGAACTTGCAGCAGGGCAGCTTTATCTAATCCCCCAACTGGAAGGAGCGGTGCTCTTTCACTTCTGGGGAGATCTTTATGGTACGCTATTGGCGAGTCTGTTACAGGCACACTTTGGCGTCGATGAAAGAGATATTGCTGTCACTCGTATTAATGAACATTGTTTGTATTTGCCAGCTACCTTGAACGAATTACCGCCTTGGGTCGCGACCGCGGTCCGCAAGCAATTGCGGCTACTGTTCCCACGCCTGGTGTCGATGTTGGAACTAGGCAGATTTCACAGCCTGCTCCCCCCAGATGTAGCTCAGGATTCTTTGATCGAGCAATGTGATCTATTGCGGTTTCGGCGAGTGTACCAAAACGCTGGTTTAACGATCCCAGAAGTGGGCCTGCGATCACGTTTGCTAGAGATAATAAGCTGACCGTTTCGACCTTCTTTCTGTTGAACCACCTTTTGGTTTGCTAGTTGTCGCCGATCGGAGTTAGGATAGTGGCACTCCAAGAACAACAGTTTCATATCTGCCGCCGGTCGAGTCACACTGTTTGGCCAGATGGAAAATGAGACCCCGTTGGGGCAAGTAGCAAGTAGCAGGTCGCAGGTGCGAGTGCGGTTGCAGACAAAGTTGAACTTGCCACTTGCTACGTGCCACACACATCGACAACTTTTTGTCGATGCCGACGCTGTAAGCACCTATACAATCGTAGCAGAAACATCTGACACCTGTTTAGTCACAAAAGAAACATGAAGCCAACGGTAATGCCCATCTTCACAATCGGCTATGGCGCCCGTAGCATTGACGAATTCCTGGCGGTGTTGCAGGCCAATAACATTGCCTATCTCCTTGATGTGCGCTCGGCACCCTATTCTCGCTATAAACCGGAATTCTCCAGACAACAGCTCGAAAACGCCCTGCGCGCTCATGAGATAAGGTATGTGTTTATGGGCGACGCTTTGGGCGGGCAGCCCGACGATCCTGACTGCTATGTGGATGGCAAAGTAGCCTACGAGCGTGTGAAGCAGAAAGATTTCTATCGTCAGGGCATCGCGCGGGTACAGAAAGCGTTTGAGCAAGAACAGCGGGTGGTGTTGATGTGTAGCGAAGGCAAGCCGGAGATCTGTCACCGCGCTAAACTCATCGGCGAAAGCTTAATCGAGTTAAATATCCCCGTACGACATATCGACGAAAAGAACGAATTGCAATCCCAAGAGGCAGTTATCAACCGCATCACAGGCGGACAATTGAGCCTTTTTGGCCAACAAGCTTTCACCTCGCGCAAGCGCTACCATGATGAGGACGATGACGATGACACTTGAGATCGCCACCATCGGCGTCTATGGTTTTGACGAAGAGAGTTTTTTTCAGGCATTGATCAAAGCGGAAGTAGACACGTTTTGTGATATCAGAGCCAGGCGAGGTGTGCGCGGTTCGCAATACGCATTCGCCAATAGCAAACGTCTGCAAGCCCGCTTGGCCGACATGGGGATTCGCTACCTGCACTTTCCGGCGCTGGCGCCCAGCAAAGAACTTCGGCAAAAACAATACACCGCCGACAAAGCCACTCGCACAGCCAAACGTCAGCGCACAGTTCTTGACACGACGTTCATAGAAGCCTATCGTGACGAGCATCTTGTCGATTTCGACAGTACTGACTTCGTGTCCCAGTTTGAGGATGACGTGCATATCGTGGCGTTCTGCTGTGTAGAACGGGAACCGGCAGCCTGCCATCGTTCGCTCCTGGCCGAGCGCTTACAGCAAGACCTCCAGGCTCCCATAATACACCTAACGCCTGACGAAACCTGACAAAAACCCCTCGAAGGGAGCTCCAGAATTAATATACTCCCAAAACCTTAATCCTAGTTGAAGCGTGAAGCGTGAAGCGTGAAACGTAAAACGTGAGGATTTAGGCTATGAAATCATCACGCATCACGCATCACGCATCACGAGTTTTGGATTATTATTCTCTCGGAACAGCCTAAGCCTGCTTTGATGGCTGATCCCGGTCTACAGGTCTACAGGTCTACCGGTCTACCGGTCCACCGGTACCTGATCTACTAACCACAGATACTTGTATTGAAATGTCATGAAAGTGCTTATCGTAGCGAAGACGAGACAAGGCGCCGGCGCATGTATTGGCGGGATCACCTTTGATGGGCGCAGTGTACGGCTGCTGGCAGCGAATGCCGCAACCCATGAGCGGGCGGGTATGGACTATGAGGTCGCAGAGGTTTGGGAGGTTGAAGCCACGCCGCCAGTCGAGTTTATCCCCCCGCACATAGAAAACCTGGTGGTGCAGCGAAAACAGAGGCTTGGGCTCATGTCTTCGCCGGAGCAATTCATCGAGCGCCATAGTCCCGGCTTGGCGGGTGGATACGAAGCGCTCTTCGAGGGACTTACACAGGCCACCAAAGGGGGCGCCCTCTACATCGCCGAACGCGTGGGCATTCCCTCCTTTAGCACCCACTTTTGGCGACCCGACAAGGCTTTGCAGCGCGATGATGACGGCAAGCGCATCCGCTATCGCTATCCGGCAGCCGATGGTGGGCGAACCGTGACCTTCGTGGGATTTCAGGAACCGCTTGAAGTGATTCCGGCCGGCAGCCTGTTGCGTGTCTCGCTGGCTCATTGGTGGCGGCCTGAGCCCATGTCTGAAGGAGAATATCGCTGTTATGTGCAGCTTTCCGGCTGGTTTCTGGATGGCGCGCCCACCGTTATCGAGGGCCGTCCCGCCTCCGCCGTTGCCCGGACCTTGCCCTTGTCCGAGCAGGCATCTCAATTACTCAAATCTGTTTTCGGCTACGACCACTTCCTTCCCCTCCAAGCTGATATCATTGTCAATGTACAGGATCGCCGCGACACCCTTGCGATTATGCCCACAGGGAGTGGTAAATCTCTTTGCTATCAATTACCGGCACTGCTGTTCGAGGGTCTGACCGTGGTTGTGTCACCGCTCATCGCCCTGATGCAGGACCAGGTGGATGCTCTACAAGACATGGATGTGCCCGCGCTCTTTTTAAACAGCACATTGGATTACTCTGAGTATCTGCGAAGGGTTCGGCAAATCAAAGCGGGCGCCGTCAAATTGCTTTATGTCTCGCCCGAAACCTTGTTGCGACCCGAGACCCTCGTCATGCTCGACCAATGCAATGTGGACTGCCTTGCCATCGACGAGGCGCACTGTATCTCATCTTGGGGGCATGATTTTCGGCCCGAGTACCGCGAGCTGATGTTGGTGCGAGAGCGCTATTCCCAGGCAGTTTGTATCGCCCTCACCGCCACGGCCACCCGACGTGTGCGTTCAGATATCGAATCGATCCTTGGTTTCGACAGTTCAGATCAATTCGTTGCCGGCTTCGATCGCGGGAACCTCTTTTTAGCCGTGCGCGCCCGCCTGGATGGGCTTCAGCAGGCTTTAACCTTTCTCGATACACATCGTGATCAGTCGGGCATCATCTATTGCAGTACGCGGAAGCAGGTTGAAGTGCTGGTCAATCAGTTGGAAATGTCTGGTTATCAAGCGGTACCCTACCATGCAGGGCTGGATCGAGCTGTCCGCCTGCGCCACCAACAGCTTTTCAGTCGTGACGATGTACCCATCATCGTCGCCACAGTTGCCTTTGGTATGGGTATCGACAAATCCAACGTACGCTTTATCCTCCACTACAATCTGCCCAAAAACCTGGAAAGCTACTATCAAGAGATCGGTCGGGCCGGGCGTGATGGCTTGAGGGCAGACTGCCTGCTCCTGTACGGCCAGCAAGATGTCGGCACCATCCACCATTTCATCGAGCAAGGTGCAGCTTCGGAACGCGCGGGCGCGACGGCCAGACTCAGCGCCATGCTGCGCTACGCTCAAACACGTAACTGTCGAAGACGCCCCCTTCTCAATTACTTTGGCGATGTCTACGATGAACCAAACTGCGGGCACTGCGACAATTGCCTGGCAGACGACGTGTCCATCGAACAGGAGGATGTGACGATCGCCGCCCAGAAATTCCTTTCCTGTATTCTACGCACAAGAGAGCTGTTTGGGGCAACCCATATTGTCAATATTTTGCGAGGGTCCAGCGCCAAGACTGTGTTGAACCGCGGCCATGACAACCTCTCGACTTATGGCATCGGTACGGAATATTCTGCCAAACATTGGCGACGTCTGGCACAGCAGTTCATCGAACAAGGGCTGTTGGATCAGGATATGCAACACGGCAGCCTGCGGGTGACACCTGCTGGGAGGTGTGTTCTGGCCGGGAAAGATAAGGTGCATGTAGCGGTCGAGGCAGAACAGCGTTCGGTATCAGACACCCAGCTTGCGAACACGTATGATGGTGTTTTGTTCGAAGAACTACGCGTCTTGCGCAAGCAGTTGGCGGATGCGGCCAATATCCCACCCTTTGTGGTGTTCTCCGACCGCTCGTTGGTGGAGATGGCGACCTTCTTCCCACAGACCACCGGCGGTTTTCTGGACATCCATGGTGTAGGTGACAGGAAGTTGGAGCGCTATGGCGACGCTTTTATCGCTGTGATCCAGGCGTATTGTACGGAGCACGATCTGGAAGAACGCCCCCCAACTTCGCGGTTCTCCCTATCTTCCCCCACCGCTCTCCCCACCAAAAAGCGTCGCTATGAGGAGGTTGGAGAGCTTCTGGCGGCCGGCCACAGCATCGAGGACCTACAGGCATTGTATGACGTAAAACGGCGAACAATCATCAATAATCTGGAACGCTATCTGTCAGATGGCCATGACCTGTCGTCGGATCAGATGCTGGCCTCTTGTTCTTTGCCGCTGGAAACGCAGGAGGAGGTGCTCGCGGCCTTCAGCGAGTTGGGCGCTGAGTGGCTGCGACCGGTCTATGACCGTCTAGGTGGGCGTGTCTCTTTCGATGACTTGCAACTCTTGCGTCTGTATTTGCTGTACCAGGATGTCTAGCAGTCAGTCAAGCGTGCCTTGATGGATGTCATTCTGAGTGAAACGAAGAATCTCGCCTTTGCAACCGGAGATTCTTCACCCTAGGCTTGACTGACTACTAGCACGATCTGTGAGTTTGTTCGAGCAACGGTAGTGGATCATATTTAGCTGATGACTTGGAATCGATCACGTCTGTCGTGAATCCCGAATCCGCTGCCTTTCGCTAACCCAGCAGACTAGAAAAGAGGAAAACGGTATGATAGCGCCCCGGTCTACCGGTCTACCGGTCTACCGGTCTACCGGTCTACCGATCTACCGATCTACCGATCTACCGGTCTACCGATCTACAGGTCTACCAGTCTAAAGGAATGTCCCGCCCCCACCGAACTGATTTGGAGAGATTATGTCAGCTTCAATCACACTACTATCTTGGAATGTAAACGGCATACGCGCCGGTTATCGCAAGGGTTTTCTGGAGTGGCTTGAGCAAGCCCAGCCAGACGTCTTGTGCCTCCAAGAAACCAAGGCCGAGGCGGATCAACTACCCTGGGAATTACGCCAGCCTTTCGACTATCATAGTTATTGGAACTCATCCAAACGTAAGCGGGGTTATAGCGGCACTGGTTTGCTAACCAAACAAGAACCCCTTTCCGTTGACTTTGGATTAGGCATCCCCGAATTCGACCAGGAAGGACGCACAGTCATCGCCCATTATCCCAGCTTTGTGCTCATCAACTGCTACTTTCCCAATGGCAGCCGTGATCATAGCCGTCTCCCCTTTAAGATGGCGTTTTATGATGCGTTTTTGGCAATGTGCGAAGGGTTTCGGGCTCAGGGTAAGCAGATTGTTTTCTGCGGTGATATCAATACTGCGCATCATGAAATCGACCTGGCCAACCCCAAGTCCAATCATAAAACGACTGGCTTTCTGCCCGAAGAACGCGCCTGGCTCGACCAGGTGGCCGAAACCGGTTATGTCGATACCTACCGCCAGCGTAACCCCGATCTGACCGGGCAATATACCTGGTGGTCAATGCCAACAGGAGCACGAGAGCGAAACGTGGGTTGGCGGCTGGACTATTTCTTTGTGACTCCCGAACTCATGCCCTGCGTACTCGACGCCTTTATCATGCCGGAGGTAATGGGTAGCGACCATTGTCCGGTGGGGTTGAAACTGACGCACGAGTGCCAAGAATCGCCGTAGCGCCACATTCATGTCGAAGAACTGCAAAACGACACAGATGTAGCACTACGGGGCATTATCCTGGATTTTGCAAACGATCTTCGCCGTAAAGATGGGTGTCGGGGTGCCAATCTGTCCAACCGAACCAGAAGGAGGTGGTCGAGGGGATACGTTCGAGAGCCTCACCTGCCAGGGGGCCATCGATGGCAACCCCACCAAAGCTGCTCCAACGTGAACCGGTTTCGGCATCTACCAAAATGGGCATATCAACTTCCAGATCTTCTACCTCGAAGGTCAGTGTCTGGCCATCCAGCTCTCGGCTGAAGACCAGGCCTGTTGAGGCGCTGGGGTGAAAAGCCACCAAAAGGGGTTGGCCGGCAACTGTGTCGTTGACAAAGCGATCATCCCTGAGCAGAGTTACAGGGTAATACGCCGGAACATCGTCGATCACCAGGCCGACACCCATGGCTTTGGTTGGGAGCCGGTCATCGACGATGCTTT
This sequence comes from Chloroflexota bacterium, assembly GCA_024224665.1. Classification (GTDB taxonomy): domain Bacteria; phylum Chloroflexota; class Anaerolineae; order J102; family J102; genus PIVW01. The sequence goes on along the minus strand of JAAENG010000430.1, from coordinate 10,424 downwards.
CCCCAATCACACCGGCGCTATTGCGAGCGTAGTAGCTCAAATAGGGATCACGATCACTGGAAAAACCCTTTCGCAGCGCCAAGGTGTTTGGGTGAAGTTCTTTCCACTGCTGCCAGGTGGTTTGCATGGAGGCAAGAGGGGTGAGTACGGTGCCGTCCAGTTCGCCTTCTACGGCTTTCCCCAGGATTTGGCTCCAAAAAGTGTCTGTCTGGCGATCGTACATCACCAGGACATTCATGATCAGTTTACCGCTAACACCGAACGTCAAGGGTTCTGGCTGTCCTTCTACATCTCTGGCATACACGATGCCGGTGAAGCAGAGCGGTCACCAGGTTGCGGCGATGGGTACACCGCCAACTGTGTCGTTTACGATCTCGTGCGAACTGAGGAAGGGGATGGAATAAGCACGAGCTTCACCATCGATCTCCACACCGAGAACCAATTCAGTTGGAGTATATTCCTGATCGGCCTCGTCAGCCGAGAGGAACTGCGGGTCGAAGATGGCAGGGATAGCATCGCGAGGGAGCAACGTGACGATCTTGTATTCAGGTTCTGGTTCAGGTGTTGCCGTGGGCGGCTCTTGCTCAACGCTTGATTCAGCCGGCTGTGTCTGAGATGCGACGTCATTCAGCGATTCGCCAGCATTGTCGGGCGGAGCACCACAAGCAGCCAAGATCAAGAGGGCGACCAACGCTATCCCCAGAATGAGGGGCATGTTACGGGGCATAGACACTCTCCATACGAAATAGTAGTTGTTATTCTGCAAGCTTAGAGAAGGGAAGGTAGGCAGTAAGATGACTTACGCCTGAACCTCAGATGTAATGGCCGTCTATCCCCTTACACAACCTCCTTAGATTGATTACTCTGCTTGAGCAAGCGTTCGCGCACCCCGGAACACAGACACGATATAGATGCCGAATAAGGCGACGCCCACAGCGCCTGCTAAAACATCCAGCAGGTTGAGGGTCGATGAAGCGATCTCGACATAGGGTATGCCGAAAAAGAATGCATAGGTGTTGATAATTACGATAAGCGCCCGCATTTCGGTCGGACCCAGCTTGCCGTAAGAGATCTTGAATTTCCCCTCGATATAGGTCTCGATGTAAACGAGAATCGACATGAGTAAGTAGCCTACGAGTACAAAGGTCGCGATCTCAAAACTGATGAGCGGTGACAAGGCAATCCCCAACACGATAACGACGATATTTAAGGCATCGACGGTGTGATCGACAAAGAAGCCATATTTCGGCCTTTCGATATGGCGGTAACGCGCCAGCGTGCCATCCATGCTGTCGCCAAACCAGTTAATAAAAAGACCTAGCGTGGCCAACCACAGGAATACCAGGTTTCCGTTGCTCGACCCATAAGCGATGAGCACGACCACCGCACCTACCGACCCCAGAGCCGTCAAATGATCCGGTTTGACCCATGCCGGCATATGTGCGGCCGACCACTGCAACGCCGGCCGTTCGAGGGGGCCCAGTAATATATCGTTGACTCTGGTATGGGACTTGAGTTCACTCATAGCCGACACCTCTATCTTGAGGAGCTTGAACCATTTCTGTGTTCCAAACGGGATAGAACATCGTCCACTGTTCGGGGTGGCGGCGGATGGCGGTTTCGAGCACGGCAAGAACGCGTTGAGCGTTGTGGAGAATCATCTCTTGGCGGTCCCCCTTCTGCTCCAACTCCAATGTCGTCTCCACATCAACCACATAAGTATGTAGACAGTTAGCGTCATGACGAACGACTACGACGGTAATTGGAACCTGCGCTTGCAGTGCCAGCCTTACATGGCCTGTGGGAAGGTAGGCTGGCCGGCCAAAAAACATGAGTGCTTCTCCAGCGCCGCCAGGGTCCGGGCGATCGACCCCAGTGATTACAAGTCCACCTGCGCGCAGTCGCCGTAGTGCCTGACGCAATGCCGGCACGCTAACAGGCGTGATATCAAGTCCCCAGGAACGGCGAATCTCGTTTTGCATATCATAACCACTGGTGGGGCTAGGCCAGGTCAAGACCTGGAGGGGAACGTCGCGCGTGGCAAATGCCAATCCCGCCATGTCGAAATTACTAATGTGTGCGCTTACAATCAAATGGCCCCGGTCAGTGTCCTTATATCCGGCAAGATAGCTCTCGACTCGGGGCGAAAAGGTGACGGCGTCGAGTGCAGCTTGTTTGCCTTTCGCCAAGGTATGATACAGATCGTAGTTGCAGCGACCGGCATTGCGAAGGGCCGCACGCGCCACAGATCCGATTTGCTCTTCCGATGCTGTTGCCCCTAATACCACTCGAAAATTATCATGCATTGTCCGCATCATCGTCGAACGCCGCCGCCTGCCCAATATCCCGGTAATCATATTCGCCATAGCATAACCAAGTCGTGGGGGAACGCTACCTCCCACGACCAATCCCAACCGTAATGCGCCTGCACTATTGATGAAATCTTGTAGAGCCAATGAAAGCCTCTAAGACACAAAGAAAGCGATTGAACACGAGGAACATTCAATATAGACGACCGTCATCATAACCGAAGAATGCCTAAGGGGGGAAGAGTAGGGGCTGGGCTCGCCCCCGCCCCCGTGGGCAGCCGCAAGTGGGCGACCGCAAAGGAACGGCCCCTACTCCAACGTAGCCAGACCACGTTTCAGGGCAAAGATCGTCGCCTGTGTGCGGTCGTTGGCCTGTAACTTACCCATGATGTTGCTGACGTAGTTTTTAACCGTGCCCTCTGCCAAAAACAGTTCCTCGGCGATCTCTTTATTGGTCTTGCCCTGGGCCATCTGTTGCAAGACCGCCAACTCACGGTCGGTCAGTTCTTCCAGGATGAGTTCATCATCCGCATCCAACCGTTGCCGTGGTGATGACCCGGGCCGGTTCTGTCCCTCAGCCGCCAAACGCTTGAACTCCGCCAAAACCTTGCCGGCGACTGCCGGATCGATCATAACTTCGCCGGCCACAGCACCTTGTATCGCCTCGACGATCTCCTCACTGCTGCTATCTTTCAGCAGGTAACCATTGGCGCCAGCGCGGATGGCGTCAAATACCCAATCATCGGCGTCGTATGTGGTCAGCACGACGATTTTTATCTCGGAATACCGGGACCTGATTTCACGTGTGGCCTGCACGCCGTTCAGAACAGGCATTTTCAGGTCCATGAGCACCACATCGGGATGAACCTTGGGTACAGATTCGACGGCTTCTCGACCATTGGCTGCCGTGCCCACCACCTCGAGACCCGGTTGGTGTTTGAGGATAACACTCAACCCTTGGCGAACGATATCCTGGTCGTCGGTAATAAGTACTCGGATCATGATGATTTAAGTGATGATGAGGGAGAGTGATGTTGTGTTTGTAGACCAGTAGACCAGTAGACCAGGATATGCTACCAAAACGAACATAGAGGTGCAATCTGTCGGGTTGAACCGGTATTCAGGTTTGTCTGTTTACGGTATGCAAACGGTTCTGGCCTCGAATTTGGTTCTGCTCAGTCTAGTCCTGTATCTGTAACACAATACGTGTTCCTTGCCCTGGTTCACTCTCGACCAGCAGTTCACCCCCGACCAGGTCCGCTCGCTCGGCCATGCCGGTGAGGCCATAACGATCTGTGGGAGTTTTTGCAGGATCGAAACCAATGCCATCATCTCGGATTTCGAGACGAAGATGGGGTCGGCAGGATAGATGCACTGTGATCGCGGTGGCAGCAGCATGTTGTTCGGCGTTCGAAACCGCGGCCTCGGCCACGCGATAAATCGACTGCTCGGTCAGCGGGTCAAGGGCCTGTACGTTTTCGATCTCACATGCATACTTGATAGTAGCACGTTCGGCGTTTCGGCGACAGAGTTGCCGCAGTGCTTCCGAAAGCCCCAGATCTTCAAGGGGTGTTGCCCGCAATGCTTCGATAGCCCGACGTGACTCGTGGATACCACTGCGAACCGTTGCCTGCGTTTCATGTAGTTGCGCCTCTGCGGCTTCGGGATCGTATTTCAACAGGGTGTCGAGCGCCTGCAATTGCACGCTCACGCCGGTCAGCGAATGAGCCAGAGTGTCATGTAGCTCACGGGCCATACGATTGCGTTCGCGGCTTTCAGTCAGTTGTTCTACCGTAGCCGCGCGCTGGGCAAGCTGCGTGTTAGCTCTGACCAAGGCCTGATGTTCGGCTCGCTGTGCCTCAGACAGGCGCATGACCACCCAACCTAGCAGCGCCACCATTGCCAACCAGCCGATAGTGCTTACTGCATAGAATTGCAGGTCGGGAGTGCCGTTCAAGAGCAATGCTGCCACCAGTAGCCCGTAGCTGGAAACCAGGATCGCCATGGCAATCGCCCAACCACGGCGTCCGTACTGCCAGGCGGCGAGAATGGCCGGAATAAAGAGCCAGACGACTTCAAATCCAACATCAACTAAGCCCAAGCGACCAGGCCGAACGACTTCCTCAACTGTTATACTTGAGAACACTAAGACGTTCTGGAGCAAGGGCATCAGCAGCAACCAAAGCAAAACCAAGGGGAGAAACCATCGTCCCAATTGCCTGCGTACCACCGGCCATATGACGATGATCAGCAAAGTGGTACTCTCTACGAACATAGCCCAAGCAAATAACGTGACATTGATCTCCGTTGGGATGTGCTCTGCCCGCAGCAGTCCTGCTATAGTCAAGAGCGAGATGCCGAGCAATCCCATGCCAAACCGTAAACCCACGGCCATTCGCAACACGCTCATCAGACCCGGGGCGATGCCGTCCTCATCAGGTCTGGTATAAGAAGCAAGAGATGGAGATATCGTCAATTCGGTCATGAGTCGCCGCCTAATGGCTGGTTCGGGTAGAATGTCATATGACTTGCTACAAGCGTATCATAGCCGACAACAGCGCTTCCGGTTAGTGCTTGGTGTCATAAAGACATGTGGCCCGTGTCATTCTTATGCCCGGCTATTGTAGTGCCACAAAAAATAAGGTGCAATGCTAACGATGGCCGCAAGGGCCTGTCGGTAAAGCATTGCACCAGGCTGGGAGGTTATCCCATTTATGTAAACAGGTGTCATCGGTTCATCTGAACCCACGGCACCTGGGTATGCAATTGTGATTCCTGTAAACCAAGTGGCTGATCGCAAGCTAACATCACACGCACCTGCCATTTACCACTTGCTACTTCTCGTTCATTTGAAAGGGGTATTCGCCATGCGTTCAGCTCCAATCTACGACATGCTCTGCATTGAAGTCATAGCGAAAATCGATATCGGCCAGTGTGTCAGGAGCCAGGAGTCGCTGCTTACTACCGTCGGTATTCATCACCCACAGCTCCCATTCGCCGTTCTGGTCGCTGAGATAGAGGATGCTCTGACCGTTAGGAGACCAGGTGGGGGCGACGCCGTTCACCCTATCATAATTCTTGGTGAGACGTGTCAAGCCGGAGCCATCGGCATTGAGTCGCACAACTTCCCAATGGTCGTGGAATTCCATCATGGCGATGATTGATTGGCCGTCAGGAGACCATGTGGCGTTGCGTATTTGGTTCGGGGCTTCGTAGATTGCATAAGGTTCGCCATCAGGATCGGTGACATAAAGCGCAGTAGCACCGACAAAGAGGATACCCCGCTCGCTCCAGTCAGGATTCCAACTGATCATCTGGTCGTCGAGGCCTTCTCGGACACTGCCATCGGCATTGATAATCTCCAGGCGCCAATAATCGTCGCCTGATCTCGTGAATTCCCCGAAGCGGGGATGGCTGAAGGTGACAGAATCGGTGCCACCTTTTTGCAAGTTGTACACGATCTGCTCACCGTCGGGGCTCCAGGTCGGATTCTTGACGAAGTTATCGGCCACCAACCAGCGCTCGTTGCTGCCGTCGATGTTGACGACATACAAGCCTCGGGGTTCATCCCAACGGGTGTACGCGATCTGTGTGCCATCGGGAGAGAGCGCCGGGTCCAGGCCGCCGCTGGCGACCCACTGCAAGTTGCTGCCGTCGGCATTCATGGTATAGATGGCGCCGCCGCTGCTAGTTTGGAACACGATTGTGCCGTTCTGCGTGGATTTCGGCGCGGCCTGCTTGATAACGGAGGCTACTGGGGCTGATTCGAGCGGCTGTTCTGCAATCTCAACCACTTCTGCAACCACCACCTGCTCAGCCTGCTCCGAGTCCGCCGCAGTGACTTCAACGGAAGTCCCCGCTTCGGCAGTCGCTGATTGCAGCGGGAGTGCTTCGAAGGTGACAGCTGTTTGTAGCAGCCAGGCGTGGCGTGTTGCACCATCACTGAAGATGATCTCGTACCAATCATCCAGCGCCCGAGTGACGATCACCAACTCGCCATAGTCCAACTCGCCAATCACATCTGATTTGGCGATGGGTTCGGCATAGACGCTACTGGCCTGTAAGGTCCGTCCACTGCGCATGACATCGCTGGCGTCGTTCCAGTTCGGCTGCTCGGTTTCGGTATCAGCGATCGAGACAGGTTGGGATTCGAGAGTGGATTGCTCAACTTTAGCTGTAGGCTGCTCTTCCTCTTCCGCTTGATTTGAGATCTCGGTAGGGATTGGTTCAGCTACGAACACTGATTTCTGGCTGACCGCAAGGGGCTGAGCGCTGGGCGCGGTATCAAGCTGAGTGTCGCCTGCGTCTGCGCGGACACCGCCACAGGCGGCGAGCAACATGGTTGCTGAAAACAGGCTTATGATAAGGAACAGTTTTTTGCTCATCGTTGATCCTCCAACATGTTTCGCCGGCCGCTGTCGGCCAGGGTGCGAACCAATATCCAATTATCGCCTAATTGGGGCGACCAATGGTTTAGAAATAATGAAGATTGAAAATCATCGTTCAGGGCAGATATGCTGACCCCTGACTGTTGCTTCCACTCTAGCAGGAGTAGCCCCTTCCTAATAGTGCCCGGCGTCATATTTTCACATGACCGAAGGCACAAATAAATTTGGCGTGATTCATTACACGATACTGTGAAGCGCGTACAGTGTAATCACGTTAGTTGAATGGAAGCGCGCTCCCATGAGATAATGGGAGCGTCAACATCATTCTTGATTCATATTCACAAGACCGAATACAAGGAGACTTTGCATGTCCTCTGTTGTCGTCATCGCCGATAGCGGTTGTGATCTACCTTCTGCCATTTTGTCCCACTACAATATCCATCTAGCGCCGTTGATCGCCCGCTTTGGCATGTACGAAATCATCGACAGTCCCGAGGCTCGGGCTGAATTCTGGGACAAGTATGATATCAGCCAGCCCCCCCAGACCTCCGGCCCCTCTGTGGGCACTTGGGTAGAAGTCTACCAGGCTGCCTTGGAGCAGGCCGATGAAGCCGTGGTGGTGACGCTCACGGGTAAACATAGCGGCACATTCAATAGCGCTATGGTTGCGGCCGCTGAGTTTTCGGGCCGAGTACATGTCTTTGATTCCTGGTCCTTGTCGTTGGGCGAGGGGTTGCTCGTACAGCGGGCTGCCCAACTTGCGGCTTCGGGCGAATCAACAGCCACCATTCTCGAAGAGCTTACACTGTGGCGCCGGCAGCTGCGTGTGTTCATCATATTGGATACCATGGAAGCAATTCAGCGTGGTGGCCGCTTGGCGCCACTGATGGCCGCCATCAAACGCATGTCAAGCATACTCAAAATCAAACCGGTGCTGACACTACGAGAGGGTACTCTCACTTTCGATGGCGCTGTACGTAGCACGAAGCGAGGCTTAAGCCGATTAAGCAACTCAGTTGTAGATCAACCGCTTGCAGCCGTCGCTGTTGCGCACACACGCTCACTCAAGTTAGCAGAACAGCTTGCCGATCGGGTCGCAGTGGCAAGTGCCCATCCCCGCGAGGCTATTCTCTTGATTGAAGCAGGGCCAGCGTTGGCAGCTCACGCCGGTCCGGGCGCTCTTGGCCTGGCCTTTGTTCCGGCAGAACCTAAATGATCAGCATCGGCACACCTGGGCACAAAAACGGCCAGACTCTGAGTCCCGCCCGGAACTCGAATCCACACTGGGACGTATTGATTTATGTTGGACCACGACTGCAGAAAGCTTTTTGCAGGCACACGCCGGATATCTGTTTTGACGCTCATCGTATACTTCTATGCATTCCCTTATAATCATGGTGTTTTCGCTGGTACTCGTTACCGGTGTTGTCCCCACAGTTCATGCTCAACCGCCCGATCCCATTTCACCCAAACAGGGCCAATCTCCTCATAGTGCCATCCCAGGGCTTTTTACAGACAACGCTGAATTGGCCCCGTTGCACGTGCAATCGGCCAAAGCGCTTGGCATCTGGGCGGGCCCTGGCCAAGTTCGCCTGATTATCGAGGCAAAGCAGCTACCAGACTTGCCTGCGGGTGTCGAGATCGAAATCGCCTCTGGGGGAAGCTATCAACTGCGAGTGCCGCGTTCACAACTGCAGGCGTTGATCTTCACGCCGGGCATACAACGTATACGCTCTTCTTACCCACATACGGAAGCCCTCTTCAGCGAGGGTCTGTCACCGGCAGGTCTGTTTCCTTGGCTTGCCTCCGGCTGGAACGGTGGCGGTGTGCGCATAGCGGTTATCGATACAGGCTTTGGCGGATGGCAAAATCTCATAGGTCAGGGCGAACTCCCCTCTTTTGTATCGATTCGCAACTTTCGGGCCGATGGCAAGTTCGAGGAAGGCAACCATGGTAGTGCCGTTGCCGAGGTCGTTTTCGATTCGGCGCCAGGAGCAAACCTCTTCCTGCTTGGTTTTGATACCGATTTAGAACTGTCCGACGCCGTAGATTTTGCCATCAGCCAAGAGGTCGATATTATCGTTCATTCGATCAGTTGGTTTAATTCTGGCCCAGGCGATGGTACAGGCGCGATCGCCGATATCGTTCGTAGAGCCACATCTGCCGGGATCCTCTGGGTCAATTCGGCAGGTAATCAGGCCCAACGTTATTATACCGGCTACTATGTGTCTGGTGGCAGTGGGCGGCATTTGTTTGCAGCGGGCGATGACTCCAACCTTATTTACGTTCAAGCAGGTGAGGTTATCTGCGGTTTTCTATCGTGGGATAGCTGGCCCGTGACGGCAGATGATTATGATCTTTATCTGTATTTTGGTAGCCAGTCCGTTGCGAGTGCCGCCCTTGAACAAAATGGTTCTCAACCCCCCACCGAGGCGCTCTGCCACACGGCCGCCACCACCGGCCTCTACGGCTTCGAGATCGATCGCTACAGCGGGCGCGCCTTGACACTGAATCTGCACGTTGTCGGCACCAACAATCTGCAATATGCTTCGCCTGCAGGATCCATTGTCCAACCTGCCGATGCAGCAGAAACCCTAAGTATTGGTGCGCTCTTCTGGCCCCAACCTTATCAACTGGAATCATACAGCAGCCGTGGCCCCACCACAGATGGCCGTGTCAAGCCCGATATGGTCGCCTATGATGGCGTGAGTACCACGAGCCGCGGGGTGAGCAATGGCCTACCTTTTGACGGTGGGGGCAGCGGATTCTTTGGTACTTCGGCAGCTGCTCCACATGTCGGAGGTGCAGCTGCAGTACTCATGCAGCGCTATCCCACCTGGTCGGCTAATCAAATACGCGGCTATTTATTGACCTCTGCTATCGACATGGGCAACATAGGGCCAGACTCCTCTTATGGTTCCGGCCGCCTCTACCTGCAATTCACGACGCCAACCCCAACGATTACCCCGACAGCCACTGCTACGCCTACGCGAACGCCGACCCACACACCTACGAACACCCCCACGCCCACACCCTCTCCTACACCTACGAACACCCCCACGCGCACACCCTCTCCTACATCTACACCAACTCCAACCCGTACACCTACCCCCACAATCACGCCAACGCCGACAATCACGCCGACTGTCACGCCCTCCGTTCCCTGGATAGCGATTCAGCCTGAAACGTTAGTTGTTGCGCCTCTCAATTCACAAAGTGTCGATGTCCTTTGGGGCAATCATTCGCTACCTGATCTATTGCAGCTACGATTGACAGGGCCGGTACACCTGTCTGGCAATACCACAACAGTGGACTTCCCCCTCACAACCTCATCGGGAACTTACCCGACGATACTCTATGCCGACCATGAGGCAATGGCAGGTATTCCCTTTACCGTTAGGGCAAACACGACTGGCGACGCAGCCCTTTATACCGGCACCGTCGCCCACAGTTTTTTCATGCCGATTATTCTTCATTGAGTGCATTGTTAATCAGAAAGTTGCTTCTTTCGATCAGATACTGGAAGTATCTTGCTGAAACTACAAAGACCCCGCAGGGTCTAGACATAGCGCCTGAGGGCGCTTCGTACTTTGAGCCAGGCAATTCAATTGCCTTGGGACCCTGGAAGTATCTTGCTGAAACTACAAAGACCCCGCAGGGTCTAGACATAGCGCCTGAGGGCGCTTCGTACTTTGAGCCAGGCAATTCAATTGCCTTGGGACCCTGG
>JAAENG010000429.1 GCA_024224665.1 Chloroflexota bacterium | reverse complement strand
TACCAGGTTTCTACAGATGATGGCACGACCTGGAATTATTGGACAGGAGCAGCCTGGTCGACGACAACACAGACAGATGGAACACAAACCTCAGTTGCAACTGAGATCAACGCAAACATTGCAACACTCGACACAGACGGAGGAGACTTTACCTGGCGAGCATATCTTAGTTCAGATGGAAATCAAAAAGTAGAGCTAGATCAGATAGATATAACCGCGACCGTAAACGATACCCCGACCCTCGCGGCCAGTGCGGCCAATGACAGCTTAACCGAAAACACCGACACGACTTCGGCCGCGGTCTTCAGCACGGTCACCATCGATCCGATTGAATCCGGCGATTATATGGCTTTGGCCCAACTGACCCTCGGCGGCGGCATTGAGAACACCGATACCTTGACCATCAACGGCACGGCCATTACCGCGCTCGGCAGTGACAGCAGTGGCGCGATCACCGGTGGTCACAGTTACAGCTACACCCAGGCCACCGGCGTGGTGACCATCACCTTTGCCGGCAGCACCAATGCGCCCGCCGCCGAGCTGGTACTGGAAAACATCACCTACGGCATCGACGCCTCCGATCAGGATCCATCGACCACAGCGCGCACCGTGACCTTGAACACGGTGACCGACAACGGCGGTGGCGCGGACACCAACACCGATATCAGCGAGACGGCAACGATCAGTGTCATTCGGACCAACGATACGCCGGTGGTCGACGATCAATCCTTCCTGCTAGATGAAAACAGCCCCAACGGCACGGTTGTCGGCATGGTCAGTGCTTCCGATCCAGACGCCGATGACACCTTGACTTATTCGATAACCAATGGCAACGCCGCGGGAACGTTTGCCATCGATAGCTCAAGCGGCCAGATACTGGTTTCCGACAGTTCCCTCTTAGACTTCGAAACGAATAGCACCTTCAATTTGACGGTTCAAGTCGAGGATGGCGGCGCATTGATCGATACGGCGACGATCACCATCGACCTGAATGATCTTTTTGAGGACTACGTGCCGATTGATCCACCCGATCCAGACCCGATTCTTCCTGAAGATCCTGAAGATCCAGTAGATCCAGAAGATGATTCTCCCCCAGAGGAATTTGAAATTGACACCACACTGATTCCCGAGGACACTTCGGACGATTCTTTACCCGTTCCAGTCATCTTGGCACCGTCCAACCCTGGCGCCACAAATGCCACCATCCATGACCTCTGGAACATGACCAGCGATCAGCAGGACGAGGGTGATTTCTATGGATCAAGGGATGTGTCAGTTTCCCTGGCGTTCCTGGGCATGGAAGAAGAGAAGGACGAGGGCGGCCCGTTGCTTTTCACTGCCGAGGGATTCTCCGAAACGCTGCAGCAGGAAATCGATGCTCTTGTGATGGAACTCAACTTGCAGAATGCCGACATGGTCCATGTGCAAAATCTGAGAATCGGCACGGTTACTACATTTCTGGGGGCCGTATCCATTGGATACATGGCCTGGATACTGAAGGGCGGATTCCTGGTGGCCAGTCTGCTGGCGCAAATGCCCGCTTGGCGCTCATTCGATCCCCTTCCTGTACTGGAGACCGCTGAGATGGGCAAGAAGCACCGCCGTCGCCACTGCGACCATGAAGGGGATGAGCAAGATGAAGGGGAGCAGCAAATCAAGTCGATACTGGAATGATTTATCGGAACAGCGACGGGTCTTGAGGACTCGTCCATCAATCACTTCCGAATTCTCCCTCTCATCTTCAGGCCCTCTTCGGCCGTTCCTCAATCGATCACGCCCCAATCTGATTCCAATCTGACCCAAATCTGAGCGGATAGTTCACAATTCATTTCTGAGCGGGTCCTAAGGGTATCTCCAAGAGTAGGCCCCGTTCTTTGCGTCTTGCGCCTTGTGCCTCTGAATGGCTATCTTGGAGGCTCCCTTAAGTCGTTTGTTTGACTGACCGACATTTTCCTATGGGCCTGGAGGTGCGCCGAGAGGAGAGCGATATCAGGTACTAGAGAGGAATTTGGCATTAAGAAGCTATGGATACAGTCAGTGATGCGTCTGTTTACAGGCAAGACAGACCGCGGGAAGAGTCCTCCCCCATCGCAGCGTAGTCATGCCCCGGAGTCGCTTGAGCCGCGAGTCCTGCTATCGGC
>JAAENG010000428.1 GCA_024224665.1 Chloroflexota bacterium | reverse complement strand
TGAAAAAGAGCGGACGCGCGTCCGCTCTCATCGAGACCGTTTTCGCTTTCACACTCGTTCCGTACAACGCTCCCGGAAACAACTTCAAGATCTGAAAGAACGCTGGCTCCAGTTACCCACAGATAAGTCTCCTCAGACATCTCATTCCCAGGGGGAAAGGCTACCTCCATAGCCCTATTACCTGCCGACTTTTGCGGTACTGCGTTAATGGCAATGTGAGTGCTATCAAATTAGTTGGGAATTATCTACCCACTCTATCTCATATACTGCGCTGTGTAGCTTACGACTTGCTTACAGTTTTGTAGCTGCATTACAGTGCAAGCCAACTGAACCATTGCGCTTCTCTATCCTTTAGCAAGGAGACTCTATCACCTTGATGCCTTCAGTACCGGCGACGATCACCCTTGTGGCCATCGATAAAAATAAACCATGCTCCACGACGCCGGGTCGGGTAGACAGTTGGATGGCCAGTTGTTGAAGATCGGCAATGCCACGAGGAAACCAGCATCTGGCAAGATAGTTTCCATTATCCGTTATAAAGGGTGATTCGTTTTCATCTGACCATAATTCTGCTCGACAACCTAATGTTTGCAGCCAACGAATAGTTGTCAGCGCCTCGAACTGGACGATCTCAACGGGTAGGGCATCACGTGTACCGAGGCGTGCCACCAGCTTCGAATCGTCGACAATGACGACGAACTGGCGTGCATGGATCTCTACAACTTTCTCACGTAACAGTGCTTTTCCCAGACCTTTGATTAGATTCAAACAGGGATCGACTTCATCAGCCCCGTCCACGGCCAGATCCAAATCGGGTGATTGCTGTAAGGTCGTGAGCGGAATGCCAAGTTCGTTGGCGCGCACGGCTGTAGCTTCGGATGTAGGAACGGCAACTATGCCGCGCAGATCTCCTCGCTTCACAGCGGTTCCCAGGAGATCGATAAAATATTCGGTGGTTGATCCTGTGCCCAAACCCAATACCATATCGTTCTGGACGTATGCCAACGCCTGGCGAGCTGCTTGTTGTTTTAGATTCATAGAGGCCTACTTCTTGTAATTCTGGCGCGCGCGTAGAATCTTTCTGTGCGTAGCGGGCGGCTAACAATGTACTACTCCAATCGTATCGCTGGCAAGAACAGGTAAGCTTCGTGATCGGCAACCAGATCGTAAAGGAAGGGGCCACTGCCACCCTCAGGGCGAGTAACCATTACATAATAGATGCCGGGCTTAGCACTCTGCCAGTTGATGCTGGAAGACTGAGCGCCCTCACCGCCATTGTCATTACGAAGGATCTCAGTCCCATCGCTGTCGTATAGAGCCAACAATGTATTGCCATCTGCACTCAGTTGATCGGTGTAAATATGGTAGTGAACACCTGCGGGCGTGTAGAACACAAACCAATCCTGATCGCCCGCTTGATGATAACTGAGATCGCTAATCCGTGCGGGTGTGAGTAAAGGTCGAGCGCTGCTCAACAGATCATTGGGCTCATATGCGTCTGCCGCTGCCACCAGCAATGAGACACGCTCGCTTGAATTATCGACAGGATTGCTATCAACCCACTTTGTATCGATCGCGGCAACAGCACTGCCCCTGGCGATGGCGTCTACCGTCTTTATCCTGACCTCAATCATACCAAATTCAGCAGGCCCCAGGGAAGAGAGGGTGAATGAAAGAGGTTGGGCGTCGGCTAAGGTGATACCTGGGTCCCCGGCCGCCCAGCCTGTCTGTTGTACAAAATCGGGCAAAGGTAGCGTGATAGTGATGCCGGTCGCCAACCCTTGCCCCTGATTGTGATAATCGGCATGGTTCAGAGTCAGCATCCCACATCTTTACAAATTGAATTTCTGATGATTGATGATTGATCGGCAGAAGAATCCTTGATCTTTAGTCAGTGATCTTTGGTTCTGTTCGCAATCGCATATTTGGATTCGTAAGAATGCAAACTCGGCAGAATGAAGCATGCCGAAAGTTATTGAATTCGCAGCCCTGAGTGTGCTCATATCATAGTTCATGTCGCGCAGTATCTGCGGCAATCATTGCTACCAAGTCTTGGCAGAGCATCGTAAACAAGCTTATAATGCCAAGCCTGATATGTTATAGCAGCGAATCAGTGGCGAAGCGGACAGATCGCCAACGTCTTGCCCGATGTAATTCTATGCGAATTTCGCTTGAACGTATACAACAGTTATGCTTACGGCTTACTGACAGATTACAACACCACGACACTAATCGTTAGAGCAATCATCCCCCACCAGTACCCTGCAGCTAGAACAGCGGTTCCGAATCTGGCCGTGAAGAGAGTGCAACGCATTCAGGTCTAGCCGATACGACCGATTTTGCCCATTAGACTTGCCTTCTGGCGTGCTGAATGCGTTGCACTCGGTCCATAATTGGAATTGCAGCTAGAAATAGCCACTTGACTCAGCATCGACCACACGCTCCTCGTAATTTTCGATCAAGTTCAACAGATCTCGTTTCAAGTCGGCCCATTGCTGAGAGCGAATTGCACGACGCAAGGTGTCCGCGTCGGGGATTTCAAGCACAGCCATGATCTGCGGTACAGGACCATAGGCTGTATAAAACACGTCACTAGGCGGTAAACCAATCTCTACCAACCCTGGTGCCAACCGATCATTAATGAACTCCGAATATTTTTGTTCACGCCCAGGTCGGATATCCCAGGTCATAATCATTTTGAGACGCGCCATCGCATGAAGCCTTCCTTCGTTAGCAGGGATTTCAAACTGAATCAGCATACCAGATGGGTTGACCGTACGCAAAGATGGCTGGTGCTCTGTGGGATTCTGGCGATGCTATTAGCAGGCATGCAAGCGGTTTTCGCTCAAGAGGAAACCGAGTATCCGGGCGGATATACGCTGATGCCGCTGGATCCCGGCCCCATCCGCTTGCTATCGATGACGGTAGATATCAGCATGCGCGATGATGGCGACCAGACCATCGCCGAAGTGCAGGCGGTCTTCCGCGTTCACAATACAGATAAAGCCAATGAACGGACGCTCACCGTAGCGATTCCGGGCTATCCCGCCCCAAAACCTGCTCCGTCACAACTACGATTTACCGTAGGAGGACAGGACATACCAACTACACCAGGATTTACGCAATGGTGGGTCGCCGATATCGCTTTGAAGCCTGACCAACGACGTAATCTCGTCCTTACTTACTCAGCTCCATTGGGTGAAGGCCCTTTTGTAAGGTTCAGTTACCCTACCGATCTTACCGCAAAACTGTGGCCAGGTGCGCTACAAAGTGCGCGCGTGACCCTGTCCTTTGCCGAACCGCCTAACCCGCAATCCTGGCTCAGACTTACACCTGAGAACTATACACTTACAGCTGAAGCAGTCACCTGGTCGTACGACGCCGTCGATCCAAAGAATCCGATAGAGTATGTTTTTATGAGACCGACTCTTTGGGATGAGCTGCGCGCTGCGCGTCAAGCGGCGGTAGCACCCGGAGCGACAATGCAAGAGCATGTAGCCTTAGGCGATGCTTATGCCAGTCTCGCCTATGATTCATCGGATCCGGCGATATTTGACACGTATTTCCCCCTGGCAGTCGCGGCCTACAGTCAGGCGCAGACGATTAATCCTGACGATTCGGCATCTTATCTGGCATTGTCTCGCTTATACCGTGCTCGGGCCGAGCAAACTCAACCGCCTAATTCAGCTTATGTTGCTCTGTCTGTAAACCAACTGGCCGATGCCTTGGAACGTGGCGCGCAAGACCCCGAAATCGTTGAGCAAGTTACAGATGACTTTGCTAATCTAATCGCTCGTGCCCGTTTGCAAGGGGATTTTGATACAGCAAATTCCTATCTCGAACGATTGGACGATCTGGCAGAGCGCAGTCAGATTGCATTGGAAACAAACATCATTGCTGAAGAACGAGAACGTTTGGCCATTGACTGGGCAACCACCATTTTACGTGACGAGGGCGCCGGACCCGCGCGTGTGGTCGTGGAACAGAAATTCGGTGTCCAGGCGGCAAATCCTCCCGGCGCCCGTTTCGCCAGATTGAATTCAGTGTTTGTGAACACAGAGACCAAGCCCAATCTCCGTACGCTATTCATCGAAGCGGCAACCCGTGTCGACAGCCTGACCATGGTCGAAGAGTTGTATCAAGCCCTGGAGGCAACGGGCGCTGCCAATGTAACCTTGGCCAGCGAACAACAACCTGCGTTTATCATCATCGACATCCCATTTGGCGATGGTGATGAATTGTTGGATCGCCAGCAAACGTTGGCAGCTGCGATCCCCAGACATCCTGAATGGACTCTTTTAGCAAATGTGCTGTCGCCACAATCTTTGTCATGGAGCCAGGTCGAAGAACGCTGGCGTACCAGCGACATTTATGAAGAAAATGTAAGCCTTGTGGCCGCAGTTTCCGCACTGGGCGTACAGGCCCAGGCGTTGGATGAGACTGCATCCGGCCTGGACGCCTCTGATCCTCTAGATGCCCTCCGAGCTGACATCTGGCGCGCCGAGGCAGATGTATGGCGTCGCTTGGCCGACAACAACCGAGCCCTGTTTACCTTAACGCTGTACCCCAACCCTGGCGCCCCGACCGTACAGACGTGGTCACTAGACCCTGGTGAATTCGCACAGATGTCTGGGACAGCTCACAGGTACAAAATCCTACCATTTGTGTTGGTGGCAGTGGCGGTGTACGCATTGTTTGTCCTAATCACCTTGCTGATTTGGATGCGCAGTCGTCGCACAAAGACAGCATCAGCTGACAAAGCAACCAGACGCGAATCAGACGCTGGTCAGGGGGCCGCGTAGAAAAGCTTGGAGGAGTCGAATAGTGTTTTCGACATCGACGACATCCACCATTTCAGATGGGGTGTGGCTATAGCGGCAAGGAATCGAAACAGCACCGGAGATCACACCTCCCCGTGTTGCCTGGATGGCGGCCGCGTCGGTGGATCCAAGGGGTAGGACCTCGAGTTGGTAAGGGATCGAATGCGCCTCGGCAATATGCACCAGTGCCTGACGCAAGCGCGGGTGCGCCACCATACCGGTGTCCATAACCTTGATCGAGGGCCCACCACCTAGTTTCACAGCCAGGGGCAATGTAGGTCGGGGCAAATCCCCACTTGGGGTGATGTCAACGGCCAGTCCGATATCAGGTTCCAACTCGTAAGCGGCGACACGTGCGCCACGCACACCAACTTCCTCCTGCACTGTGAAGGTAAAAATCACATCGTGCGGTGTGCTGTCGAGCCGTTGCAGCGTCTCGATAAGGACGGCACAGCCCATACGGTCATCGAAGCCACCAGCCAGCCAGCGCTTGCCAAGGTCTTCAAAGGGGCGCATAAGCACACCTACATCTCCGATTCCTAGCGACAGATCATCTCGACCAGTGGCGCCGACATCAACAAACCATTTGGCCAGGTCCGGGAGATCACGGTCCAGAACTTCCGTTTTGACGCCCCCATCTACGCTGATTGTACCTAGAGCACCATTAGCGAAACGCACGCGTTGTCCTAACAAGGCTTTTTGCGGGAGTATCCCAATCTCAGAGAAGCGCAGCAGACCGCTGTCCTCTATCTGGGTGACAATAAGACCGATCTGGTCCATATGCGCGGCCAGCATTATCCGTCGCCCACTTCCATCACCTTTTTTGAGTGCGTAGAGATTGCCCATCGCATCATCCCAGAGTTCATCAGCGTGTGGTCGCACCCACTCCGCAATCAGCTCTCGCACCTCGTTTTCAAATCCTGAAGGTCCAAAAGCATTTATCAGTTGACTTATGAGGTCTTTCACGTATCATTTCCTTCGAGTAATGGCTGCGAGTGGGTGGGTTGTCAATGTTGGTGGCGCACGCCCGGCACGTTCACCAGACCGGGAAGGGCGGCACGTAGTAGAGCTAATACATGGTGAAAGTCGCTGAGATCAGCAACAGCGGTGGGGCCGTGGATGTAGCGGCAGGGCACAGAGATGATCCCGACCGGTATGCCCCGAAAATGGGCAAATCCCGCCGCATCGGTGCCGCCGATATTAGGTTGTTTGAACTGGTAAGGGATATCGTGGTCGCTGGCGATTCTCAGCAAGTACTGCAGCAACTGGGGATGTACGATATAACGCCTGTCACGTTGCGTAAGGGCAGGGCCATCGCCCAGGCGGGTTGTGGGATAGCGTTGTTCACCCGACGGCCCTGGCAGATCATCACAAACGGTGCCTTCCAGTACGATGACCACATCCGCTTGCACATGATGGCTGGCAGCCAGCGCACCCCGCAGGCCGAGTTCTTCTTGGACGGTAAAAACACCGATCAGATCGAAATCTAGTGGATCTCCGACAAGCAGCTCGGTCAATATTGCGCAGCCCAGACGATTGTCAAAGGCCTTGCCACTCATCCGTCCCTGCTTAGGCAATGGCGCATCCTCAGCGATAGTCTGGTCTGTACCCATAAGCCGAAAAGGTGTCTGGAAAATCAGACGATGGCCGATCTTCACCTTGGCTTTTGCAGTCTGCCCATCTTGAGCGCCGATATCGACAACCAGGTCTTCGACAGCAGGCATAGTACCGCGTTGCGATGCTTTGATGTGGTGCACAGGGCCATGACAGATAACCCCAGGCAGTCTTTCGGGCCCCACCCGCACTGCTTTCCCCAACATAGTGCGGGGGTTCACGACGCCACTAGTGGCTACATGCAGGAAGCCTGCCTCGTCGATGTCGGTGACAAACAGGACCACTTCATCCATGTGTGCGCTGACGACCAGCTTTGGTCCTGAGTTGCCATGCCCCCGTTTGACCACAACTAGATTACCCATGGTATCGACGCTGAGGTCCTGTACATGAGGGTACAGGGTTCGGGCGATCAGATCTCGTACTGCACCCTCATCTCCCGGCCCGCCGGGGATCTCTGTGAGTGCCTTCAAAAATCCATTGCTAAGAACCGTCATGCCGCACCCTCCGTAAAATCGGGCAGTTGGGGCGCCAGATCATTGACAAAGTGCCAATCTGTCGCAGCAGCGAATTCGGCCAGTACCCTGGCCGTGCGGGTGACATCCTTGAGATCAGCCGTTTCTACAGGCGTATGCATGTTACGAATCGCCATGCCAACGAGTCCACAAGGAACCCCACCCACGGCAGTCTGTACTTGCCATGCATCTGTGCCGGAACGGGCCGCAAGGGGTTCGATACCATATGAGAGTTCCAGCGAATCACATGTTTCAATCAAGCGCTCGGTCACTTTGTCGTGAAAGTTGGGACCAACGCCGATTACTGGCCCGCCATCCAGTTCAAAGGTGCCGATTCCTGGCGCGCCAGGTTGCACGCCAAAGGCCACATCAAGCACGATGGCAACATCAGGGCGAGTGCGGTAGGTGGCAGTGTGGGCGCCCAGGCTCGAATGCTCTTCACTTACACTGGCGACGGCGATAATATCACACGGATGTTGCCGGGCTTGCAGCTCGTGCAATGCGGCGAGGAGGGCTGTGACGCTCAAGCGGTTGTCAAACGCCTTCCCCGCTACCCGATCGCCCAGGAGCGTAATCATGGGGCGGTTTACAAGCACTGAATCGCCAATCTGCACAACCTTGGTGACAGCCTCTGCATCCAGCCCCACATCGATGACAAGATCATGGATGGCCGGCGCCTTTTTGCGCTCTTCGAGCGTCATAAGATGGGGCGGTCGGTCGCCAATAACGCCGAATAATTTCTTGCGACCCAAGACGACTACTTCCTGTCCCACCAGCACTCTTGTATCGTACGAAAAATGGTGAAATCTCAAGAACGGACCTTTGATGGCCGAGACAAACATTTGAATCTCGTCCATATGAGCCATCAACATCAGTTGAGGTCTTGGTTCTGGCCCTGAGCCGCGCTGGACGCCATAGACATTGAGCATGTCATCTTGGCGGACTTCATCGCACACAGGCTCCAACAGATCTTTGATCAGATCGGCTACAACTCCTTCTTGCCCGAAGGGGCCATCACATTCTGATAGTTGTCTAAGTGTAGACTTTATGTCAATATGGGTACTCACTTAAATTCACCTAGATGTTTGTCTCGACTGGATTTCGTGTGGGACTCGATGGACAACGGTTCGGCACTCGCTAAGAAATGAGCTAGACATCGGCATCGTATTGTAGTGTAGTGTAGTGTACCCGTCCTGAAATCGAAAAGCTTCCGATCTTGTTATCGGCGCAACCCAAGCTAGCGGTCAGTCAAGCGTGCCTTGATGGGTGTCATTCTGAGTGAAACGAAGAATCTCGCCTTTGCAACCGGAGATTCTTCACTCCGTTCAGAATGACATAACCATCACTCTAGGCTTGACTGAGTACTAGCCATGATTCCTTAACAAATCTCTAACAATTTCTCGTAACGTTGCCCACCGAATCCATCTATTGGCGAAGGTATCATGTAAATGTGGGAGTCCTGCGTTTGCCAATCCCTGATGATGTCGGCGAAAATGTAGATAGGTCGACATCACGTGATAATTAGCCTAATGGAAGTTCCGCAAACTATATGACCACGATCTCTACAACAGCTGCCACTGCAAACCCTAGCCAACCTCAAAAGCACCGGGCCAGTTTCCGCCGAGTTATCGATATCGTCCTGCTAGCCTTCATGCTAATCAATCTCGCCTGGGCGATGAATACAGCAGAGTGGAGCAGCGGCCTTGATAGGCTGTTTCCGGTGGTGGTTATTGCCATTGTAGCGGGCGCCAGTATCTCACTAAGTGGATTCAACCGCCTCTTTACGCTACTGTATGCGTTGATCGTGGGTGTAGCTACTATTCTATTTAGCATGTCGGTTTTGGCGCCCGAAGGTCTGGTGGCACAAGAACGCGCCTATCATGTACTGAATCGGGCGATTACCTGGACCGTTAGCGCTGTCAATGGTCAGCCTGTTGCAGACAATTTCGTATTTATCTTGTTGCTGGCTATGCTTATGTGGGTCCTGTCATTTGCTGCCATGTGGTCCTATTTGCGTGATGGAAACAAGTGGCAGGCAGTGATTCCGGCGGGGTTGGCCATGTTAGTCGTGCTCTACTACGCGCCCCCTCAACTCAACACCTATTTTGTCATCTATTTGCTCTGCGCCATCCTGCTCTTGGTGCGAGCTACCTTGACTGAAAAGGAAATCGAGTGGTACTACGCTCGTGTCCAATTCCCATTTGACATCAGTTTCGACTTCATGCGAGATGGGATTCTTTTCGCCGTTTTCGTCATATTCGTTTCGTGGGTTCTGCCCGGTGCTGCCGGCGAAGGTCAACTGAATCCGCTGCTCGCACCCTTGCAACAACCCTGGCGAGAATTCCAACAAGAGTGGACGCGTTTGTTCAGTACAATAAACTATGGCCGAACAACAGGTACCCCCGCCTTTGGCACCAGCCTGTCGTTGGGTGGGCCCCGCAATGTCACCGACGATATCGTGATGGATGTGGAGACGCCTGTGAATCGCTATTACCGAGCGGTGATCATGGATACCTATCTAAAGGGTGGTTGGGTAATGCAAAACACGATGGGCGTTCGTCTCACCGACAACGAGCAGTACCAACAGCCTACCTGGAGTGATCGTCGAGAGATCACTCAAACCGTGACCTTGTATCAGCCTAGCAATGTCCTGATCTCTGCCCCACAACCGCTGCGGGCTATACTTCCCTCCGACGCGCGGATCATCCCGGCGATGACACAAGATGAATTGGCAGCAGCGCCAGACATAACCTCATCTGAACCGATCGAGGCGGAGTTCGCGATGTTGGTCTCGCGTGACATGATCAATATCGGTGAAAGCTACGTTGTAGTTGGTTCTATTGTAGAGAGCGATGAAACGGCCCTCCGTGCTGACTCGACCCATTATCCTGAACACATAGAGGAACGCTATCTCCAGCTTCCTGAGACGATACCCCAGCGTGTTCTAGATTTGGCCGATGAATTAGCAACTGACGTCGACAATCCCTACGACACCGCCAAGAAAGTCGAACAATTCCTGCGTGGCTACGAATACAATGATCAGATTCCCGGCCCAGCGCCCGGACAGGATGGGGTAGATTACTTCCTATTCGAGGAGCAAAAGGGATACTGCAACTATTATGCCAGCAGTATGGCAGTAATCCTGCGCTATCTGGGCATCCCCACCCGCTTGGCCGTCGGTTATGCAACAGGAGAACATATACCTGAGACCGATGTCTACCGCTTACGTAACTACGATTCACATACCTGGGTGGAGGTCTACTTCCCCACTTACGGTTGGGTAGAATTCGAGCCGACAGCATCGGAACCGGTACTCTTCCGCCCCACAGGCGAGATCGAGACAGAGGACGACGACAATACACTGAATGAAACGGGGAATCCCCTTGACAACGCTGAAGATGGTAACATCCCCATCGATGAAGAGAATTTCGCCAACAGCGACTTCAGCGGCCAGCAAACACCTGCAGGCTGGTTGGAGGAGAATGCCGGATCACTTCTGCTCTTCGGATCGATCTTGGGCATAGCGTTGGTAGCACTGTGGACGGCTCGCCGCATCCAAAAGCCGCCCACCCCCAAACGCCCGGTCTTTCGTACGGTACCGCCCGGTTTCAGCGTCCGTTTGTGGCGAAAACTAATGACCTGGGCAAGGCGGTTGGGATTGGCTCAGGATCCGAGCAAAACACCCTTCGAACAGGCTGCCCTGTTTGCGAGTGCAGTCCCTGAAGCTGCATCCGATATCGACTACATTGTCGACATTTATGCACGCGATCTGTACAGCCCTTACGAACTCTCGACAGATGATGCTAGTAACGCGCAGCTGTCTTGGCTAACCGTTCGCCCGCTACTCTGGAAACACTGGATCCGACTGCGGTTGCACCTGCCCGAAGGTCTGCGGAGAAGTCTGTTCGCGCGAAACCGTGAAGACGAGCCGTTGAGATAAGGAATTTAATTTAGGCGCTTGCAAAATAAGATCGACAAAGTTTTGTCGACAACAGGTGTTCATTCAGGAAGACACGGATTGAAAAAAACGCGGATGAAATACAATGGAAAAATCTGTGTTTCCTTTAATCCGTGTCTTTATCTTAGTCGCAATGGCCAAGTGGCAAATTCAACTTAGTCTTTCAGCAGATTTTCACCACGTAACACGCAACACGCAACACGTGATTTTCTAAGACCACACGAAATCCTGTCGAACCATCCGTTATTCGTGCAAAAGCCAGTCCACCAACTGCTGTTCCGAATCTAGTGGTCCAACATAGGCAAGGGTCAAGTTCTCGGACCGCCACAGTTGTTTAGCCAGACGCTGTACATCACCTGAATCCACAGTGTCGATACTGGCCAACACCTGATCAAGTGTGAGGGGCTCGGTACCCGATGCCACTTGTCGCCCCCACCAGGATGCCACTGCCGATGAGTCTTCGCTGCTCAATTCCAGTCTCCCCTTCGCGTACTCTTTGATTAGCGTCAATTCCGTTTCAGAGACCGGCATCTCCTGTAAACCCGACCAGACAGCCATCGTTTCGTCCAGAGTCTCGAAGAGGCGGCGGGCATCGCAACCCCCGTAAACGCCTAAAGCGCCACTATCATTGTACATATTGACAAAAGAGCCGATACTATAGGCCAGTCCCTGTTCTTCTCGGAGGCGCTGCCATAGGCGTGAACTCATACCTTCGCCCAAAAGCGCGTTCAGTAGGCTGAGGGAGTAACGGTCGGGGTGGTGGCGAGGCAGACTTGGTACAGCCAATTGAACATGTGCTTGTTCGCTGGGACGGATCTGAATGCGATGGCGGGGTTGAGCGATGAAGTCGGGAGCTGAAAAAAGGTCGGGAGAGGTTCCGTCTGCCTCCCACGGACCGAAAGCCGCTTTCACAGCCTCGTGTACTGTGTCGGCGTCGATTGCACCGGCAATGGTAAAGACCGATGCTTCAGGCCGATAACTGCGCTTGTGAAACTCTCTCAACAGGCTTGGCGGCATGTTAGAAACCGTCTCGATTTCACCGGCGATCTCTCGACCCAGGGGATTGTCACCCCAAAGAGCCTCATTACTTAGCAACAGAACCAGATCTTCAGGTATGTCCCTGTACATATTGATCTCGTCCAGGATTACGCCACGCTCCTTCTCCAACTCCTGTTCATCCAACAGTGGGTGCTGGATCATGTCGGCGAGTAACTCCAAGGAACGCTTCCAGTGCCTGGCGCCTACTTTGATCCAGTACGATGTGTACTCGTAGCCGGTCGAAGCGTTGAGATAGCCGCCACGGCCCTCTATTTCGTTGGCGATATCAAGAGCTGTCGGCCAACCTGAGCATCCTTTGAACAACATGTGTTCCAAAAAGTGGCTGACACCGGCCTCCACAGCAGTCTCGTAGCGTGAGCCCACTTTGACAAACAAACCCATGCTTACGGATCGTACCGCCGGCATGGGTGCGCAGATCAATGTCAAGCCATTGGGCAATTCATAATGTTGGTAGTTTTGTAGATTCAAATCTTTCAACCGTTTATCGATAGTCAATCGGGGAGAGGGTTAAGCGGATATCTCTGATACGCTGTCAGTCTTGGGTAAGCGCCTACTGTTGCGAGCGAAGTTCATCCAACATACGTTGAGCTTCGGTACGCGCGCGTGGGTCCTGCGCCGGTGGGCCACTCAAAAAGGTCTCGAATTCCTCGATTGCGCCATCGACATTGCCCTGGAGTCTGTACAGCGTGCCCAATCCAAAATGTGCTTCCGGCAGATCTGGCTGTATTTCCAAAGCTCGGCGGATGCTCGTTTCCGCTGTTGAAATGTCGCCGCTTTGCATATGGGTGGCGCCCAGCAAGTAGTGCGTGGCAGCGTCATTCGGGTTCAATGAAATGACTTTTTCGAAGGTTTCCTTTGCCTTGGTCCAGTTCCCCTGCTGGTAGTAGGCGACCCCAAGGTTCGAGAGCGTCGCCGTATGGTTAGGATTGATCTGCAGCGCCTGTTCATACGCTGCTTGCGCTTCAAGCAGCAATCCCTGCCGCGTAAGGGCGTTACCCAACCCGAAATATGCATCAAGTGATGGATTCGAGTCGATAACCGCTCTGAATTCCTGAATTGCTTGCTCGTAATCGCCTGCATCCAATGCTGCTTGCGCCGATCCTACCTGCCCTTGCGTGGGGGCATCTGAATCGGCGGGGGCGGTTACATCGGTGGGGTCGTCACCACCACCGCAAGCTGCCAGAGTCAAACCCAGCAGCATGATCAGAGCAACTAGCATGTGTTTTTTCATTCGCCTACTCCTTGGGGCGCTAAAAGCACCACCCGTGTCTCTTCGTCGGCCAGATCACTCTTACCGATCTTCAGTGTGGGGATGACTTCAGGTGCAGGGACCCCCATTTCCTTCAGGAATTTATCGACATCATCCAACGTAATTGCTATGGCTGACTGCTGATAGTGCATGGGAATCACCACTCGGGGTTCCAGTTCAGTTACTATTTCCACTGCTTTGGCAGCATCCAGGATATCACCGCCGCCAACCGGCAGTAGGAGGATATCGACACCACTTAACAGTTCCACTTGCTCCCGGCTGGGCAAAATCCCCATATCACCGAGGTGGCAAACGGTGCCGTCATTGAACATATACACGAAGGATGTATTACGTTCACGTTCACCCGCTTTGCCTTTGTGGAACGTTGGTACACCGGTTATAAAAACACTGTTCACTTCGTATTCACCGGGCCCTTTGAACACGTGGTCATTGCCACGCACCGCAGAGATGTTATTGTGGCCGGGAACATCATGGCTGATTGTAACAACATCAGCACGCAATCGGGGCAGAGACACGCCCACGGAATTGTCAAAAGGGTCGGTAACAACCGATAACCCCCGGCTGCGAACTCTAAAGCAAGCCAAACCGTACCAAGTGATTTCCATTCGTAGTTTCCTGTGAATCGTGTGACAGGTTAGATAATAGTATGAAGCAAATGCTTTGCCAAGTGTACATCGAAAGATGTGTCGTTCTGAGCTGCATTATACCCGACGGACGCAGGCCCTCTCAAGTTGAGGAGAGGAGCTCTATCGTCATCTCTGGAAGCAAATCGGCAAGTTATTCAGTCCTTAGTCCTTGCCGCAACTCGTGCTCATAGGCGAAAAGTGCAGGAGTTCCCCCCGTGTGCCAAAATAGAACACGCCCCCGTAAATGACCTTTCCTGACCTGGTCGATCAAACCGGCCAGGGCGCGACCTGTGTAAACCGGATCAAGCAGAATGCCTTCGTTGCGCGCCATAGCCAAAACCGCCTCCAGTTCCACCTCGCCAAGAACGCCATAGCCAGCCCCGAGATATGCGTCGTGAACATTGACCGGATAGGGTTGTGCGACCTCAAGCAGTTCGGCAGTCATCGCCGTCAGATCGGATGTGATTTCATCTAAACTTGCCAGGTTGTGATCGATCGAAATGCCATGCAAGGTTCCGGACCAACCTGTCTCACCAGCGCCGATACTCAAGCCGGCCTGAGTGCCGCCGGAACTGGTGGCAAACACGACAGCATCGAAGTCGATCCCAATCTTTTGTGCTTGCTCGACCATTTCACACCAGGCAAAGGCGTATCCCACGGCCCCCACAGGTGTCGAACCACCCAGAGGAATGGCGTAGGGATGTCGCCCCGACGCTTTCAGTCCTGATACAACAGACTCCATCGCAGCAGTGGTATCGGCAGAACCTGCCCAATACAGCCTCGCATCCAATATCCTATCGAGGATCAGGTTGCCACCCGGGCGATCGTTCGGCTCACCGCGCAAGACTAAATGGCAGGGCAACCCTATGCGCGCGGCAGCGGCAGCCGTCTGTCGACAGTGATTAGATTGTGCAGCACCTGTGGTTACGAGATCGGTGCAGTCCTGCCGTAAGGCATCTGCGGCAAGATAAGTCAATTTGCGTAGCTTGTTCCCGCCCAGCGCCAGACCCGTCAGGTCATCACGCTTGATCCATACCTCCACATCGGCATCTAGCCAGGCCGAGAAGCGCGGCAGAGCATGAAGGGGTGTGGGTAATTGTGTGAGGGGAACGGTGGGAAGGTCGGTTTTCATGGTTATCGCGGATGAAGTAACGCTGTCACTTTGCAGTCAAGATGTCAGAGCAAACGCATCTGTTCGGGCTGGGTTGTCGTGATCGGATCAAGACTCAGATAGTCGAGCCAATGTTCTGAAGATGTTTCAGACTCTGCCAGCATATCACGAAGATGGCGAAACTTCACAAATGTCCATCCTCCAGTCGATATCGCAGCTGCCCACAAGGGCTGATGGTCAACCCGGGTTTGTACCAAACCAGAACGACCACCCGGCAGTATCATAAACCGATGCATTCCTGGAATCACCACACGACTTCGCCACAACCTGGGTGTCAGGGCGGTGGTCGTGGTCAGCAAAAAGCTTGCATAGCGTTTACCTTGGAGCTGCCATTCTACCAACCATATATCTTCCTGCTGCCAAGCGGCGACATCGAAACCAAACGTGCGCCCTTTTGACATGATCTGCTTCTTTAGTGTCTGTATTTCAGCCTGGCGATTAGCTGGCAGGTCACTCGTGCGTAAAATTTTTGCAGGTTCGACATGCTCACAATAGGAGGCAATCAGCGCTTCCATCCAGGGATAGTCGGGAGTGACATGGGCCGGTAGCTGTTGGGCAACATACCTGATCAGTGCTTGCTCAGAAACCGGAGATCGTTCGATGAGTGTGCGGATCAGAGTTCGTTCAGCTTGATCGCTGGCGGGATTCCAATACGCTGGCGCCTCCTGCAACCACCACCATATTCTGTCCCCCGCCTCCCAGGGATCGCCCTGCCCATCCAAAACGACACATCCTTCAGGAGGTCGATTTGGGTTGAGTAGGGTCTGTAAATGGCTTTCGCCCTCTTCAGGATCAGCAATCGAACCTTTTGTCGCCCATCCCGCCATGATATAAGGGCGGAGTCGGGCTGTCGCCATGGGTTCACCGCGCTGAGATAGCACCTTGCGCAAAGTATGAGAACCAGAAGCGATAAGATCTGCTGATTCATCCACCCTATCAAAACCGGGCAAAAGGCTCGCCTGAGCGACATATTCGTTGGCTGCAATCTCAGCTACAGCTAAATCATCTACCACATGAGTAGCTGATACCAATAGGGATGCTGAGGGATCGTTCATGCCCTGCCAACGCCAGCGCAACAGGAGGTCTCCATCAGGATGGAGCCACTGAGACGCGGCCTTCAGTGTTTGCGCCATGATCTTATTTAGAGCAGGTCCACCACCAACTCGCAGGTTCACCAAATCCCGTAGCGGCGCTGCCGCACGCTCGCCAAACAGCCAACCACTCCACACAAATCGCAGGAGCCAGTATAAGGGCAAAGGGGGTGGCGGAGCAACCAAGATCAAACTTGCCGATCGCTTAGGGATCCGATCTATGACATCATGCGGCCAGTGTTGCGTTATCCAGAATGTATCTGGATCAGCTTCGGCCAAGTATTGAGGTTGTCCCAGAACGGTGCGTGGCGCATTGCTCGACATTTCTTGAGCGGTCGCCAAGACCTGATGCATGAGGTGCCAGAGATTGGGTTCAAAGAAATGGTGGGGACGCCGCAACGTTGGTTGCCACAGTAAACCTGGTTGCGTACATAAATGGCTACCTTTCCACAAAGACTGAGCTATCAGCCATTGTATGGCCCGACGTTGGTCAATTTCGAGTTCTGCCAGCTCGAGCATGCGCAGTGTTTGCCACAGTATCCACAGATTGCGTGGCGTGTAGAAGGCAGTTGCCTGATCTATCCGAGCACGCAATGGATGTCCTTCCGGCACGACACGCGCCATCATTTGCCAGCGCAACATGCCCCCCGGACTGACCCCGGCAGCAAGAGCCATATCCTCCGGATCGGCCACAGCTTCGCCCTCATACCCACATTGTTCACACTGCACCGTCCGTGACTCAAGCGCGGGAGGAAAGCCCCGCCATCGGTAGCCGAGACCAACCGCAGGCCGCCAACAGGCGGGGCAGGAGGTGAAATAAAGACTTTGTATCACCTGACCCCAGGGACGCCCACGATATGGCATGTCCATCAACTGCGTAAATGCGGCGGCGATATCATCGGCAGCGGGGCCGGTCATCTGCAACATGAGTGACAGCAAACCCAAAGGGTCTGGATCAATACCAACAAATGGCCGTTGCAAGGTTGAGATGGGAGCCTCATCTACCATAAACATTGCGACCATCGCTCCTGGTCCTGTCACATTTCCTCGATCCCCAAATAAACTCTCGGCGAACGCCGTACCAACAAATTGCATCATGCTATCGACCTGTCGAAGGGGAGGCGATAGGTTTATCTTTTGGTTAGGTCGAACCCCCACAGCCATGGCTAGATAGTAGCATGCGCAGTCGATTATGACAAATAGATTGGACTTCAACAGGATCTCATTAGCTCCCAGAAACAAAACGTGCGGTGTATTGCCTGGTGAAGGTTTGACAAGATTGGCAGTCAGTCCAAACGGAACAGGCCTTTCCAGTGCGTCTCACAAAGAGCATGATCCACAGAAGAAGGCAGACCTAGTGTCTTTTAGAGGACTCTTACTTCCACATAGAAAACGAGATACGTCAGATACAAATTCCGATCCACCCTTAGAACTGTGTTATAATTCGAGAATACCCTGCACAGGAAACGTTGGGATAAGAACGTTAGGATCCCAAGCTAAAAAACGCTATGAAATGTCTGATTACGGGCGGCGCCGGCTTCATTGGCCATCATTTGGCAAATCAATTAGTAGAACTTGGACATCATGTACGAGTTATCGATGACTTGAGCGCGGGAGATCCATCGTTACTCGATTCTAGAGTGCTGTTCACACGTGGTGATGTGCGAGACCAACCTAAGTTATGGACATTATTGCACGACATCGACTGTGTCTATCATCTTGCGGCCAAGGTCTCTCTACCCCAATCGGTGCTTTATCCGCGCGATTACAACGATACGAATGTGGGTGGTACTGTTATCTTGATGGAGGCAATGAGGGCGGTCGGGATCAAACGGATCGTGATGGCATCATCCGGTACGATTTACGGTGATCAGAAACGCCAACCTGTTGACGAAACCGTCGTGCCTGAACTTTTGACTCCTTATGCAGTCAGCAAATTCGCTGCCGAGCACTATATCTTCACATTGGGTGTTCACTACGGTATCGAGACGGTGGCTCTAAGGATTTTCAATGCTTACGGTCCAGGACAGGCCCTACCGCCAGCTTATCCACCGGTAGGGCCTCACTTCATCCACCAGATATTAAATGGGGGCACTATTGTGGTCTTCGGTAGTGGCCAGCAAACCAGAGATTATGTCTATATCGATGATGTTGTAAATGCACTGACTGTGGCCGGAGAAAGGCACGGAATCGACCGGCAGGTCATAAATATCGGATCGGGTATCGAAACCAGTGTTGAGGGTCTGGTGCAAACTATTGCGCAGGCAGCCAACGGAGAGCCACACGTCTTGTATAATGAGGAACAGAGTGGTGGCGTGCGACGTCTTGTTGCCGATATCGAAAAAGCGCAAGACCTGCTTGCTTATGAGCCAAAGGTATCGTTACGCCTGGGATTGGAATACACTATGAATCTGGATACCCGATTCCAGTTGATACGGTCAGCAAAGACTCACGCCAGCAGTTAAGTTTTGCACCCTTTTGGTAGATCGGTTGTATAGGATTTCGTGTGGCCGTAGAAAAGCACGTGTTGCGTGTTGCTGACGAACCACGCCTTTCTGGTAGGGACCACGGAATTTCCGAAAGAGCCAGTAGATCGATTTCTGTGAGGGACGCGAGACGAGGATGGCAGTGCTGCCATCCTCGTCTCGTTTCTAGCGATCGTTCCCGGACTGAATCGGGAGAATGTGGCCGCTCTGAGGCAGTTCGCAGGTACAACTTCGGTTGCAGACAAAGTTCTACTTGCGACTTGCTACGTGCCACTTGCCACGCACACCAAAGCCTGGAACTCTCTTATCTTTTGTACCCTGCGCTGAAGGCAGGCTCAACGGTGAATGACAACCTTTGTACCATTGTTGGCCCACTTGTAGAGGAATCGAGCGTCGCCATTGCGTAAATTGATGCAGCCATGGCTCATGGGGCGACCAAAGTTATTGTGCCAGTAGGTGCCATGAATGGCGTAAGCACCTACAAAATACATGACAAACTGCACGTTGGGCAGCCGGTAGCCGGGACCAGACATTGTCTGGCGCCGAATGTGATTTCGTACGCGGTAGGTTCCGATAGGTGTAGGGGTACGTCGCAAGCCCGTACTGATAGCCGTATTCAACACCACTGTATTACCGTGGTGAGCAATCAATCGCTGGCGGGAGAGATCAACTTCGACCCACTTCCTGCCTGTAGCAACCTTGGGCGCCGCCCCTGATGAGCCGGTATTGCCTTTACGACCCGGAATGTTAAGACGCTGCCCCACATAAATGCGATTAACGTTACGGATTCCGTTGGCATTCTTAAACGCGGCTACTGTTACACCATACTTTGCAGCGATGGATGATAAATTTTCGCCTCGCCGTACGGTATGCACGCCCGAAGATCTAGTGTTGTTCGTCTGCGCATTTGCAGCACTTGCGCCACCCCCTTTCTTAGGAATCCGCAGGCGTTGTCCGACATAAATGACATTCCAATCTCGTAAATTGTTAGCCTTTGCGATCGCCTTAGGCGAAACGCCGTAGCGAGCGGCGATTGACGACAGAGTCTGTCCTCTTCGCACAATATGTATCTTCCCTCCCGCCTCACTTGGTGCGGCGCTGGCGACCGCAGGCATCCAAACCGTGGCAAACAGTGCTATGACAAGCACCATAATGATAACACGCCTTGACTTCATCGGAACTCTCCTGGTGATAATGATGGGGGAACTTATCAACCGCTAGCATCAGAGAGCGACCAGCGGTCCCTGATATTATAGATGAAACAGATCTCGCGCCTATCCAATCAGAACGGACACTAACGGCACGATCTGGTGACGCTGTTCAATAATTTAGCTCACATGATACCACACGCGCGTTATTTGTCCAATGCTTGAACCAGGCCCGGCAATAATCGCACTATCATGTAACCATCTTGCAAATCCACTTCCCGGATAACCTCGGAGATCGCGGGTAGCAGCACCTCACCATACTCGCCATGAACGACATACACTTCATTTGCACCGGTCCACAAGACTTCGTCAAGCATCCCCAGATCAATACCCTCATCTGTGCTAACTCGTAGGCCCTGAAGCTCATCAACGTAATACTCGTCCTCATCCAAAACCTTCGCCAGATCGCGAGGTATAACCAGATGTTTTCCCCTCAAACGTTCTACATGTGCGCGAGAGGTGAACCCTTCTAAGTGTATCAGTAGCATACCTTTGTGAGGCCGAGTCGATAGTATCCGGTATAGCTGGGCTTCCCCCTCCAGTACAATGTCTGAACCTGGCTCGAAGCGCTCGGGGAAGTCGGTATAGACATCGACCTTCACCTCTCCGCGTACGCCATGGATACCAACGATACGGCCGATGGCTATAGTAGATTGATTCGATTCTGCCATCATGACCTAAGATCGTTCCTGCCAGATTGAGGCTCGCACGAGTGCCTTTTTTGCTCTCGATTCGGCATCGTGCCCGAAAAAAGACTGCCTCTGCAGACATAAGAGATGACCGATTCCTGGTTCATTGCGGCGCACGTAGCTGTGCGTGGGTCGTAGTAGCGACTCATCGCCATGACAGGTGCAACAGAAGCGCTAATGAAGGTTAATTATTTATTCCGGTAATGTTTTCTTGCCAGGTCCG
>JAAENG010000427.1 GCA_024224665.1 Chloroflexota bacterium | reverse complement strand
GTGCGCGACCAGTTGCAGTACTGAAGGCAATCGATGGTGACGTTCGCTGGACTCACTCAAGGACCTCGTGGCTATAACCAATCAGTCTCAAAGGGGTATGAAGACATGCGGGCCACCCCATCATCAGTAATGATAACCTGCTCCTCCAGTTTGACACCTTCACGCCCACCTTCTACTCCGATGAAAGACTCTACGCACAGCACCATACCTGGACTCAGAACGCCGTCATAGCCTTTGTCTTTCAGATCAACGTGGTGCTTAATACTGGGGTACTCGTCAGCCAGTCCGACCCCATGCATTAAAGAGGGATATCGTTGAGAAAGATACTGCGATGGGATCTTCCAACAATCCTCCGATACGTCGCGAAAACTTCGGCCGGGCGCTAAGGTGGCGATATTGGTCTCAATCTGCTCGTAGGCTGCCCCATAGAGGCGTCGTTGCGCATCGTTGGGCTTATCACCGCACAGCCATGACCGGGAGATATCTGAGCAATAACCGTAGGGCCCAATCAGATCGGTATCAAAGCTGACCAGATCTCCCCGCTCGATTGCTCTCATTGAGCACTCACGAAACCAGGGGTTGGTCCGCGGTCCAGAAGAAAGCAGGCGCGTCTCGATCCATTCGCCACCCAGGCGGATATTGGCCTCATGCATCTGGGCCCACAAGGCGTTTTCTGTGACGCCAGGCGCCAGGTACTGTTGCATCGCATCACAGGCCTGTTCACAAACCGTCATCGATGCCTGCATCAAAACCAACTCTTCTTTCGACTTGACCGCTCGGGCCTGCTCGGCGATTCCCTCACCCTCAAACAGGTTCAGCCCTCGGTCGCGCAATGCATCGCAGGCGGCAAACGAAAGTCGATCGATTCCAAGCTGGCGATCACCACCGCTATGCACGCGCATCAGTTCATCAATCTAG
>JAAENG010000426.1 GCA_024224665.1 Chloroflexota bacterium | reverse complement strand
GGTACCATGGACCGGTAGTTGTGCCAGCAGTTCGTTGCAAGTCAAGATGGTCCCATCAGCGAAGCTGAACTGATCCAGTCGGTAACTGGCATAGCTGGGATGATACCAGAGGCTCAGTTTGATCTGGTCGCCACTGTTGCCGACCTTGACCAGCAAATCGTTTCCGGATTTCTGTAATTGCAGATCGTTCAGACCGATGCCGGTACCGAAAGCCAGGGTATCGTTACCGCTTGCGTCATCGACATTGATCGTATCCTGTCCATCGCCGATATTGAAATGGAAGGTATCGTCTCCAGATCCGCCGGAGAGGTTGTCGTTTCCGGCACCGCCGTGCAGTTCATCGTTGTCGTTCTGACCATAAAGAGTATCGGTACCATCTCCACCTTCCAGTATGTCATTACCGGCCTGGCCATAAAGGTAGTCATTGCCTGCCTGACCGACAATCTGATCCGGGTCGGCTGTTCCCTGCAGACTATCGTTGCTGCCGGTTCCGGAAACCACATTCAATCCGGCATTGACTATAAGGTTTGCAGTCGCTGCTACTGTCAGTTCGCTATCGCTTACCGTATAGCTGAAGTTGACCGTGCCGTTATAATCGGCGGCGGCAGTATAAGCCCAAGTGCCGTCTTGATTATCGGTCAGGGTACCGTTGTCAGCGGTCAGGGTGGCGATGTTCAGGGTGTCGCCATCTACATCGGTGGCATTGCCCAGCAGGTCTGTCGCTAATAGCGTCAGCGTTTCACCTGCGACCATGCCACCAAGAGTGATGGGACCGGTAACGGTCGGCGCATCGTTAACTGGTGTTATTGCCAAGCCTGCTGTCGTTGTTGCGGCTTCCAGTCCGTCAGAAATCTGGTAACTGAAGGTCACCGTTCCGTTGTCATTGCCGGTTGGCGTATAGGTCCAGAGCCCTGGACCAGCTGCTGTGAGTGTTCCCCGATTGACTGTCAGCGCTTCGATCTGCAAGCTGTCGCCATCGACATCAGTTGCATTAGCCAGCAGTTGTTCGGCTGTGATTGTCATACTGCCATCTTCGACCATGCTGCCCAGGTCTATACTGCTGGTCACCTGTGGCGCCAGGTTGGCCATTTCGCGTGGCATCAGGTCGGCAGCAGTTGCTATCTGGCCGTCGTCAAAGGTAAAGAGATCGATTCGTTTGAGAGTTTCCCCGGCTTTGAACCAGTTCAGCAAAGTTACCTGATCTCCGCCGGCACCGACAGAAACAATTAAATTATCGCCACTTTCGGTAAAGGTCAGATCTGCACTGGTTATCCCTGCGCCAAAGGCCAGAGTTTCGGTGCCATCTGCGTCATCAGCCAGGATGGTATCCTGCCCGTCACCAAGGTTGAAGCGGAAGGTATCGTTACCACTACCGCCACCAAGGTCGTCATTACCACTGCCACCTGTCAGGTCGTCGTTTCCGGCATCTCCACGGAGATAATCACTACCGGTCCCGCCGGTAAGAACATCATCTCCTCCTTTACCATAGAGATAATCATCACCTTCGGCCCCGATCAGATTATCCATTCCGTCTGTACCGGACATGTTGTCGTTGCCAACGCCACCGATGCTGTAGACCGGTTTCTGCGCCAGCAGTTCGTCACTGGTCAGGGTGCTTCCATCGGCAAAGGTAACCTGTGCCATACGCCGATCAGCATAATTGGGATGATACCAGCTGGACAAGGTAACCTGATCACCGGTCTCGCCAACCTTGATCAGCAGGTCATAAACATCAACCTTCTGCAACTGCAGGTCATCCAGAACGATCCCCGCACCGAAAGCCAGTGTGTCGCTGTCGCCACTGTTGCCGGCCTGGATGGTATCTTCGCCATCACCAAGGTTAAAACGGAAGATATCGTCGCCGCTTCCACCATGTAGATCGTCGTTTCCGGTACCACCTGAGATATCGTCATTTCCAGCATCACCCTGGATATAATCATCACCTGCGCCACCATCGAGCACATCATCGCCAGCATAACCAGAGAGGTTGTCGTTGCCGGCGGCGCCTTGCAGAACATCCGTCCCTTCATGACCGGAGAGACTGTCTTTCTCAGCGCTACCGATTCCGTAGATCGGTTTCTGCGCCAATAGTTCGTCATGGGTCAGGGTGGTTCCATCGGCGAAGATCACTTTTGCCAGGTGGCGATCGATATAGTTGGGATGGAACCAGTTAGGCACCGTAACCTGATCGCCTGCGTTACCGACCTTGAGCACCAGATCGCAACTACCGACCTTCTGCAATTGCAGATCAGCCAGAGCGATCCCCACACCAAAGATTAGAGTATCGCTATCGCCGCTGCTACCAAGCAAGATGGTGTCTTGACCGTCACCAAGGTTAAAACGGAAGATATCGTCGCCGCTTCCACCATGCAGATCGTCGTTTCCGGTACCACCTGAGATATCATCATTACCGGCATCTCCCTGGATATAATCATCACCTGCGCCACCATCGAGCACATCATCGCCAGCATAACCAGAGAGGTTGTCGTTGCCAGCACCGCCGAACATGACATCTTCTCCGGCATGCCCCAGCAGACTTTCATTTGCGGTACTACCGACGCTTAATATCTGCTTCTGTTCCAGCAGTTCATCGCTGGTTAGAATTGAGCCGTCCGCAAAGGCAAATTGATCAAGATGCATATCGGCGGTACCGGCCCGAAACCAGTCATCCAGGCTGACATGATCGCTACCACTGCCCACCTTGACCAGTAGGTTATCACCATCCTTGTGCAGGGCGATGTCATCAAGGGTGATGCCATTACCGAACTTGAGGGTGTCGATCCCGGTAGCTTCATTCTGGATCAAATTGTCCTGTCCATCTCCGGCATTAAAGAGGTAGGTATCATCTCCAACTCCACCGCTCAACCAATCATTCCCCTCGCCGCCGATCAGCAGGTCGTCGCCAACGTTGCCACTTAGATAGTCGTCGCCCTTGCCACCGTCGATGATGTCGTCACCTTCATGCCCAGCAAGGTTGTCAGGGCCATCGCCACCTAAAATATGTACCGGACACTGCTGAATCAGCTCGTCATAGCTCAATTCTGTCCCATTGGTAAATTTGAATCCGTCCAGACGCGAGTCATAGTAGTTTGGATGAAACCAGTTCTCGACGATGACTTTGTCGTCGGTTCCTGCGATGCGGATTTCAAGATCAATATGTTTCTTCACCAGCAACAGATCCGAGATCTCGATCCCCTCGCCAAAAACGAGCTTGTCGTTACCCTCAGCGTCATCCAAACAGATGACATCGTAGCTGTCGCCGCGATTGAACAAAAAGGTATCATCCCCAGCACCGCCATACAGATGATCGTAGCCGGCGCCACCGATCAGGGTGTCGTTACCGTCATTCGCATGCAACTGATCGTTCCCAGCGCCACCGTCCAGTAGGTCATCACCGCCTTGAGCGGAGATATAGTCATAACCATCGTTGCCAAGGATACGATCGGCACCGTCGTGACCACCAATATTATCATGTCCGTCAGTTCCAAAGACCAGAACCGGGTGCTGAGCGACCAGTTCGTCTGCACTCAACTCCGCACCGTCGGCGAAAAGGAAGCGATCGATCCGTTCGTCCCAGTTGGACTGGCTCATCCAACCGACCAGGCGGATCTGTTCGCCGCCCGCGCCGACCTTGAGTAACAGATCTACACCTTGAGCCTCCAGCGTCAGGTCAGTTTCTGTGATCCCTGCGCCGAACGCCAGGGTATCGAAGCCGTCGACGTCATCGAGGAGGATGCTGTCCTGCCCGTCGCCGAGGTTGAAATGGAAGGTATCGTCTCCGGCGCCCCCTGCGAGGGTGTCGTTACCGGTGCCGCCGGTTATGACATCGTTGCCATCGTGTCCCATGAGGCTATCGTCGCCACTGCCACCGAGCAGTTCGTCATTACCGTCATTGCCGGAAAGCATATCATTCCCTGTGCCGCCATTCAGATGGTCATCTTTGGCATTGCCCGTCAGATAATCGTCGCCGGCCATCCCCTCGATAATATCTCGACTGTCACCGCCGGTCAGGCTGTCGTTGCTGTCATCTCCCGTGACCGCCACCATCTTCTGCGCCAGAAGCTCCTCACGACTCAGCGTCGTCCCGTCGGCAAAAGCGATGAAGTCGAGATTGCAGTTCGAGGCGGCGTAGAACCAGTCCTGGACACGGACTCGATCCCCGCCGTTACCAACATCGATCAGCAGATTATAAGGGTATTCTTTACTCAGAGTCAGGTCATCTAGGGTGATCCCGACGCCGAATTGCAGCGTGTCAACGCCGTCGACGTCATCCAGATAGAGGGTGTCTTGTCCATCGCCGAGATTGAAGCGGAAGAGGTCGTTCCCGGCTCCGCCGTACAGATTGTCATCCCCGGCTCCGCCGATCAGGATATCGTCTCCAACCTTACCTCTAAGGGTATCGTTGCCAGCCTGTGCGTTTAGATAATCTGCGGCTTCTGTGCCATTCAGATATTCGATCCCGTTAGTGCCGAGCAGATCATTGCGATCTTCTCCGACCGCCAGTCTGGCTGTCTGGGTCAAAGATTCCGTGCCATCACTCACTTGGCAGGTGAATCGAACCAATCCATTGAACTGTGCCCCTGGGGTATAGGTCCAGCTACCATCGTTGTGGTCCTCCAGCTCTCCATTATCAACAGTCAGTGCCGTAATCGTCAGGGTGTCACCATCGACATCACTCATGGTTGCCAGCAGTTCCGTGGCGGTGATAAGTCGGGAGGCATCTTCAGCTGATGTTCCCAGGAGTACCTCGCCGGTCGAATCTGGCGCATCGTTTTCCGGAGTCACAGTTAAGTCGGCAGTTGCAGTGAAGTTGAGCATGCCGTCGGTCACCTGATAGGTGAACCGGGCAATGCCGTTGTTGTCTGTATCCGGGGTATAAGTCCAGCTACCATCTCCGTTATCGATCAGCGTACCGAAATCGACGCTCAGCTTAGTAATATTCAGCGTATCGCCATCAGCGTCGCTGGCATTTGCTAACAGTTCAGCCGCAGTGATTTGACGGCTGCCACCCTCGACAATATTTCCCAACGTCACCGTGGCGCTGACCAACGGCGTCACATCAGTACGCGGCGTGGCGCTCATAGTTTCCAGGGTGGCGGAGTCCCAAACCGTGCCATCGTTAAAGCTGAACTGGTCTACCCGTTTGCCGGCATAACCAGAGTTGTACCAGTGGCTGATGCGGACATGATCGCCGCCATCGCCGACCCTGATGATCAGGTCGTAAGAGCCGTCTTTGTAAAACTGAATGTCGTTTGTCGCGATCCCTAAACCGAACTCCAAAGTGTCAAGGCCATCGGCATCATCGAGGTTGATCCGATCCTGACCATCGCCGAGGTTGAAACGGAAAACATCGTCACCGTCGCCACCGTTTAGAATGTCGTCACCGGCC
Organism: Chloroflexota bacterium; assembly: GCA_024224665.1. Taxonomy (GTDB): domain Bacteria; phylum Chloroflexota; class Anaerolineae; order J102; family J102; genus PIVW01. Next base: position 2,219 of record JAAENG010000426.1, on the reverse strand, counting down.
CCGCCGATCAGGACATCGTCACCAGCCTGACCGATGAGATTATCGTCTTGAGCGTCACTGACGATCAGGTCGGTGCCTTCGTGTCCAATCAGGTTGCCATTGATCTTGGTGCCGTCGACCAGAATCTGTTTTTGCGCTAACAGTTCGTCGCGACTGAGAACGCTATCGTCGGCGAAGCTGAATTGATCGATCTTCTTATCCGCATAGTTGTCGTTGAACCAGCCTACTAGTCTCAGTTGATCACCGCCGCTACCGACGTGGATCAGCAGATCGTCGAAGTCTTTTTGCAACTCAAGATCAGTCAGGGCGATCCCTGCGCCGAAGGCAACCGTATCGAACCCGGCAGCATCATCCAGAATCAGTGAATCGGCGCCATCACCAAGATTAAACAGAAACCGGTCGTCACCCTCCATCCCTCGCAGGGTATCATTGCCAGTTCCGCCGACCAGGGTGTCGTTGCCTTCAAATCCTTGTAAGGTATCATTGCCGGCCCCGCCTTTGAGGGTATCGTCCCCGGCCATCCCTTGCAGGGCGTCATCGCCTGCCTGCCCGTGGATCTCGTCCCACCCTTCATACCCGCGTAGCAGAGTATAGCTGTCATTGCCATCGGTTCCCTGGGTTGTTACCGGTTTGCTGGCCAGCAGTTCGTCCATACTCATGGTCGCACCATTGGCAAAACTCAGTTGGTCGAGCTGCTTGTCGACCAAAGTGCTACCGAACCAACCGGTCACTTTAATCTGATCATCACTGTTACCAACCTTGATGATCAGATCGTCAAAAATTTTCTCCAGGCTGATATCGGCGGCGCTGATGCCTTCGCCCAACACCAGAGTATCGATACCGGCGGTGTTGGTTGTCAGTTCGATCGTGTCCTGCCCGTCTCCGAGGGCGAAGTAGTAGCTGTCGTCACCCTCACCACCACGCAGGGTATCGTTGCCGGTTCCGCCGATCAGTACGTCGTCACCTTCATAACCACGGATGACATCGTCGCCGGCATCGCCGCTGAGCACTTCATCTTCAGCCACTCCGGATACGCCGTAGAGGGTATCGTCGCCGTCTCCACTGGAGACTACCCCGGTGTACTGCTCGGACTGCTGTGTTGCATTGAACGTTTCGGCCTGGTCTCCGGTTCCCAGATAAAACTCGCTGACTACTGTTGTCAGCTGCTGGATTCCGGCGTCCTGCCAATTATCACGGATGATCGTTTCCAGCGTAACTCGTGCCGCATCGGTATTTTCGCTGACATATGGGTTCATTCCACGTACTGAGCGGAGGAAGTCGCTAAGTCGTTCTTTGGCATGCTCCGGTTCGATTGCGGCCTGTTCGACAATGCTGTCTATCGCCGCACTATATTCTCCGCGCCAGGTCTGGCTAGCTTCATCGTAGTCAAACTGGATCTGCTGATATAGATCTTGCAAGTGGGTCTCGGCCATCAATTGATAGAAGACGATATCGCACAGCTGATTGTAACGGTCGAGCAAAAATAATCCGGAAGCAGTGTTATTGAAGTACTTCTCCTGACCCGTAAAAGCTTCGAGTACGCTGTACTGTTCCTGGGTTATTGTGGTGTAGAAGTAGTTACCGATCTGGCTGAACCAGGCGTCGGCGAAGTAACCGTCGTCCATATGAGCATTTTTACCGCCGGCCCACTGGTACATCAGTTGCGGCAGTAGTTCATTGCGCTCTGCGGGGTCGGTTTCGTTTGCAAACTGCTCAACTAGGTCTTTCAGCTGGCCACTGCTGTCAAGGGCCATGCTTTCATGCAGGGTGCGGACCCAGCCGTAACCATGGGCGTCGGGCAGGCTTTCGATCTCGGTGGGAATGGGAATATCAGTGAGCGCTTTGGTGCGGGTGGCATCGACGGTAAACCAAACGTCGGTCATCTCCTTGGTATTGCCGTCGCTGTCGACATAGCTGCCGACCTGGCGGTGTTCGTTGTCGTTTTCATCGACGCTGTCGCTGCTTGAATAATCTAGATTGAGGGCTGTGTCTCCAGCTTCTGCGAGGCTTTGTAGCTCGCTGCTTTCACTTCGGCCATTGGCACTATAGTCGCGCCAGACTTTTAGGTCGTTATAGACGGCATCGTTTGCATTGATGACGCCATCATCGTTGTCGTCAAGCTCGGCCCGGGCTTCGCAGCCGTTGGAGGCCTTTTCTCCGGAATCATGCGTCGACCACTGGGAGCTCAGCTCTTACCCTCCGCTGCGCTCGTCCGATCT
>JAAENG010000425.1 GCA_024224665.1 Chloroflexota bacterium | reverse complement strand
GCAAGTGGCACGTAGCACGTAGCACGTAGCAAGTGGCACGTAGCACGTAGCACGTAGCAAGTGGCACGTAGCACGTAGCACGTAGCAAGTGGCACGTAGTAGGTTCAACCTTTATCCGCAACCGAACTTGCACCTGCGACCTGCTACTTGCTCCAGCGGAGCCTCAGTTTCTCAGCGTAGTCTGGTGATAGTCGCTAGATTCTTTCCAGCGCCGGCCAATGCAGTTTTGCAAATGCAGAGTACAGGCGAGCGCGTACATTCGGCTGCAGGCGTTGGCTGTATTGTCCTAACAATGGCGCCCACTGGCAGATCCATCTCCAGATCAAAGCTGCATCCAACTGCTGTTGAAATGCGTTTAGCCCCACAGGATAGCCTCGATTTGCCAGGGCTTTCAGATAGTATTCAACCATTGCTGTGATCGATAAGGGAGGGTTGGTATCAGGATAGGCCCAGGGATGTAGAACTGTCACCAGGTCGAGCGCAGGTGGTCCGGCGGAGGTTAGCTGCCAGTCATACCAAAGCCGCTGTCTGCCGTCGAGCGTAAGCGCTATATTCTGAAATCCTGCATCTCCATGGAGCAGGGTGATGGGTCCCTCGTTTAGTAGGTTGAGCAAAGGAGAGGGATCGTTCGCCAGTTCCTGTAATCGTTTGAGTCGCTTAGGGGTCAGTTGTGTGTCGAAACCCTCGTTTTCGATTAATGTTTGAATTCCGGCCAATCCATCCCGTGTCAGCGTTTGGGCATCGGCGCCTGTAGGATGTGCAAGCCACGACCACTTACCCAGAGTATCTTTTTGATCCCAAAAGGCTGTGTGTAGCTTTGCCACATCGGTTAACACTCGTTCGATATCGGTACGATCCCAGTCTGCCAGCCAGTGGCTGGTGTTCTTGACGGGAGGAAAAGGTAGTAACCACAGATCGCCGGCAGGGATATCAACCGCGATTTTCGTGGGCATGGCAATGGGGATGGATTGGGGAAGGTCCACATACGCCAGTGCCTCGCGCTGGGGGGCGCCTCTCAAAAAAGCGCCATCTACCACCGCCCCGCGTTTGTAGACCAGGGTAATGGTGGATTGCACGCCCGCCCGATGGAGATGAAGACGCCAGTATTCCAGCGTACTACCTGATAATCCAGCGCGGAAGGGCTGGCGATGTATTGACCTGACGCGAGCATTAGGTGCTGCCAGGTAACGTCTTAATCCCCAAAGCAATGCTTCTGGAATCTCAACCGCCATGATCCTGGTCTCCACGATGTTTCGTTTCCCCACCTAAGTACTCGAGCAGACCCTCTTGATCATTTAAGGGCGGCAGATTGACAAATCGAGTCTGAGACGCCACGTAGCCTTCATTGGCTGAGGGTTGGTAGCCGATGATTAGGGCTGTGGCGCGACGCCCCCCTCGTTCGACCCATGTGATCTGGGATCTCTTGATTCGTTGAGTGGGCCGCAATGGCAAATGGTAGGCCAAAGTCTCGCCGCCGTAGTCGACACGAACCAAAGCCTGGAGTACCAAAAACAAGGCAATGATCGTCACCCCCACGAACATGACGATGGTGATCGCCCCCGGTTGCCGCCAGACTTCGGTGGCCAGCCAGGTGCTCGCCAGTACAAACAGACCTGCCGTTACCCGGAACCATAGTGTGGGAACGTAGGTGTGCGTTATCGCTCCATGTGAATCAGACAAGGTATGAGTTGTCTGATCTGTATGCTTGTCACTCATGAATTTGTTTGCGACTTCTCGTAGCTGAAGCCCCGTATGGGAACCTCTTCAAAGCCCAGTTGCACCAGCAGGCTCTGGGCGGCGGCGTCATTATGGTTGATATCGACAATGAGGTGATGTACGCCGCGAAGGGTCAATTCATTCAGTGTACGGAGGAGAAGCCAGCGCCCCACCCCTCGGCGCCGGAACCCTGGTTCGACACGCAGTTCTTTGATCGCAGCAATAGGGGCGCCACGTTGTTTGCTGAGTTCTATCATGATCACGACACTCAGTTCGGCAACCGGCCATCCCTGGTGTACAACGTGCAGCGAGGTGATCCCATCAGGGCTATCTAGAATCCGCAAAACAAGGTTGCCCTGCGAGGGGTGGTATTCGGTTACATAACTGTGAAAGGTTTTCTCGTATAGGAACCACCGATCCCGTACCTGGTAACCAGCATCTCCCAGGGTCGCCATTATGTCTATGCGATCTGTGGCAAAGTAGCCACGTCCTGCAAGCAGGCTGGGATAGCCCGCATGTCTGTGGAAGGCGAAAACTCGGTCACTAACGCCCTGTTTGCGGAAGTGATCTTCGGCTTCGGATAAAAGAAGTTTTGCTACCCAATTGGGTGCTGAAGGCAATGTCGTGAGATGACGGATAAATCCTCGCAATGTGATTTCATCTTCTGCCAGATAACCTACCGAACAATGAATCAAGCCGAGCATCTGTTTGCCATCTCGGGCGACCAAACAGCCTTCCGGCTGGGTCTGCAAGTCGATGTATGGTTCGGCATTCTGTGAAACGATATCTTTCTGAAAGGTATCGGGAGATGTACACCAACTGAAGGGGAGTGTTTCAGCCGTTTGGTTCCACAGTTCGGTGACAGCGGCAAGGTCTTTTTGCTGCAAAGGACTAACAACGATCATTGTGGTGACACTAAACCTTGCCAGGCCATATAAATCATGTACAGCCCGGCGAATAATAAAAGTACTGAAGAAAGCCGGATGAGCAAATGATGGTAGGTTTGTGGCAACCGCTCGCCTCTACTAAAAAGAGCGGCTAGACCGATCTTACTACCAATCAATAGCAGGTAAAATGAAAGGATGAAGGCAACGGCGTGAACTGGTTCACTGCGCCAGGCTCGTACCAGGGTAGGTGCACCCACTGCTATCCAAAATAGATAAGGATGAGGGTTCAGGAAATTGATCAAGGCACCATGAAGCAAATCCTGCCGAGCCGAGGAGGGTTTATTCGTATCTGACGATTTGGCGCCTTTTCGCAAGGCGTCGATTGCCAACCAGATGACAAAGAGTCCACCAACGATCAGCAATCCGTCAAGATACGCTTCCGGCAAACGCCCCACCAGTAAGAATGACAACAGGATAATGGGGATATCGGTTAGTAAGGGGGCTAAGGCCACACGTAGTCCGCTGGCGAATCCCCCTTGCAGACTCCGTTGCATGACAAGCGCCGTCAAGGGTCCCGGCGCCAGCCCGGCGCTCAAGCCAAAGGAGAAACCAAACAGAAGGTATGTCATGAAAGCAGATGTTCCTAAGAGATTACGAATCGTCCGAGACTGCGATTCTACCATCGCCACATCCTCACCGCCAACCACGATCTATTGACAGCCGGTGGGGTGGGTGCGATAATCTTGCACCAATGATGACTCGAACCAGGCCACTCGGCATATCGTTCATAGCCTTTTTGTTTCTGTTACAAGCTATTTTGGCTGTGGGCATAGCCGCCTTTTTGTTGCTCGTTCCCAATAGCAGCGAAGGAATAACCACTTTAGGGAACCGCCTGCAGTTGCCAACTGCTTTTAACAGCCTGTTGGCCGTTCCTCCTTTGTTGACTGCTGCTTTAGCGGGGCTGATTTTCCGCGGCCTTTGGGATCTGCGCGAATGGGCACGTCTGGCGGCCATTGTATTCTCCTTCTTGCTAACGCTGACAGCCGTTGTCATCGTTGCCTTCTTAATGGCGTTTGAATTAGGAGGGGGACAAAACTTATTGTTCGGATCTATTGCCCTGGTTTTAGCATTAGGCGTTTTTATTTACTTGCTGATTGTAAACTGGGACGATCGTCAATCGCCAGAAGTCAGTGGGGAGGTAACTATGGCAGCGACCGCTTATGAACCAACAGCACAGCCATATGTCGAGAAATCACCGGCATCAACGCCCCCACCGGCGATCCCGCGTCATGAATCTGACCTGCAATTGCCTTATGATCTGGTGCCTCCACCTCCGCGACCTTCGGCAGCAAGCGTTGATCGCCAGGCCCAAACCGTTGTTGCTAGCCCAAACATGGATGACACACACCAGATAGGTTTCGAAGCAGCAATGACCCCGGCTGCCGTCGATAATCCAATTGCTTGGCTTATCGTGCGGCAGGGACCTGAGTTGAGGGAGCGATACGCCCTGTATCCACATAGCAGTCTTACCTTTGGCCGCGACAAATCCCGCGTCGATACGGTGCTCACAGATCCGGCCGTCAGCGCCCGACACATCCAGATCCGCCATGAGCAGGGGCGTTTTGTTGTATCGGATTTGGGTAGCACGAATGGTACGATGGTTAACGGCAAGAGGATTCAACGCCAGACCATACTCGAGGGAGATGAGATCTGCCTTGGCTCGACCGTGCTTCTGTTTACCACCTCACGCAGCTAAGGTGCGGTAGGAGGATTCTCTTTTATGTTCGATCAACAAAACTCTTCAGATAGCCCTGACCAGGTTGTTGCAGTTGACGAAACCATCGTTTTGCCTCAAGAAGACCCAGTGTTTGCCTGGCTTGTAGTTGTAGAGGGTTCTCGTCGTGGGCGCTTGTGCAGACTGAAGCGACTGGGCTCTACCATCGGACGAGCGGATGAAAATGACCTCGTTGTCGATGGAGAATTAGCCTCTCGTTATCATGCCAGGATCTATGCCGAGGTCTGGCTGGAAAAACCACAATTTTACGTTCAAGATCTTGCCAGCGCCAACGGCACCTTTGTCAATGGTGAGCGCATCGCCCGGCAGTCGCTTATAGACAACGACCGTATTGCATTCGGCGAGACAGTACTCGTCTTCAAACAACTATCGTGAGTCCCCCCCCTGCCATTATGATAGAAAATAGTTTCGCCGCCCCTTTAGAGATCGTGCTTGAATGGTATCGTTGGGGAGTTGCCGTTGCTTTTGCGATCACGCTGGTGGCTACATTGTGGATATTCTTCGACAGTACCAGCAAAAACTACGAGGCGACTATATGGCGAGTAGGATCTCTGCTGGCCGCTCTAGTCGTCATTCCCAGCGCGATACTCGGTTTCTTCCCTGAACTGTCCGTGGGGCTGGGGGCGTTGCCCGTGTTGCTGGCCATTCTCGGTATGATCGCTACCATAGGATCGTTGATCGTGTTGGTTTTGTACACGGCCGGCCTAGGCGTACATCCTCTCGATTTAAGCGAGGGTGAACTCGAATTCGATTCGTTGCCTGCCCTAGAGGAGGCGCCCCCCTCTCAAGTGCCTACCCCTGTGGGAATAAAGCCTGCTGTGTCTTCGATAGATTCTGATATCTCAGACTTGATACCCGACGTTCCCCCAGATTTGGACGGCGAGACCCAGGAGGATGAGCCCGAAGCTTTATACCCTCTGGGCTGGATTGTTCTAATGGATGGCCATCGAGCGGGTCAGGAATTTCGACTGCGAGAGTTAGTTGATATCGGTCGAGATAGCAAGCACAACGATGTAAGCATAGATGACCCTGCCATATCTCGCCAACATGCGCGTGTACGCCAGGAGGAAGGTTTCTTTGTACTCTACGATCTCGCCAGCGCCAACGGGATTATGGTGAATGGCGAGACAGTGCAACGGCATGTATTACAGCAAGGGGACCGTATCGTGGTAGGCCAAAGTACGTTCGGGTTTATGTACGTGTTCGAAGAGAATGATGAGAGGGCCGAGCCAGATTCAAGGATTGAAACAGAGAACGGCGAGGTTTGAACGGAGGTAGCGATCGGGCTGGTTCTGTGGAAAACCAGGAGGGAAAATGTCTCACCCTATGCCGATAACTCTCTCACCGGTTCTTCGTAAACCTCATCCGTCTCTGGGTCACGTACGAGACGCCTTAGTTTCGAAGGGTCTTCGATGTAGTCGATAAAGAGCACACCCTCTAGATGATCGATTTCATGCTGAAAGATGCGTGCCAGGTAGTCAAAGGTCTTGACACGAATCGGTTTGCCATTGACATCTTGTCCTTTGATGGTGGCCGTAGGTTGGCGTTCTACCTCCCCAATATAACCAGGGATTGAAAGACAGCCTTCGTCACCGGCCTCCTTCTCTCCTCTCAAGCGCACGATTTCAGGATTGACTACCACGTAAAGGCTTCCAGCTTGTGGGTCATCCTCAAATCCCTCCTCCGGCATCTCTATCACAATGAGGCGTTCGTTGATGCCTATTTGAGGCGCAGCCAGGCCAACGCCATGGGCACTGCGCATGGTTTCTACCATGTCATCCGCTAGTTCTCTGAGCTGAGCGTTGAAACGACGTACGGGTTTGCTTCTTCTCCGTAGCCGTGGATCTCCGAGTTTTACGATATCTAATTCTGGCATGTTTTTTATCTCTTCAGTTGGTGCTGAAAAATCGACCGCTATTATACCATGAAGACCATTTGGGCTTGCTAATTACACAGAGCCGTATACCGATGGATTGTGGGCACCCGGACGTTGCTTCCTGGCGCCGCTTCGATTAATCTATAACTATGCAACACACGACGTCCAATCGTAGTAAATCGAGTCGTAGGGCCTTACTTTTGCTGGCATTGCCCGTGCTGGGGTTTGTGCTGTACATGGCCGGGCAAGAGGGAGTGTACGGCCTCACACATGAGATTGGGTACGCGGTCTGCCATCAGATCACAGTGCGGAGTTATATTTTTGGTGATCTTGTCCTGCCGCTGTGCGCACGTTGCACGGGCCAGTATCTCGGTATTGTGGCTGGGATGTTTCTGGCCGGATTGTGGGGGCGGCTTCGGGCTGCGTCCTTACCTCCGCCTTGGCTGGTCGCCGTTCTCCTCGGATTTTTGCTTATTTGGGCGTTCGATGGTTTCAATTCCTATGTCTATCTTATCATTCGTCGCCCACTTTTTTATGAGCCCAACAATATCCTGCGCATTAGCACGGGTCTGCTCCAGGGGCTGGCGATCTGCTTTCTCTTTCTACCCTATTTCAATCAGGTTTTCTGGGCATACCCCGATCCTACACCCATTCTGCGCGGCGGGCGGGATCTGCTAATGGCATTAATCGTGGGCGCCATGATCGTTGTAGTTGTCAACACAACCTGGCCACCTCTCTTTTATCCCCTGACCATTCTCTCGACCGGAGGCGCCTTTTTTATGCTCAGCATGGTGGGCGCGACGTTCGCATTGCTGATCTTGCGACAAGAAAACAGTAATCGTACGGCCAGGGATTTCGCCACCTTATTTGTCCCCGGTATGGCCTTGGCTATGCTGCTACTGCTTTCTGTTAATCTCTTGCGTGGTTATGTCCAACTCAATTTCGGTTTTACGCTACCAACGGGCTAGGGGTTTTCGCGACCTTCTCTGCTATAATGCGTATATTTGTTAGGTGTCATTTCAAAATTTACTAATCAACCGTTAGGAGGCATCATGGATGTTGGAAAATCTTTTACGTTCCTGTTCGAAGATAAGAAGTGGGTCGAGAAACTGCTGATCGGTGGGCTCATTGCATTGATCCCTATTGTGGGATCGCTTCTATTGATGGGCTATATGGTCGTTCTGATTCGCAATGTAAGGCAGGGTGAGGAGTACCCATTGCCGGAGTGGCGTGAATTTGGCGAGATGATCGTCGATGGCCTCAAATTGTTACTTGCTTACATTGTATGGGCTTTGCCGATCATAGTCCTCTGGGTCCCCTTCGTCGTTTTGGCGATTCCATTGGGAGTGTTCGCTAGCGAAGATGTAGCCGGAGGCATACTTGGCACGTTGGCACTCTGCTTTACCTGCTTTACTGTCCTGTACGCTATTCTGTTACTGTTTTTGGTTCCCGCCGTCACCATCCGCTATGCTGAGGCTAGTGAATTATCTGCGGCGCTAGCTGTCTCAGATGTCTTTCAGTTCACGCGCGCTAATCTTGGCAACGTCGTCTTGGTTGTCGTGGTGGTACTTTTAGCTCAAATCGCTGCCGGTATTGTAGGTGGTATTTTGTGTGGTATTGGCGCCCTATTCACAGCATTCTGGGCACTGACAGTTCAAGGATATCTTTACGGGCAGCTGTTGCCCGAGAAGTCTAGCAAGACACTCGAGCCACAAGCTCTCTTGGAGGCCGATGACGAACCTGCGTTGGTACCTGAGGATGATATTACGATAGACGAATAAGAATTGGTTGCACCCTGAAACCAAATATGCGCTGTGATCGTATATAATGTACGTTTAGGAGGGTAGACCGAGGGTGATGAAGGCTCTGATTGCTGCTCTCATCACCCTCTGATATAATTCTGACGCTAGTTATTGTGCAATTCTAAATTCACCCCTGTTTCTCGAGGAGGGACCATGGATATTGGTAGATCTTTATCATTTGCATTCGAAGACAAGAAGTGGGTCGAAAAAATACTGATCGGGGGGATTGTTGTTTTTATTCCGATCATCGGCTGGCTGTTAGTGTACGGTTATATGGTGGAAGTGGTTCGCAATGTCCGCCGCGACGAAGAAACTCTCTTACCGGCCTGGGATGGTTGGGGGGAGAAAATCGGCCTCGGTCTCAAGCTATTTGTCGTTACCCTGATCTGGGCGTTGCCGTTGATTATCCTGTCGGTTCCTTCCTCTATCCTATCAGCCGTGTCCGAAGATGCCGGCGGATTTTTGGCCATTTGCTTTAGCTGCGTGGCATTTTTGTATGCCATTGTCCTCTCCCTTGCCCTACCAGGTATTACAGTCAAATTTGCCGAAACCGGCAGGATTTCTTCGGGTTTGGAGTTTTCAAATATCCTGGCATTCACCCGTGAGAATTTAGGCGAAGTAATCATCGCCATAATTGTCATCTGGCTGGTGTCTTTGATGGCAGGTATTGTCGGTGGTTTGCTTTGTGGTATCGGGTTGTTGTTCACGATGTTTTGGGCGACGCTCGTCCAAGGGCATCTGTTTGGTCAAATCGGCCGCGACAAAACCTCCACAAGCCTCGATACCGTCGATGCAAGCTATGATCTCAGCCCTGATGATGTCATGCCGGGCGTTGGTGAACTGGCAGATGAAACGCAAGCCGGTGCAGAAGAAGCTGTTTCCGAGGTGACGGACGTTGCCGACAGCAACGTCAATGCTTCAGCTGATGTTCTCGATGATGGCAACGAGGAAGAGAGCAGTTAGGCCGGTCGTTCGCTACGAAATCTCTAGTTTTTGTCAGGCCCCTGCATTCGTGCAGGGGCTTGCTTTTTGTCTCCGATTAAGGCGACAATGATGCCCGATGCAAACACTGCAAAGGTAATAAGCTAATGTCAGATCGTGATATCAACTCCCCAAAAAGAAAGCCGCCTGCCACCTCTTGGGACAACTGGATCGAAGAAAGCATCCGCGCAGCCCAGGAGCGGGGTGATTTCGATAACCTGCCAGGTCAGGGTAAACCACTGCCCGACTGGCGCAACCCTCACCTGCCGCACGATCAGCAAATGGCACATGACCTCATTCGCAATAGCGGGCATACTCTGCCCTGGGTCGACGACGCCAGAGAGATCGACCGCCGTATCGAGGCTGCTCGCCAACAGTTGCTCCGAAACGATGCCTGGTATCAGGAGCGACGGCAAAAGGCACGCACCAAGGAGATCCCGGCAATCGAAGCCACATGGTGCAAACACCGCACCCGTTTCGAAGAGGATGTGGCGGAGATTAACTCTCTGATCGACACTTACAATCTCAAAGCACCTTCTACACAACTCCACAAATTCCGTCTGATTCCTACCGAGGAATACAAACGCCTTAACATCGACGCACCACCGAGTAACCTGCGTGACACCGTGGCAAGGTGACCAGGTGACCAGGTGACCAGGGGACGATGTGCAGATGAGCTACCGACTGTACACACCCGACCACGCGACGACGCGACTAAGCGACCAAACGACCACGCGACCAATCGACCACGCGGCTAAATGAACAACGCAACCTTTGTCTTCGACGCCCATTGCGACACATTAGGGTGCGCCCTGCCCGGTGAATTTCAACGTGATCTCAGGCAGTGGTCTGACGCCGGACATCTTGATCTGCCACGCATGCGAGCGGGCGGCATCAACTGTCAGATTTTCGCCTGTTTTCCAGGACAGACCCGCCTGACTTCTTGCCCTACCAGCGCCGCGCTCGAACGGCTGGAAGTACTGTACACGCTGATCGAGCGAGTGCCGGAGCAGATAACGCTCATTAGATCAGCGTCCGATCTTGAAAAAATAACGACTGAAGGGCCCATTGGGGCGATTCTGGGGTTCGAAGGAGGCGAGGCGCTGGATGGCTCGATTTCACGATTACACACCTTTTATCGCTTGGGGTTACGTAACCTGGGCCTGGCGTGGGATGAACGCAACGCCGCCTGTGATGGGGTAGGGGCCGGCACTTCGGCGGGGCTCACAGCTTTTGGTCGAGACATTGTCATTACCTGCAACGACCTGGGTATTGTTCTCGACCTCTCTCACTTGAACCCGGCCGGCGTCGCAGAGGTACTGGCACTCAGCAGTCAGCCTGTGATTGCCAGCCATTCCAACGCTCGCGGCCTTTACGATCATCACCGTAACTTGAGCGACAACCAGATCCGGATGATCGCAGAGAGGGGCGGCGTGATCGGTGTCACCTTTGTTGGCATGTTCATGGCAGACAACCCGGCAGAGGCTACCCTTGATCACGTGCTCGACCATATCGACTACATGGTCGAGGTTGCCGGCAACGATCATGTGGGGTTAGGTTCTGATTACGATGGCTGGACCCTGCCCACCGATCTCGATAGCGGCGAGAAGTACCCCAGGATTACTGACGGGCTCTTGGCACGCGGGTATCCTGAAGAAACGATCTGCAAGATCCTGGGCGAGAATTTCCGCCGTGTATTTACCCAAATTCTGCCCTAACCCACCCTTTCCGATTTCAATTATCTTATGTCCAACCCTTCTGTTTATCTCGACCATTCTGCAACTACGCCGGTCTCACCAAAAGCCCTGGAGGCCATGCTGCCCTATTTCAGTGAGATCTACGGCAATGCTTCCGGTATTTATAGCCAGGGGCGAAAGGCCAAGCATGCCCTGGAAGGTGCTCGCCACACGGTCGCCGACATCTTGAATGCCAAGCCCCCTGAAATCGTGTTCACTTCTTGCGGAAGTGAAAGCGATAACATGGTGTTGCGTGGTGTTGTCTGGCAGACGTTGCAGCGCAAGACGAACCGGGACAAGTCCCATCATCTCATTGTCAGTGCGATCGAACATAAAGCTGTGATCGACACTGCTCGCCAACTGGCCGATTTCTTCAGCTTTGACCTTACGATCCTGCCCGTCGATGGCAGCGGCCGCGTCGATCCTGACGATCTGCGAGTTGCCATCCGGCCTGATACCATGCTGGTGAGTGTCATGGCCGCCAACAATGAGATTGGCACCCTGCAACCGATCATCGAATTGGCAGCTATCAGCCGTGAACAAGGCGTGCCTTTCCACACAGATGCTGTGCAAGCGCCTGGGCATATTTCGTTGGATGTGCAGGCGCAGGGTATCGATTCTCTGGCGCTTTCGGGACACAAGTTTTATGGCCCCAAAGGCGTCGGCGTTGCCTACATTCGTAGTGCGCTCTCTTTAATAGCTGCTCAAACCGGCGGCGGACACGAGGGTAAGCATCGCGCGGGCACCGAAAATGTGGCAGGCATTGTGGGACTTGCCACAGCATTGCGCGAGGCCGAAGATCTGCGTCCGAGTGAAGCACCGCGCCTGCGTGCATTGCGAGACCGCCTCCTGCAGGCAATCCCCGCCCTCATCCCTGGCGCCCGTATCAGCGGCCATCCCACAGAGCGGTTACCCCATCATGCCAGCTTCCTCTTCAAGGGTATCGAGATACAGGGTATCCTCATGGGGCTGGATATGGCGGGCATCGCTGCCAGTAGTGGCTCTGCCTGCACCAGCGCCGCCCAGGCCCCTTCCAGCGTGCTCACAGCCATGGGGGTCAGCGCTGCCGACGCTGTCGGCCATCTGCGTCTGACACTAGGTCGTAGCACCACTGACGCCGATATCGACCACCTACTAGAAACCCTATCGCCCCTCGTCACCCGCCTCCGCAAACTAAGCCCGACCACCCACTAACACCTACAACCTCCATCACACCAACCACACGACCAACCGACCACACGACCAACCGACCACACGACCAACCGACCACGCGACCACGCGACCCTAATGCTCCACGAAAACCAAACCCCACCCCTGCCACCAGCCGAGACCACCGTCGTCGTCGCCATGAGTGGCGGTGTCGATAGCTCGGTGGCCGCAGCGCGCCTGGTGGATGCCGGCTACAATGTCATCGGCGTGATGATGCGCTTGTGGGCAGAGGCATCTGAGGGGACTGGCAGCGAAAATCGATGTTGCACCCTAGAAGCGACTGAAGACGCCCGCCGTATCGCCGCGCAACTTGGCATCCCCTTCTATTTGCTCAATGTCGAGAAGGTGTTCAAGCAGCACGTGGTGGATTACTTTGTCGAGGGCTACACAGCCGGTGTCACGCCCAACCCCTGTCTTGCCTGCAACCGCCATATCCGCTTCGACCATCTTCTCAATTACGCTAAAGCCCTTGGCGCCGATTATCTGGCAACCGGGCATTATGCGCGAGTGCGGGATACGGACATAGGATTCGAGTTGCTGCGTGGCGCTGACATCCAAAAAGATCAATCCTACATACTTAGCGTATTGGGCCAGGCTGAATTACGGCATCTCACCTTTCCGGTGGGGGATCTGACCAAACCTGAGGTCAGGGAAATGGCCGGGCGATACGGGCTTCCTGTTGCATCCAAATCCGATAGCCAGGATCTATGTTTTTTGGCGGATGGCGATTACCGTCGTTTTTTACACGATTGGGCCTCAGAGCAGATAAATCCCGGTCCCATCGTCGATCTCGATGACCACGTGCTGGGTGAGCATCAGGGGCTGCCCTTCTACACCATCGGCCAACGTAAGGGCCTTGGTATCCCTTCACCACAAAAACTGTTTGTTATCTCTCTGCAGGTTGAGGACAACACCCTGGTGGTGGGGCCCGCCCATCGCTTGGGCCGCGACACGTTGGCTGCGAGAAACGTCAACTGGGTGGGAAATCCGCCTGCCGATGTATTTTCGTGCACGGTCAAAATCCGCTATAAGTCGCGAGATCGGGCGGCTGAAGTGACGCGATTGTCTGGAGATCGCCTCGAAGTTCGCTTTTCAGAACGCCTGCGGGCCATCACGCCTGGACAAGCTGTCGTTTTTTATCAGGATGAACGCTGCCTGGGCGGCGGCATCATCGAGCGCTGACATACTTGTTCTTCGTCGTAGAAAATAACCCGACAGACTGTAGTAGACGCTTTAGCGCTGCTGGCGCCGGTAACAGTGATCCATCAATCGCCCACTACCAACCGCTGCACAACTTCTTCCACACTATTTTAGATCATGCAACTTCCCGGTATTCCCCCTGCCTTAGCTTTGTCCCTGTTGTTATCAGTGATTTACGGCGCCCTTTTTCATTTATGGCGGGGTCGCACCTGGGGCGATTTGCTTGCCTCGATTCTGGTAGCGATGTTGGGCATGGTGTTGGGCCAGGTTCTCGGACCCTATCTAGGACTCGGGATCGGGCGAATCGGCCAGGTTTATGTATTGGAAGGTACCATCGTCGCCTGGGTGCTGATGCTTGCAGCCTCGTTATTGAGGCGTTAGAATGGAGTTATCGTGTGATATGTCCCCATCTCGATCTGAGAGGTTGTGGTGAACGAGCCTTCAATTATCCCCGCCATCCGTGATCTATCGATTATTTTTCCGGCACTTGAATCTATTGTTGTTCTGGTGCTTTTGAGTATTCTCATTGTGCAGATCCGTGCCCTGGTGATATTGCTCAATGACGAGATCAAGCCTATGCTCGAAGCAACCCAGGAGACGGCTGATACCGTTCGCAATACGACGAACTTCGTCAGCAAGCGTGTAGCCCGGCCTTTTGTTAGCGCAATTAGTTTTGGCGCCGGCGTACGTCAGGCAGTCAAAACTGTCAAACAACAGGTTGTGCCTTCCAAAAACAAGGACGCTGAGTTAGACTCAGAAGACACCTTGGCTTCCGACTCTTCTGAGTTGAGCGCGCCAGAGCCTCCGGTTAGTGCCTCTGATATGGGTGAGACTACGGGAGCGGATAATGGGTAGCTTTCGTTATGGCGTGTGGGTAGGACTGTTCGCAGGCGTGACGCTGGCTGTGCTGTGGGACCAAGCACAAAAGCGAGATGCCAGCGCCACGGACGCTGAATGGTCTTCCCCTGCCACAGCTTTGATAGAACCCGAGGGCGGTTCCGAAACAATGCCATCAGAGCGCCCCGCGAGTATTGTGGGAGAGTGAAAGAGTGGTGATGGGGGCGATACGATTGTAATTACAGGGAATAAATCTAGCCGGAGCGAAGGTTGCTATCCCTTGCTCGATGCTTTCCTAGCTGGGCTTGGGTCTGTGTGCCCATTGGAGCGCCATTACCGAAATACCAATGGCATCCAAATCCGTGGCGATGAACGCAAAATCAACAAGCCCTCTGCTTGAGCGGGATAGTAGAAAAGGTCGCTCGTCCGTGAGGTGCGATAGGAGAGTGCATTCGGGGCAGGTACAATCGGCTGGGAAGACAACAGCTCGAGTTCACCGGTGGAGTTCATCTCAAACGTTTCTAATCGATCATATGATGTGACATAGAGCTTATTCCCCTCGATCTCGATGAACTCCACCGGCGATGACTGCTCAACGATGTACAGTGCATCTTCAACCGGTTGGGATCGATCTGTGATATCGAAGACACGAAGCTGGTATTGGTAGGGAGGCAATGAGTTCATCTGTGTCCAGATCGAGGCTGTCAATGCATCAGCAATGACCTGTTTGACTTCCCCACTAACGGGTATCTCAGCAGCAATGGTTGGGGTCATGGGGTTGGATGTGTCGAGGATTTTTAGACTATCCTTTTCAAGGAGGACGTAATCATTTTCAAAATGCAAAAACTGGGTGTCTTGAGGAAATTGTTGCCAGCCTCCTAGACTGATGAGCATTGGAGGATCACTCACATCGAATATACGTATTCGTGGAAGCCAGTCGTGCTGTATGCGTAACGGGTACGAGACATATAAACGATCACCGGCGAGCGACAAAGAGGGCAACATATACGATGTAGCCTCTGCAATCCAATCGTAAACAAGCAATTGCGGTGCGTCAGGATCGCTCAAATCATAGAGATAGGCATCAAATCGGTCATCCATATTAGACATTTGCCCACGTCTTGCAACAACAACCCCCGCCGTTTTGCCGAACACCTGAATGCGACGCGTCATGAGAGGGGTTCGGATTCTGCCGAGTTTATTCGGATGGAGAGGATTGCTGATATCTAAGGTCGTTACGCCTTGATCCGTGATTGCGTAGGCGTGTTCCCCTTGAATGTACATGCCTAATGCATATCCGTCGTCAACATATAAATTCACCAAAGTGATAGCGATCTCTTCGTCCTGGTCGGAGATTTGATAGACATTGATATTGCGAATATGTCGTGATTCGTAGTAATAGTAGCCTAACGTGCGTAAGACGTATACATGATTTCCATCAACAAAAACCTGGTGAGGAAGCTCCAGGTCTCCTTCGTAGTAGTGAGCTTCCAGCATCGGATTGTCCGGATTTGATACATCATATAAATAAAGACTGCCGGCTCTCTCATCGGCTTCGATAATATAGGCTCTCCCGTTGACAACTTCTATATCCCTTGCCCCCCAACCGTTCCAATCGGGTTGTGTGATGCTACGTAATTGAGGCTGTTCAGGCGAGGCTACATCCAGAATAACAAGATAAATGCAGGTCCAATTAAGGGAACATCTGTGGTTGGCAACAAGATACACATAATCATCATCGAATGCCATTGGCGAGCCCGAGCCCACACCAATCGATGGGTACCTGGAAAAGGAGTATGTTCCTATGAGCTCTGCCGTGGATGTGGGTTCGTTAAGCTCATATACTTGAAACTCAACAAGTTCAGGCGGGCTGTCCTGATCAATCGCGTAAGCATATCGTCCATTGAATCGCATTATTCCATCAGTACTATATGCTGCCACCCACACAAGTGTACCTGGATTACTCACATCATAAACGTTCCAGCGCAGATCACTCTCTTGAACATAAAGACGTGTTCCATCCAATTGCATCCTCATCCAAGGCTCATTGTGGATATGGGCGAAATCTGCGTGAACTTTCGGATGAGAAACATCGCTGATATCCAGTACTTGTAATCCACCGGCCATCACATACGCGAAGGATCCGTTGACGACGATATCGGTCACAACACCCGGCAATACGTCGGACTCGCCGACAATGCTCATTGCGGGTTTGCCCTCTTCGTCAGGTGTCAGGTCTAGGATTTTCAGGCGTAAGCCCTCTCCTAAATAGCCGTAATGATCCTGTATTGCCATGGTGTTCAAGGCGCCACCCCATTGCTCCACCAGTTCAAAGTTCGGGGGAATAGAGGGGTTGTGGGATGTAGAATAAGCTTGTACTGGCTGGATGCCTGCTATGCTGCATAGTGCTGCAAGTGCTATCAGCGTAAGTCTGTAAACTGATTTCATATTGCCCTCGCGAATTCACTCAGTTTTTTATTGCGTGATGTGTAGAAAAGCAACAACGGCTACAATCATTATAGCAAGGCTCGATGACAGCTAGATGAATGTACTGTCGAAATGATGTTACAGAACTGAAATAGTGAAGACTGGTTTACTCAATCATTTTTAATTATCGGGGTCTGTGGGTATTTTTGACAGGTTGCCAAGTTGGTTTTCTCGAAGCACAGGGGCGGATGTTGGCTACTTTACTGACCAATGTGGGATATGAGCACCCGTACGGTTATACGAGAAGTATCAAGCTAAGCATTTATTGCTATGCGAAGGTATCAAGTGTTGTCTATCAATACATCTTTTGTGCCGAGTATGGTGACTGCAAAGGGTCGATGTGAGAATGCATTTTGAAGCCCTATGTAGTGGCGGGTTCTGGTTTGGCGACCTCGTCTGGATTTGAAAATTGACCACGTTCTATTTTTTGAGGATTATGAATCGGTAATTTTCAGTATATCATGGGTTTCGACCCG
>JAAENG010000424.1 GCA_024224665.1 Chloroflexota bacterium | reverse complement strand
GCGAACAGCCGTTTTAGACTTTTCCAGAGTTTTCAGGAAGATTATGAAAGGGACACGATCGTCGGCCAATATATGCCGACCTACATCGCTACGCGAGCGCTAAAACTGTGAGATGTGGGATAAACCGCGCGGCTCCAGCCATGGCCAGGCATGGAAATCTGGTCATCCAAAGAAAACAAAGGCAGCCGTTAGCGAAAGGGCTAGTGGTAACAGTACGTAGAGCAGGATAAAAGCGATGAGCAGTACAGCGATGGATCGTCCTATGGTGAATTCATGCGCCACCGCAACTGCTCTTACTAAGATCGCTGCACTCCAGGCAAGCCCGATGACAACCAGGGCACGGCCGGCAATGCCTACCCCCACACTTGCGATTATGCTTGTCGGCTCGATATTGCCGACGATACTTAAGATGTAGGGTGCTATCGCCAGCGTCACCAAGCTGAGATGCTGTGTTAGTGATCCGCGGCCACCAAACCATCTGGCCACACCTGCCAGCACGAGCGCATAGCCGAACCAATAGGCCATCAAATTGAATGGCGTACTCAGCCACTGGCCGAATAATAAGACAACCCGGCTGGATCGGGTGCCGATGGGCGGGGCGAGTGCGGCCAGCTTGGTTTCGATTCCGAGCACAAGATCGGCGACATCCTGCAAAAATGTGGCCAGAAATCCCAACCACTCCGGCAAATAGCCGGCGATCATATCGCTGATATCAGCTACTTGATGAGCGATCTCCGGTAAGGTGGGTTGGTTCATAAGGCTACCCAGGAGTGCCCACTTTCCCAGTGCCCCGATCAGGGTCACGATCACGAAAAACCTAAGTGCGAACCAGACGCGATCATCCAAGTGCTTGATAGTAACAAATGTGTCGGTATCCAATTGCAAGATGCGTGAATAGGTACTAAGCGCCGAACGCATTGCTACCTCCCTGTAACAGCTTGATGATGAAATCGAGCCCCGGAATCTGCAAAAGAGCGGACGTAAGCGATAGAACAAAACCAATAAATGAAACCAAGGCGATGGCCAGATAGGCGCCAAAAATCACGACAAGCGTTCGCTGCCAGGAGAGCCGGTGGGCGCTGCGAGTCGCCTGATACTTTGTAACGAGCATCCAACCCAATATAAGTGTACCGGGGACCGTAAGGCCGGGAATGACGCCGGCAACTGCCAGCAACTTAGGTGCGTATGAAAGGGCCAGGACACCGAGATACTGGCTCAACCCGGCGGCTCCACCCAACCACCGTGCGAACAAGAAGGCAATGAGGCCATACACCAGCCAGCCTAAGAGTGCTGAGATTATGAGACCGATCAGTGATGCACCTGTACCCAACCAGGAGGGCATTTCTCCAAAAATACGCAGCGCTTGCCAGCTCAAGAGGTAAATTTGCTCGAAGCTCTGGCCGAAATCCGGTGCTTCACTCGCCGTCTGCTTGAACCAGGTCGTATCTTGGATGAGCCCGAGTATTTCGTCTTGCAGGAGATCGAACCGAGGTGTTGCCAATAAATCCAGAGCCAGACCCAGAGCATAGCCAATACTGATGGTGAGGATGATTACCAGCAATGTGACAAAGCCCTTTCGTAGTGGTTTCTTCGCCTCCAGGACCGTAACATAGGCACGCGGATTGAACAGAAACGCCTGCCAGGCGAGTTGTAGCGAACCGCGCACGTTGCCTGGCGGCGTCGGTTCTAATGCCTGTGGAGGCTGGTAGGCAAGTTCTGTAGAATTCATATCCTCTCCTTATGACTGAACGTCCTGATATTTTTCAGTTTGATATGACGGCCATCAGTTGGTGATTATACCTGACTACAGAGATGTCAGCACAGATCCGGTTTGGCATTGGCGGTAATCTGGCAAGCCACCCGGAACTATGGAGTCAGCACAGCTTAGGAACAATGATCGACAACTTTTTGTCGATGTGTGTGGCAAGTGGCACGTTCAACTTTTGTCTGCAACCGCACTCGCACCTGCGACCTGCTACTTGCTACCTGCCCCAGCGGGGCCTGATTTTCCCAGCGCAGTCTGGATAATCGCTATGCCCTTAGCCTGAACAAGATAACCTTGGCCTTCGCTGCACGGCATGTTACACTTTATAATAATCAAATCAGACTGTAACATTTTTGTCACAATTATTATCCTATGTTAGCCTCTGAAAGACGGCAATACATTCTCGAAAAGACTCAGGAAACAGGTCGGGTTCAGATCAACGATTTGAGCCAGGAATTGGGTGTTTCGCGCATGACCGTCCATCGCGACCTCACGGGTTTAGCTCAAGAAGGGCTAATCCGCAAAGTCTATGGCGGCGCCACCACCACGGCATCACCACGAGTTGATGATGACGCTTGCGCTATGTGCAGCATGCGGGTTCGCCGTCGCACGGCCTTTATCCTCAACTGTGAAGATGGTTCACAAATACAGGCGTGTTGTCCACACTGCGGCTTGATGCTGCTGACGATGCGCCCCGAGGCCATTTCCGCGCTTACTGTGGATTTCTTGCATGGGCGAATGATCAATGTGCGGACCGCCACCTATCTTGTGAATTCCGAACTGACGGTGTGCTGTACGCCGTCAGTGCTATGCTTCCAGTTCCAGGATGAAGCTGAACGTTTCCAGCGTGGTTTCGGGGGTGAGGTCATGGATAGGGCGCAGGCTCAGGCATACTTAAGTACCAGCATGGACATTCATCGGGCTCATGATGAACCTTGACGAATAAAAGCCTCATATCAAAGCATTCTCTTTATCGCCGGCTACTTGCCACTCCAAACAAAGGTACTGATTCACCATGAATTTCAAATTTCGGCTTGTCCTGATATTTCTATTTGCGTTCACTGCAATCGCCCTCAGTGGTTGTGCCGGCGGCTCCCAAGGTCCTGACCTCGTCATCGAAGAGGCCTGGGTCCGCCAATCACCTATGGCGGAAGGCAACGGTGCTGTCTACATGATCCTGATAAACAATGGCAATGAGGATGACGCACTCATAGGTGCAAGCACAGATGCCAGCAACGTCGTAGAACTACATGAAACGACCATGGAAAACGACGTCATGCGCATGCGCCCTGTGGAAGGCCAGCGCATCGTCATTCCGGCCAAAGGGCAGGTTGAGCTCAAACCGGCCGGCCTGCACGTCATGCTCATCGACCTCAAAGATGCACTTAAGCCCGGTTCCACCCTGAAACTGGCACTCTCCTTTGAAAAGTCGGGAGATCGCACCTTAACAGTGGAGGTTCGAGCGATGGAAGGCCTAAACATGGATATGAATGAGTCAGAGATGGAAACCACTCAGTAAGCGTCTGGCGATTGTTCCCAGACTGCGCTGAGAAAATCAGGCCCCGCTGGGGCAAGTAGCAAGTAGCAGGTCGCAGGTGCGAGTTCGGTTGCAAACAAGGTTGAACATGTTACACACATCGACAAAAAGTTGTCGATCATTTTTCGTAAGCGCCTAAGGAAAACCGTTTATGCTGAAGACAATGCCCCGGTCTTTGTCATCAGGACTGTTGTTCACCTCCTTTTTGTTAATTCTCTTAGGTGCGATCGTAACTGGCTGTGCGCGTACCAGCCACCAGTCGGGGGGCTTAGCTTCAGATGATGGCATGCAGATGACATTGGCGGTTACACCGGATCCGCCGGCGGTTGGTGAGGCCACGCTCACTATCACCCTGCGCGATGCCAATGGAGATACCATCGAGGGTGCAAATCTTGCCATGAAAGGGGATATGAGCCACGCCGGAATGACAGCGGTTATCGCCAACACATCGCAGAGTAATCAGGGCGTTTACACGGTGCCTTTAACCTGGACAATGGCAGGGGATTGGACTATCTCTATTGTGGCCACACTTCCTGACGGCAACATAGTTACACGGCGTTTCGATCTGACTGTGGCAAGCGACATGCGCTAGGAGTAACGCTGGCGTCCACCCCACCATCCGCATGACAACGCACCGGCGAATCTCCGATCCGATTTACCAACCGCCACCAGGCATTGATCTATTACATGCGCCTCTTTTGGGGCGCGTGTTGCGTTGGCGATGGGGGCGTTTGCTCTATCAAACACTCTTGCTCATACTTACATTGCTGATTATCTATGACGGTCTCACGGGACCGCAATTGGCGCCCGAAAACATTGCCACGGTTACTGCATGGATTCATTACCGCGGGTTGGTCATGCTGGCGCTACTACTTGTGGGAAATCTGTTCTGTATGGGATGCCCCTTTACACTACCCCGTACGCTGGCCAGGCGACTCAGTGGCAGCGGCAGACGTTGGCCGCGAGCCCTGCGCAATAAATGGCTGGCCATTCTGCTACTATTCCTCATCTTCTTTCTGTATGAATGGCTTGATCTGTGGGCCAGCCCCTGGTTAACCGCCTGGCTGGCAATTGTTTACTTCGCCGCATCTTTTGTTTTAGAAGCACTATTTGCCGAATCCCCTTTCTGCAAATATCTCTGCCCTCTTGGATCATTCAATTTCGTCGGCGCTACCATTTCCCCTACACAGATCACAACCCGCAGCCAGGAGATATGCCGTACTTGTATTGACAAGGAATGCGTGAATGACAGCACAGATGTACTCGGCTGCGGAACCGAACTCTTTGTCCCCAGATTACAGAGCAATCTAGACTGCATCTTCTGTTTGGACTGCGCCCGCGCCTGCCCACATGACAATGTAGCGCTGGCCGCACGATTTCCCCTACGTGAACTCAGCCAGGGCGTCTGGCCCCAGCGTTGGGATGTCGCCTTTCTGGCATTGTTGTTTGTTGGCGCCAGTCTGGCCAACGCCTTTGGTATGGTGCCACCGGTCTACGAATTGCAGGCAGGATTGATGAGCTGGTTGCCCATGCTTGGGAATGGGCTTTCACTTCTGTTCATATTTGGCTTTCTAGAACTCCTGTTACCTGCCACACTCGGTCTTAGCGCCGCTTGGTTAAGCCAACGTCTGTCAGGCACAGATGACTCGTTACGTCTTGTTTTCACCCGTTATGTTCCGGCTCTGGTTCCTTTGGGTTTCACCATCTGGCTCGCACATTATGGGTTCCATTTCGCTACAGGCGCTCTTACTATTATTCCAGTCTTCCAGAACTTCCTGATTGACCACGGCATTCTCATGTTGGGCGTTCCCGATTGGTCGTTGGCAGCGATTTTACCTTTCCGCTGGCTATTGCCCCTGGAGATGCTCGCCATTGGGATCGGCTTTATGGGCAGTCTTTATGTCTTAAATGAGCGCGCCAGCGCTACGCATACCCGACAATCTGACATGATCAAAGCTCTTTTGCCATGGATCATCCTGGCGCTGGCACTCGCATTGGCAGCCATCTACCTGTTCTCCATGCCAATGGAGATGCGAGGCACGGTGGGGTTTGGGCACTAAGATCACGTTTTTTTTGGGACGCCAACACTACCAACTGAGTATTCAGCTGGGCTCGTCGCTATTCAGCTCACGTCTGGTGCAACGCACTGAGCAGCCCATAGCCGCCAATCGTAACCACAAAACAGGTCAATCAGACATACCTCAGTGCATTGCATCCTCAGGTTAATGGAGGCTCAGTCAAATTGATAGTCCCAGCCGAAATCAAGCCCTTGCAACATCTGGCCGGGCGAAAGCGTGACATCATAGCGCATGTTTCCGCCGGCATCACCGGAGGTAGGGGCTGTCCAACTACCCGGGATCAAGATTTCGGTATTGTCAGCGCTTGCCAGTAATATCTCCACGCAGTAGTCAGCGGATATCAGGCCGCTGAATCTGTACTCGCCGTCGATTTCGGTGAGCGTACTATTTTCGATTGGTACGCCTACGGTGGCGCACGTTCCTGACAGCAGATTCACAGCGATATCATAAATGCCCAATTCTCCAGCCTCGCGCACGCCGTTGGCACTGTAGCCGCTGCCTGACGGCACACAGCCGGGACTGGGCGGGAGAGATCCACCATCCGGGATCGTGCAACGGTCGGCCCAGACAACACCGTGGATGGAAGCGGCGCCGCTGCATAACGCTTCGGCCGAAAAGGTGGGATTGGCGTATCCCCAGTCCAACAGAAATGTCCAGGTGGCCGGGATGGCCAAAGCATACACCCAGACATCGGAGCAGGCTGCTACCGGATCAGAACTAGAGGCATAACTTGTCAGAAATGTGTCAGCTGCACCTATAAACGGGGAAGTTGTCAGTTGGCTGTAGGCATTCGCAGCCCCGCCACTATTCCCTTCGATGCTATAAGCGACAACCAGGCGGAAACGCGCAAAGTCTCGCAAAGCCTCCAGTTCGTTGGGGAGTTCATATTCGGCCGGCGCCACATCTTCCCAGATAAAGGGTGCGCAGGCTTGTAGCGTTGTGTCGGCCAACAGGGCTTCATAAAGCATAATCGCCAGGCCGTACCCTTCGACATCTGCACGATCATAGGCCTCGTTGGCATCCAGAACGTGATGATAGAGGCAGCCGGAATCATCATAAACTTTCCACAGCAAATAATAGGGTGTATCGGCGCCATGGAAATAGACCTCGCTCGAGGCTCGTTGCGGGCCAGCACCTACTGAGCCAATGAGACCACCGTGAACGACGATCTCATTCCCCATCAAGGCAGTGCCACTGCTGTTGATACTGTACGCTGCCGAAGCCATTGTCGGCATACCCACTATCCAATCTCGATAGCTCATGCCATCCCATTGCTCTACGTAGAGTGTGCTAAAGCAAGTATGCGCACCGCAATCGGTCGCTGTCCAGGTAATCTCGCGGCGACCATCTCCCGTGATATCACCGACGTCAAGGACCTCGATTTTGCCACCGGGCCGCTGCTCATGTGCCAATACGTAATGAGTCCCCATATCGTGAAAAACAAGCAAGGTACCCGAAGGCATAACGAATGCAGCGGGCAGATCGTGGATAACTACAACCAGGTCACCCTCTTTCACGTCGCGTAATGCGTAGCCGGATACACCGCCTAACGTGCCATCCATCACACCGCAATTCTGCAACCACTTACGCAAGCGCGCGGGCGTCGCCCCCTTTTTATTGAGATAGGTCTCGATGATGGCGCCGTATTCGCTGTAGTCGCCAGGGCAAGCCACCGGGGTAGGCGCCCACAGCTTATGGCCTGGGATCAGACGTTTGGCGCGGTGGATATGCCTGGGATTGGCTTTTTGCAGCATTTTGACGGTATTGCCCGAGCGCCTTGACAATTTTTGCCAGGTATCCCCTCGTTTGACCCGATACCAGGTACCCGGCTGTCCCGAATTGGGGCCATTCCCCGCCTGCACCGGCTTCGGCAAGAGAAGCATGAGGATAAAAAGAAGGATCGCCAGTACAAACGCGACAATGAGACAGCGGCGCAGGTTGAAGGAGTGCAACACCATGGTAACACCTCGCGAAATCGAACGGTGGTGGCGTGAATGGTACGAATCGGCATTGACGCCATGGCTACAAACACCAATATTTGATCAAAATCACCCTGTGCAATGTCTGCGTCACTGTCTTCCCAAGTGTGCTGATTTTATCAGATTATAGCAAAATACACCAGTACAGTATGATGCCGATCTGACCACAGAGAAGCGCCTATGCTAGAATGGGCCCATCCTTGTACGTACCGTGTTCTAAATTATTCAATGTCTGCATCTTCTACCTCATCGTTCCCACAGCGCCGTCAGGACAGCCTGCCATTTCTCTTGTTCAAACGACGATGGATTCTTACCACCTTGCTGGTTTTTTTCGCCGCGGCCGTTATGATCCGTCTGGGCTTCTGGCAACTCGACCGCTTGGCTCAGAAACGCGCCTATATGGCTGCATCGCTGGCCGAAATCGAAGCGAATCCACTTACGATTCGTGGTGATGAGATAGGTCTGGATGCCCAGACCTTGCGTTATCGGCGAGCCGTTGTCAGTGGAGCCTATGATTTCGAGCGTGAAGTCCTTTTGAAAAGCCAACTTTATCTGGACCAACCAGGGTTCCATGTTCTCACGCCTTTTCTGATCGAGGGCAGTGACAGGGCCGTGCTGATCGACAGAGGTTGGATTGATCCCACCACCTATGAGGAGCAAACAGGACTGGCGGGGGTACGCGAGGCCGTGGAGCAGACACTCGAAGGCCGGATCGAGCCCGAGGACAACCGTCCTAAAAACGCCGAAATTCCAGATCAGGCTCGGCAAGAGTGGTATCGTGTCGATATCGCCGGCTTTCAGAACCAACTGCCCTACGAACTCCTACCCTTTTACATCGCCCTTACGCCATCCCCCGCTCACACCGGCGTGCCGACGCGCAACCCCCCCCCCATCATCCTGGATGAGGAGCCGCATCCGGGATCCTCCATCCAGTGGTTCCTCTTCGCCATCATCGTTCCCATCGTCTATACCATCCAAGTCGTTCGTATAGATCGGAAGCGGGTTGACGAAGAGACCGATTGAGCAGTCATTGCATACCCCCATAAGAGTAAGGCCTGTATGCCTCGCATTTTAGTGGATTCCGCCGGATTGCCTGCTCGACAAACCTACGTTATCATTTCACAGTACCCGTAGCCATTCATCTATCTGGAGTCTGAGATGTCAGGATTGAAGCTTGTCGTTTGGAACATGGAGTGGATGAATGATCTCTATGGCCCAAACAATCTGCCCGCTGCTTTTAAGGCGGATGACGAAACCCCTTACCACGCCCAAGGTTCCACCGTGCGCCAGCGTCGTGATGATCTGTCGGGAGTCTTGAACGAATTGGCGCCCGATATTGTTGTATGTGTGGAGGGGCCCAACAGGGCGAGTGAGTTGCAACTCTTCTACGATGAAGATGTGGAAGGGGATTGGGTGGTGCAGACTCAATATTCAAAAGGACGGTCGCAGATTATCGGCATTGCCGTACGTATCGATCAGGGCAAATTTGACCACCCACCCTTCCGCTATATCGATACCAACAATTTACAAGCCTTTGATCCCTTCCTTGTGGATACGGATGACGACGAGTTAGAGGAACGCTTCAAGTTCGAGCGTCGCCCTCTCTACGTCGAGATCAGACCGCAAAACGGCAGAAATTTCCGCATTCTAGGTCTCCATCTCAAAAGCAAGGGCATTTTCAAGGCGTACGAATGGAGCAAATGGTGGCAGATCGCCGATGCCAACCGCCGCAAGATCTTGGCACAGGCCACACAAATTCGCCTTCAGTTTCTCGATCCCTTTCTTACTGATCCACAAACCCGTAACGTCCCTTTGATCGTATGCGGCGATATCAATGATGGGCCGGGGCTGGATGCCAGCGAAAAACGCTTGTTTGGCAGTGGGATCGAGCGCTTGATGGGCAGCGTCTGGAAACCGGAACTGTGCCTGGGCAATGCCTTGTTCGACACCCTCTCGGATAAAGCACAAATCGCCTTGGATTTTTCTTCTGTTCATACGACAAGTTTTAAGGATCCAATTTTCAATAATGCCTGGCACCGAGTTTGGATCGACCACATCCTCTATTCCAAGAACCGGGAAGATGGCTGGGTGAGTGATGCTCAAGTTCAGCGGATCATGAAGGATGATCTCCCCATGTGGAAGAAATACCCACATGCCTCTGATCATTTTCCGCTTTCGGCCATACTGTCTGTGTAATGCGCCGAAGCGGATTTCGGTAGCTATCACCCACAAAACCTAAGGTGGGTTGATCGCACATAGCAACGCCGTGCTCTTTACAGATTGTTGTGTTGGATTCAGACCGTAGTCATCGTACGAACATGCTACTTTGTATAGATATTGCCAATCAAGATGTGACGCTGGGCGTTTTTTCCGGCGAGAATCTGCTCGCACACTGGCGGCTGGAAACGCAGGTAGGGCGTACAGCAGATGAATACAACCTGCAGCTGCGTTCCCTGTTCGCCCGTGACGCGCTTGAGATCGGCCGCCTTAAGGGAGCGATCATCGCCGGGGTGGTGCCTTCGCTGACACCTGTTTGGGGGGCCGTGTGCAAACAGGTGCTGGGGGCCGCAGCGATGGTCGTGGGGCCGGGTCTAAAAACAGGGTTGCGCATCCGCCGGGAAGCGCCGCGCCTATTGGGTGCCGATCGGGTCGCCAATGCCGTAGCCGCCAAAAGGTTGTTCCGCGGCCCTATCTGTATCGTCGATTTCGGCTCGACCTCCACCTTTGATGCTCTGGATGGCAATGGCGATTATGTAGGCCATGCTATCGCCCCGGGCCTGGAGATGGCGGTTGCCGCCCTGAGCCAAGGCGCGGCACAACTCCCCGATGTGATGCTGGCCCGGCCTGATCGTGTGATCGGGCGCAATACGGTCGAGAGCATGCAGGCGGGATTGATCTACGGTTATGTGGGCCTGGTAGAAGGGTTGGTAGAGCGATTCCGGTCGGAATTAGGTGAGGGCATGTGCGTAATCGCCACCGGCCAAAAGGCAAATTTGATTGCGCAGGAAACCAGGGTTATCGAGCGGGTTGAACCCTGGTTGACGCTGGTGGGGTTGAGGTTGATCTGGGAGATGAACAGGTAGGGCGGTGGCCATCACCACCCACACACCCTCTCGACATACGCGGCCGAACCATCGCGCAGCCAGCCATCCAACTGCTTCACCTCCTTGAGATTCTGCCCGCGCAGCCTTGGCACCTCCACATAACGGCAATCCACTTCCGGCAAAGAGGTCATGTCGCCCCATAGCTTTTCGAACTGTGCCACAGGGTAGATATCCTCTTGCCCATAGCCCCAGCGTTTTTTCACATCCTTAAGGGTGATATAGGTAGGCATGCGGGCACTAATGGCGCGAATCGCGTCGTTGACACGATCGTCGTCGCTAAGATCCGGGCGTGTGAGACCGAAGACCGCCAACAGCTTGTCGATATGAATCCAGAAGGTGTTGGAGTTATAGTAGGAGAGGTTGAATTCATCTTCTTCCCGTGGCATGGCCAAGCCCTCGATCAGACGTAGCTGTCCATCTGCCCGAGCCAGACCTCCGCCTCGATCCTCCACCCGCCGCCGTATCACTTCCACCGTCATCGTCGCCCCTGACTGCAAGTGCCAGGCCAACAGCTCCGGGTCTACGTCTGCCCCCGTCACATCGATGTTGTGTAACATGAGTACCTGGAGTTGTGGGCGCGCCTGCAGCAACTCGCGCAAGACACCGTTCTTGAGCATGTTGGGTATCTCAAACCAATGGCCCACCGGGTGTAAACATTGCATGGGGACATTGTCGACGTAATCATTGCCCTCACCCTCGCTCTGCGCCCAACTGATAAGCGCCGAATTCAGGCTTTCTCGCATCATCTGTTGGCGCTCGTCCAGCAGTTGTTGAGGCATTTCCTCCCAAGCAAATCGCAGATCTCGTGTCATTGGGATCAGTCGAAGTCCCACAGCCCTGCCTGGAGAATAAATCAGAGGGCCGGGATAGTGATACTGGTTGTGAACGGTCAGGAAGCTCTGGATCGCATCATCGGTAAGATAGCTGGTTGTGAAGACGTGGGGTAGCCAGGCACCACATCGTTCTCCTACCCGCCGGCTCTTGGCCAGATGAATTTCCACAAAAGTGCGATGTTTGCCACCCAGTTTGCAGAAAGGGTTCAGCGCCTTGACCACACCAGCGCCATCCGACCAGCGGCTGCCAACCCCAGCTGCCAACGTTACGGCGGCCACAACCCCAGCTGCCAGGTATTGCATCCCGGCGCTGTGGAGCCCAGAATCCTCAACCAAGCTGTCGTATTTGAAGACATCACCCTGCTTGACATCACGCAAGGTGGTGCTGGCGGGCAGGCGATTCTGCAACAGACCAATGCGGCCGTTGCGTAAATCGGTGCGAATTCGGTCGTGCTGGATACGGTCGAAACCCAATTCATCCAAAAGCAGTTCCAGGCTCTTACCTTCTGCCTGCACGCGTCCCGTCTTGGGCATGATGCGATTGAAGAGCGTCGGCACCAAACCTGCCAGCTCCGGTTCTGTGCGGCTGGCCTCGCCAAACCGATCCAGTTCGGCGCGACGGCCCGGCGAAAGTGAGTTCGGGTTTCGGCGCAAGAGATCTGGAATCGTCAAGGTGTAGTAGCCTGCGGGCATTAAGGCAGTATCGTCAGAGAATAGATCAGCCCAAGTACCACGCGAATTGATGGCAAAATCGTAGACGACGGGCTCCATGGCAAAGGGCAGAGCGTTATCAAGCTGATGTTTGGCTCGGCTCATGATCACCTGCAAACGTGCCTTGGCCTGATCTCGAAACGCCGGATCGAAGATGAAACCCATGCCACCACCCGATGCACCACCCAACATCCAAAACCCCCAAAAATGCCCTCCAAATTCATCACGCACTCGCTCGATCAATAGTTCGGTGTAGCGTGTGGTGGCGCCTGGGATAATCGTCTGAATCGGTCCGAAGAAATTACGAGTCGTCGCATCGCCGATCCCCTTCACATCCCCTGCGCGCAACAGGTCCACAACCTCATCGAGGATAGCACAGGCATGCTGCCGCCCCAGCCATTCCGATTCTGAGCGCAGCAGGTATTTCTCGGTTACCTGCTCCAGAATTGGGCCCACATTTTGGGCCATACCGCCATGGACAAGTACCAAACTATCTTGTAAACGTTGGCGCGTTTCCAGTGAAATCTCCTCCTTGCTGAAAATATGGTGTGCCGGTAACAACCGCCCCCGACTGATGCCATATTCAGGATCACCGGGCTCGGCCTGCATTCCCGTAATCAGTTTCATATCGGGCCAGACACCTCCCGAATCTTGCCAACCGCCGCCGGATCCGGCCAGCCACTCGCCCAGAATCGCCCGAGCAGCCACGATCCGCCGTTCATACTCAGCCAATGGCCCTGTGAGTGATGCCGTCTGCCCGGTGGCACGCATACAGCCGGAAATCAGGCATGCCAACAGGTTCGTAGACACCGCCAGCCGTGAACCTTTGGGGATGCCGTTGACGCGGCTGACCAACTCGATTCCCTTGCCGGGTCCGACCAACCGTGATAGCAGACCGCCAGGGCCATGTAGCCGTTCGCCCGAACCCTCCATGCCCGGGGGAACGATGCCTGAAGCGATCACCGCGGCTTTGAGTAAACCCAGGTAGTCCCGAGCATAATCGTAGAGCTCGACCAAAGTGGTGATCTCCGCCACCGTCTCTAAATCTACACTCACCAATCGTAACAACGGTTCGTCAATCACCCGGAAATAGGCCTCGACAGGCGGGCGGGGTTCAGAATCGCGTCCATGCACGGCTAAATCAATCGAGACATTGAGAACACGCGCGCCTTCTGGATAATCCATACCTAAAAAGAAAATGTCACTCCAGGCGCTGTGCGAGAGATCCATGCGCACCGGCGTTGCCTCGCGCAAAATGGGAAAGAGTCCGCCACTGGAGCGACGTAACAGGTCGGGCTGCACGCGCAAAGGCTGATCCATGGGGTGGCCAATGCGGAACATCCATTGATTTCCACGAACCGAGCGCACACTGCGCCGCACCTGATCGGCCAATGTCTGGAACCCAAGTTGGTGGTAGGCTTCAGCCAGGGCGCTGGAGATTCCCTCGCTGGGACCATGTTGTGCCTGAACCTTCAAAAATGTCTGGATGGCCTCTTCAAAGCGACGCTGTAGAAGATCCGTATAACCATCGTAAGGTATCAGCCCCCCTGCCGGCGACGAATCCGACGGCTCATTTATACGCCCTGGTAGATGAAAGCGATGAATGGCATAGAGAAAGAAAAGGGCGCGTACGCGTTCGTAGAGATTCTCGCTGGCATGTCGAAACAATTCCAGTTCTGCGCACTCGATCAACAATTCGTCAAGCGATAACGACTCGCAGACAGCGTCCAGTGCCCGATTCCGTTCACTGACGTCATCTGTAACGATGATTTGAACCAGCTGGCTGCCCGGACTCATTCCCTTACTGCACCTAGCTGGCGCTGTGCCAATAATTCGAGCAGCAGCACCAAGACTTGTTCGCGGTCAACACCTTCCAGCGCCAACGCAATCTGGGCGGTGAGTAATCCGTATCTGACACCCACATCGTAGCGCCGCGACTGCTGCTCCATGGCCAGATATTTCTCCCGCTTTGCCAGCTCAGACAGAGCGCCGGATAAATGCATTGGGTTGATAGCGTGCGCTGCATGCGCTGCATGCGCTGCATGCGCTGCATGCATCACTTGCCTCGCCAGGATCTCCATCACGGTTGGCGTGAGCGCGTGCATGCCAAAAAAGCACAGGTAATGCCCGGCACGAAGGCCAGACACCAGCAGGCGGTATTCTGCCTCGGTGGGGGTTGGCTTTTCAATCACGGTCTCGACTTGATACAGACCTTTGCGGTTGGGCAGATGCCGGCCGCCGACTGCACCAAAGTAGGGCAGCAAGCTCTCGCGGGTAGGTTGTACCGCTGAAACCGCACAGGACTCAGCCTGTGCCACCTCAACCAACTGCCGGGCGCAACTGCTGTTATCGCCACTCACATAGAGATGATCGCCCACCAGGTGCAAAAAGGGTTCGTCTCCAACAAACCCACTGGCGCAATACACCGCATGGCCATAGCCCAGCGCTTCGGGCTGTGGGATAAAATGCAAACGCGCCATTACATTGCCGACTACTTTGGCAAAGCGGGATTCCTCCCCCGGCGGCACGATGACGGCAATCTCTTCGATCCCGGCGCTCATGACTTCTTTGACTAAGATACCGAGCACAGATCGCTCTCTACCATCACGATCCATCAGCATCTGTAACGGTAGTGTGGGGTGTTTACGGCCAGCTGCCGTGATGACAGCCTTTCTGATAATCATGCGCATTCCTCCACAAACAGGATACCTTTTTTCTGGACAATCAAACAAGACTCCGACTGATCGAGTTGTAGTTCAAATGTACATCAATGTTGCAATTACCGGCTCATATTACGGGTGACTGCGCGATGTCTCGCAAGGTCTGTGCCACAGAATCTTGAACATCCTCCCACAATCTGGCACCTAGCCCGGCACTGGCATGGGTAGGATCTCCGATCACCCCGGTTTTAGAATGGTGAGCAAAATCGAGATCGGGATCTTCCCAATCAACAGGAAGGCTGTGTGGATTTCGAATCTGTTCGAGTCGTACGGCCTGGGGCCGCAGATGCATCATCAATGAGGTCATATAACTGTCGGCATGACCACCGGGAATATTGGGATCAGCATGGCGACACCAGATACCGTAATGAGGAAAATCAGGTTGGAAGACACGAGCTGTTCCGACATAGGCAGCGTTGAAGATTCGTATCGTTTCGGCCAATTCATGTTGCCCACATCCTCGCCAGATCACCAGACGGCTGAATCCTTGAGTGGCCAATGATTCGAGCATCGCTCTTAATATCTTCTCGTGCAGGATCTGGGGAATATCGATGAATCCGCTGCCATAGTGCCGATGTTCAGGGGTGGGGCCAAAGGGCAACGTTGGTAGAACAAGGCACTGTACACCAAATTGTTGCGTAGCTCTTGCAGCACCATTCAGACAAACCTGCTCTGCCAGCCATGTATCGGCATCGACGGGAAGATGGGGCCCTTGCTGCTCCGTACAACCTGTGGGGATCACGGCCAGCCAGCCTGATTGCGCCCTTTCTTGAATTTCAAGATAGGTTAGATCTCCGTAGCATATGGTTGTGTTCATGGCGTGGTGTAGATCCTAGGGTTCGAAGAAAAATGATCGCAGTGTAATTGCATCTCCACCACCATCGATCAACAGACGCTCGCCGCTTGTTTCATCGTAGAAACCGGTGACGAGCGCATACTCGCCAGTAGATAGGTCTGCTGGCGCCGATAAGATGAAAGTCGATTCCACCAGCTCGCCGGGGAGCCACTGATCGGTGGGATGTTCACCACGGCCGGGATGCGCGTCATCTTGGGAAATTACATTTTGGCCTTCGTCGAGGAGTTGTACGAAAACTTTGTAGGGCTGATTAATGGCGCCGGTTCGCTGCCAATAGAGTGTGAGACGTAACGGTTCACCTGCTTGTAGCGTGGGGGGCGACATATCATAACCAAGCAACCGCATCCCACTCTCAAAATCTATTGGCAAAGAGTGTCCAATTGTGAACTGCGATCGGGTAGTCGGGGTCGTTCGCCAGACCTGGACCCGCACAGATGTCTGGCCCGGAAATACGGAGTTGAGCATAAGTTCGCCGCTAGATTCCAACCAGCTTCGAATAAAGTGGCCGGGATCGTTGACTGTATCATAGCCGCGTAACTGCCAGACCGTGTTGGTATCGGCAAAGAGTCGTGCCAAACTATCGGCTGTTTCCTTACTACTGATAGGGTAAAAATCGCTGTCGGCATCTCCCCAACCGATATCTGAGTCTCCGCCAACATGGCCGGTGAGGACAACGATCGGGCCGGACTCGATTTCAGATCCAGGCGGAGGATAATCGCTGAGTCTACCCAACCAGCCGATATCACCCGGCCAATAGGTCAGCAATGCCGGATAAAGGTATCCTGCATTGATCAGAATAGCATCACGAGGGCCCATTTGATCATAGATGAAACGTACAGCGCTGCGCAGATCGTCAGCAGATTCATAGGCAAATCGATCGGTGTGGTAGTTGCGGAGGCTGATAAAAGTACCAACAAGCAAAAAGAAGCCAATGATCACGCTGATCGCTTGCCGCCAGCGCAGCCAGTGGCGCGGTGCCGATGCCCTAGTCGAGATCTCAGCCCAATCGTCCATCCCTGCCACATGCAATAGCCCTACCGCTACCAACACGGGATAGGCGGCGTTGTACAGACTGAGATAGCGAACGTGGTAAAGGGGGCTTATGAGTGCAGATACTGCAAAAATAAGTAAGACAGGTCCGATCACAGTTACCCACAGCAGCCCTGATGCCCACCAGGTGGGTTCATCGCCCCAACGACGTGCGGGGGCTCGCAACGCTGCCAGCGCCAGGAACAGGGCTACCAGACTTGGCGCCCACCCTACTGTCGGATCTAATGACTGACCAAAGGCAAGAGCGGTGCTGCCTTGTTGCCCCACTTTCAGCAATAGCTCGTGCAGGGGGATGGCATCCCGCCAGGGGGGGACAGGAGGGTCTAGTACCTGGCGGAGGGCATTGGGCAACCACGGCAGGTAGAGCACCAGAACGCCGATCTGAGCCAATAACCAGGGCCACAATCGCTGTCGATCTCGCAATAACAACCAGATAATAACAAATGTATTCAGGACAGCCAGGGCAAAAGCGCTGTAGTAAAGCGTCCACAGAGCCGAGGCCGCAATAATTACGTAAAGTCCCAACGTCTGAAATGCATGTCTACGCTTCCACTGCACGAAATCGAGGGAAAGCACCAAGACAATTGCCAACAGAAATGTCCCCAGCGAGTACATGCGTACTTCCTGAGCGTACCAGATGCTAAAGGGATTGACTGCAACTAGCAAGGCAGCCAGCACACCGGTGCGAGGACCATACAATTGCAATGCCAGATACGTAATCAAAGGAATCGTCGCCATCCCAAACCAGAGCGACATAAAGGCGAGGGTAAATTCACTGGAGCTTGTTAAACCGGTCCAGAGATGCAGCAAACCGTAGTACAGGGGAGGATGAATGTCGCCGGCGGTATGCGCCCACATGCTCGCCAGTGGTTTGGACGCCAGCAGGGCGCTGACGGTTTCATCATACCAAAGACTCTCTACGCCTAAGCGATAAAGGCGCAAGGCAAATGCAAGCAGGAGGATGGCGACCAACCCAAGTCGCTGGGTTTTGGTGAACCGGGTCATCATGTGGGGAGTGTACACCAACGTTGTCAAAGTGGCGATAATTGATAGCTTTGGGTTCTGGCTCCTAATCGAACTGGGTCCCGCGCAAATCGACCCCATCGCGGGAACGTTTCCCCACCATCAGTTACACACGAGCCGCTCAAGAAAACTCAAGACCCGGTACCTACCACAACTTTGTAAATGATTGAGCACCAAAGGTCGGAGTCGGCTTCACAGGGTGGGATAGAGCGATAGCCGACGCCCAGTTCTGTGACCAGATTGATGGGTTTTTCCCGAATGTTAGAACGTCCTCCCCAGGTTGTACGTTTGCCTCGGTGGCGCCCACTGTCACGGTAAAGGGTTGTAAAACGGTAATATCCGGGCGCGCAGAAGCCGGCTCATCATGCGAACCGGCTTCTGCGGAGAAGTTGTACTACTTCTTGGCGGTGTCTTTGGCCATGTGGCAATGCTTGTACTTCTTACCACTACCGCACCAACACTCGTCATTTCGTCCCCAGCGTGACAGGGTTTCGGGCTGTGGACGCTGAGTGCGATTCAGAAACTTTAACATACGATTATCCTATTAGGTGATTGTTTTTGGCACAAACCGTCAGACTCTACGCCAAAATATCATGAATTGCAAATTGCCAGACTTCCTAATATCGGAAATCCAGGCAGTTGATTTTCTGATCCCCACTGGATGACTAATTCCGGTTTATGGCGTGGTTCAGAATCAGCGTCCCACATCTTTACAAAATGTCAATCCAGAGATGTGACGCACACCCTAACGTGGGTAAATTCTTGCGGCATCCTCCCCTATTTGTTACTCTAATCATGTCCCCCGTTTTTTTGTCGATCTCTCTCAATATCTTTGTTCCAGTCGAGGTGTGTTTATGCGTGTGGTGGCAATGATTATGGCCGGTGGTGAAGGATCACGTTTGACTGTTTTCTCGGCGCATCGCGCCAAGCCATCGGTCCCCTTTGCCGGAAAATACCGTATTATCGATTTCCCCCTGTCCAATTGCATCAATTCTCAGATTTACGATGTCGCCATTCTCACCCAGTACCGGCCGCATTCACTGAATGAACACATCGGTATCGGGAAGCCTTGGGATCTAGATCGGGTACGAGGCGGTGTTCGTCTGCTGCAACCCTACCTTGCCCGCGGCTCACAGGGATGGTACCAGGGGACCGCCGACGCCGTCTACCAGAATCTTGATTATCTATTCAATCGTGATGCGGACCTGGTTATCATTTTATCGGGCGATCATATCTACAAAATGGATTATCGGGAAATGATCGCCCATCATGAAGAAAAAGATGCCGATCTGACGGTCGCGGTCATGAATGTGCCGCTAGAAGAAACCGATCGTTTCGGTATCATGACCACCAATAAGAACGAAAGGATCACCGAATTTCACGAAAAACCGAAAAAGCGAGATAAGGGGACATTGGCCAGCATGGGCATCTACATATTCGATGTGGACACGCTGGCCAGGCGTTTACAACAAGAGCACGAATTAGAACCCAATCTGGATTTCGGGAATCACATCATTCCCGGCATGATTGAGAGGGACAAGGTTTATGCCTATCAATTCGACGACTATTGGGTCGACGTCGGAACCGTCGATGCTTACTGGCAAACATCTCTCGAACTCTGTGATCCTGATAGCCCTCTCAATCTGTGGGACCCGAACTTCGTGATAAGAACCCGTAGTCAGGAACGGCCACCGGTGAGGTGTAGCGCCCAGGGCCAGGTCATTCGTTCATTGGTGAGCAATGGTTGTGTTATTCACGGGCGGGTAGAACATTCTGTGCTCTCTCCCGGGGTCTATGTTTCACCCGGTGCTGTAGTTCAAGAGTCAGTTATCATGAATGACACTTGGATTGGTCCCGGCGCCATCGTAGAGCGTGCAGTCGTCGACAAACAAGTCATGATCGGCTCCGGCGCTCAAATTGGCTATGGAGACGATCTGATACCCAACCAGTTACTGCCTGACAAGCTGGACACAGGCATCACCGTTATCGGCAAGGGTGCGCACCTTCCCGCCAACATCAGGATCGGCCGAAATGTGCTTGTACAGACTGGTGTCGATGAAGATGATGCTGCTGGCTACGACTGCATTCCCAGTGGTTCGACCTTAGCCCCCGGCAAAGTCGATATCCCCCAATCTTCCCCTCCCGTTACACCCTCGCCCACCTTAGATGGCGAAATCGAAGCAGCAGAGGAGAAAACAACATGAGCGTTCTCGCCATGATCCTTGCAGGCGGCGCTGCCCCCGGTTTGAGTACCCTGACTGCCCGTCGCGCAGAAGCCTCCATCCCCTTCGGTGGCAAGTACCGGGTCATTGATTTTCCACTCTCCAATTGCGTCAATTCGGAGATCTATAACATTGCTGTGCTCACGCAATACATGCCGCGCTCTTTGAACGACCATATCCGCGCGGGCAAACCTTGGGATCTGGATCGGACAGAAGGAGGGGTGCGTTTGCTGCAACCCTATCAGAGTAGCGCCGAGGAAAGTGGCGCCTGGCAAGAGGGGTCAGCCGATGCCGTACGTTTCAACCTCGACGTCATACGCGAAAGCCGGGCCGATCAGGTGCTTCTTCTTTCGGGCAACCACATCT
This sequence comes from Chloroflexota bacterium, assembly GCA_024224665.1. GTDB lineage: Bacteria > Chloroflexota > Anaerolineae > J102 > J102 > PIVW01. The sequence goes on along the minus strand of JAAENG010000424.1, from coordinate 34,670 downwards.
ATAAAATGAATTACCGCCCTATGCTCGAGTTTCACCAACAGCGACGGGCAGATGTTACAGTTGCTGTACGAGCGGTGGGTCCTTATCAAACACATCGCTTCGGCATGGTGACAACGGATACCGACGGCCGCATGACTCGTTTCGAAGAGAAGCCAAGGCGTACGCGCTCGACGCTGGCCAGCATGGGTATTTATGTATTCAGTGCCGGAGTATTGCATGATTGGCTAACAGATTCCGGAAAGAAATTTACGCATCTGGGCGGTGAATTTATGCCCAGGTTGGTGAAACGCAAACGAGTCTACGCTTATGAATTTGAGGGTTATTGGACCAATGTCGGTACCGTTCCTGCCTATTATGAAGCCAACATGGCCCTGTTATCGGACATCCCCGCATTAGATCTTTCGGATCAGCGCTGGGTAATTCATACGCGCTCGCAGCAATACCCCCCGGTTTGGCTGGGCTCCAACGCCCAAATTGGCGGCAACCTTCTCAGTGACGGCGCCAGAATCGAAGGCAAAGTCTATCGCTCTGTCATTGGCCCAGGTGTGTATATCGGGCCCGATGCCGAAGTGCAAGACAGTATCATTATGAACGATACGAGTATTGGCGATGGCGCTATTATCAATCGGGCGATACTCGATAAAAATGTCGTCATAGGTGCAAACGCCAGGATAGGTGCAGGCGATAACAATATCCCCAATACCACTCTCCCCGACATCCTCAACACAGGCATAACTCTGATAGGCAGAGGAGCGCACGTCCCGGACACCGTTCATCTTGGACGCAATGTGGTGGTAACGGCTGGCACTGCCCCTGAGCAGTTTACTGTCAACGAAGTGGTGAGTGGAGAAACTATCTCATAGATCGACCATTTTGCTGTGCCATCTCCAGATTTCATGAGATTCAGTGCAACGCTCACAATATGAACAACGATTGAAGATTGGGCAAGCAATCCACACAGCAATCTTTGCTAACAAATCTGTTCAGGGGGCAGCACACTTCTAAAATCACCGGGATCGCCGATCTGCCTTAAAATTGCAGATCGGTGATTTTATTTTTAGGCCGTCATATGCCACGATATATCGTAGAGACTGTGCGTCTACGACGGTAATTCGCGTAAACCGATGGCTAGAACGCGCGTTCCGGTCAGGTTGTGAGTGCAGTCGCAGAACGTTATAATCACTCAATCGTCGCCCTTCACTCATCTCCCCCACACCTTCCTATGAGTGCTCCCCAACAAGAATTCGTCCACCTACATGTCCATAGCGAGTATTCGCTACTCGATGGCTTGAGCAAAATCAAAGATCTGATTGCCCGCGCCCAAGAACTGGGCCAGCCCGCCCTGGCGCTGACCGACCATGGCAGCATGCATGGCGCCATCGATTTTTACAATGCCGCCACCGCCGCTGGCATCAAGCCCATCATCGGCGTCGAGGCGTACATGACCAGGTGGGGTCGCCCGATGTCAGGCCGAGATTCGCAGCTCGATCGGGATAGGCACCACTTATTGCTATTGGCGCAGAACCAAACCGGTTACAGCAACTTGCTCAAGATCGTTTCCGCTGCAGAATTGCAAGGCTATTACTATCGCCCACGTGTCGACGCCGATTTCCTGGCCCAATACAGTGAGGGGCTCATTTGTACCAGCGGTTGCATGGCTGGTGAAGTGCCTTACTATCTCAATGACGAAAGTCGAGCACCAGATCCAAAACTGGCGCGGGAACGGTTGCATTGGTACCTCGATGTCTTTGGCAAAGATCGTTTTTACATCGAATTACAGGAACATTCGATACCCTCCCTGCATGGCATTAACAAAACCCTGCTGGAGTGGTCGCATAAATATGGCGTGGGCATGGTGGCAACCAATGATGTCCATTATGTCAGGGCCGAAGACGCGACGCCACATGATATCTTGCTGTGTGTACAGACGAGCAGCAGTATCAATGCGACAAACCGCATGCGTATGTCGGACGGGGGCTACTTTTTAAAGTCACGTGCCGAAATGGAAGATCTTTTCCGCCCATTGGCCGATCTTCCTACTAGTGTGTTCACAAACACTTTGAAAATCGCCGAGATGTGCGAAGTGGATCTGAGCCCCACCGGCTACCATCTCCCAAATTTTGATGTACCCACCGGTTTCACGGCCGAAGCCTACCTGCGACATTTGGTGGAGGATGGCCTGAAACAGCGCTATGGCAGCCGTGTCGGTGAAGCGGATATCCAGACGCGCAAAGAGCATGAGTTGAAGATCATCCATCAGATGGGTTTCGACACCTATTTCCTGATCGTATGGGATCTATGTGAATACGCTCGCCGGCGCAACATCTGGTGGAACGTACGCGGGTCGGGTGCAGGATCGCTGGTGGCCCATGCCGTCGGTATTACCCAGCTAGATCCCCTGTCCAATAACCTGATTTTCGAGCGCTTCCTCAATCCTGGCCGTGTCAGCATGCCCGATTTCGACTTGGACTATCCCGACGATCAGCGCGATCAGATGATCGAATATACGATCCAAAAATATGGTGGAGATCAGGTCGCCCAGATCGTGGTGTTCGGGACCATGAAAGCGCGGGGGAGTGTTCGTGATGTTGCCCGGGTGATGGAAGTACCATTGGACGATGTGGACTCTATCGCAAAGTTGATCCCCGGAGGACCCAAAGTCACGATAAAAAAGGGATTGGAGGAGGTCAAGGAGCTGCGTATGCTCTACGATCGGGACAAACGCACGCGCGAGCTCATCGATACAGCACAAAAACTGGAAGGTGTCGCCCGGCACGTCAGCATCCATCCCGCAGCTGTGATCGTAGCGGATAAGCCCCTGGTCCATTACACACCCCTGCGCCGATCCCCCAACAAGGGTCTGCGCGATTACATCACTCAATATTCCTATCCGGTTCTGGAATCATTGGGGCTGCTCAAGCTGGATTTTCTGGGTTTATCTACGTTGACGATCATGCGCGTGGCAGCTGAACTGATTCAAAAACGGCATGGCAAAAGTTACACCCTCGACAACATCCCCACCGACGATCCTCGTAGCTACGAGCTGTTGACATCGGGTGAGGTGACCGGTGTATTCCAGGTTGAGTCAGAGGGTATGCGCCGGGTGTTGCGAGGCATGCAACCCACCAAATTCGAACAGATCGTTGCCACCATTTCCCTGTATCGACCCGGTCCCATGCAATATATTCCCGACTATGTGGAACGTATGCATGGCAAGCAAAAGGTGATCTACGCACATCAGGCTTTGGAATCAATCCTAGCCGAAACCTACGGCATCATCGTCTACCAAGAACAGATCATCCAAATCGCATCGCAGTTGGCCGGTTACACACCTGGTGAGGCGGATCTAATGCGTCGGGCTGTGGCCAAGAAAAAAGAAAAGGAGATGGCCACGCATCAGGTAAAATTCATCGAGGGGGCGGTGGAGCGAGGCATTCCCCGCGCAGCCGCGGACAAGATCTACAAAGATATCGTTTATTTCGCTAATTATGGCTTCAACAAATGTCTGCCGGGTGATGTTGAAGTCGTGGACGCAGCAACAGGCCGATTGCTTCGAGTGGCAGATCTTTATCAGCAAACCACTCACCTCGATCACACGATAACATGCGATCTATCTGAACTGAAATTGGGCAAAGGGCGCGTTTCGAAAGTGATGGAAAACGGCATCAAACCTGTCTATCGTTTGACCACTGCCTTGGGGCGCCGCATCGAAGCGACGGGGAATCATCCCTTCTATACATTTGGCGGCTGGCGCGAACTCGATGATTTACAGGTTGGAGACCAGATAGCGGTCCCGCGGGCACTTCCGGTCGAAGGCACAATAGAATGGCCGGATTATGAGGTTGTGGCATTAGGGCACTTACTGACTGAAGGATGTCTCTGCGATTCTACGTCGTTCTGCATCCACAGCCAGAACGCAATCCAATGCGATGATTATGCCCGGGCTGCAGAACAATTCTCCAACGTGCAATGTGCAGTAACTGTCTACAAGAATACCTATGCGGCGCATACCGACCGAATTGACCGCAGTCAACCATCGGGTATCGTCGCCTGGGCGCAAACGCTTGGTATGTGGGGTACAAACGCACCTGAGCAAGCGATCCCTGAAGCGGCATTCGAACTGAACAACCGCCAAATTGCTCTCCTGATCAGCCGTATGTGGGCCGGTGATGGGCAGGTTCGTATTGCGAGACGTAATCTTTTTTATGCAACTGCGTCCGAGCGAATGGCCAGGCAACTGCAGCATTTACTATTACGCCTGGGCATTATCAGTCGATTACGCATTGTTGAGTATCCATCCGAAGAGGGAGGAATCGGTTATCAGCTTATTGTCAGTGGTAAGGAGGATATCGCAGCATTTGCCGAAAGGATCGGCATCTATTTTCTTGATCCTGACTTACAATCGGATCTCCAGAGCTTGTACTCAAGACAGCCTGCATCGTCGAGTCCACAAGATATCAATCCCGTTATTGCTGACAAGCTTGTTGGCGGTGTTAAATCCCAATCAAATATGACCTGGAAATACATTCGCACAGAAACTGGTGTTAGCGGACGTGAATGCTGTCCTCATGGCATTGCCAGGAACCCTGACTTTCAGTGCGACACAAACAGCCGGTCTACACTTCATTTTAAGAAGGGAAATCAACACGACTATGCGAATAACGATCTCTATTGGGATAAAATCGCAGAGATTGAGTATGTCGGCGAAAAACAAACTTACGACCTCGAAGTGCCGGGAACCCATAATTTCGTCGCCAATGATATCCTCGTTCATAATAGCCATGCCGCCGACTACGCCGTCATCACGGTACAAACAGCCTACCTGAAGACGCATTATCCGGTCGAATACATGGCGGCATTGCTCACGGTCGAGTTAGATAATCAGGAAAAGGTGACCAACTTCATCACGGAGTGTCGCAAGATGGGCATCGCTGTATTGCCGCCCGATATCAATCAGTCAGACCTGGGATTTGCTATCCGGGAAGGATTGGTCGAGGTCGATATCGCCACTTTTGGGCGCAGTGCTTTTGATTTCATGGCGCCAAAAGGATCGGCCATTCGTTTTGGGTTGGGAGCGGTGAAGAATGTGGGACATGGGCCGGTCGAAGAGATTCTACGAGCCCGTGAAGAGGGTGTTTTCACCTCGCTACAGGATTTCTGCGAACGCGCTGACTTGCGCAAGGTCAACAAACGGGCGCTGGAGTGCCTGATCAAGGTCGGGGCATTTGATGCCTACGAGGACAGAGAGATGGTGTTGGCCATTATCGACCGCATGATGCAGCTATCCATCAGCACCTGGGAAGCGCGTGATGTGGGACAAATCAGTCTGTTCGACATGTTCGATATGCCCGAGCAAAAAAATAGTGCTCAAGACCTCTTTGATCCGCCACCGACATTTGAAGCGGCGCCAACGCGAGAACGCCTGGGATGGGAGAAGGAATTATTGGGTGTCTATGTCTCGGAACATCCGCTAGAACGAGTGACTGCCAATTACAAAGATGTAATTTCCTGTCTGTGTAATGAGGTCACCGAAAACAAAGTAGGTCGAGATGTCGTCTTGGCGGGAATGATCGCCAGCATGCGCACCATCTTCACTAAAAAGGGTAATCGAATGGCCTTCGCCACATTGGAAGATCTGCAAGGTAATTGTGACGTGACTATTTTTTCCCGCACGTTGGAAGCCACACCTGACGATCTTTTGAAAGAAGGCAACGTCGTTTTGGTACGAGGTAAAATTGAAAGCCACAAGGATCGGGTCAGTGTGCTGGCAGATCATATCTCTGACACATTCAGTCGCGCCGTGGCAGCCGACGATATCCTGCCACAGTTCGCCAGTCCACCCCCCCCACCTTCATGGGTCCCAGAAGAGCCACCTTCCGAAGAATATCCCCCGGAGCCGGCAGATGAAGAGGATCCGCCCTGGTTTTCGACCGATAGTGGTGGGAATGCCCCCCCACCTGAGAGTGATAGACCAACCGGCCATACTGGCTCCAACGGCATCGCCGAACAACCCCATGAGACGCCATCCCCGCGTATGCTGCGTCTCAAATTCTCGTTAGGTGCCGACAAAGACGACAATCGACGTTTGGTCGAAACAGTTCAACTATTCCGACAATACGAAGGGCAGGATCGCTTTCTTCTGGTGGTGAACGATGCTCGAGGTACGGTAGAGCTGGATTTTCCTAACGACACCACGCGGTGTTGTGATGAGTTGCTAGACCAGTTGCAAGCAATGCACGGAACCGGTTGTCTGGAAATATCGTAGCAGCAATGTGAGCCGAATGCCGCTCAGTCAGCGCCTTGCATTTCGCTCTGATCGCGACTCGCAAACCACTCCGCTTGAATCAATTGTAAGATATTGGCCACCCAGTGTGCGACCACTACTAGAAGCAGGCTCCCTCTCCACAGAAACAAGGCGCTAAATGCCAGCCCTACCAGGGTCACTGCTACCACGCCCCATTCCCCTTGTGGTAGATGCAGTAGTCCAAAAAATATCGAAGCGGCGATGGCAAAAAAGAGAACGTTTACATACGGAGAGAATCCCCCCAGCAGCAAAGAACGAAATAGTAACTCTTCAAGCACGGCAACCGGGATCAATGCCAGGATCACCCAGGGCCACTGGCTGCGCGAACGTGGGCGGATGCTGCGCATGACGACATCAGAGTACAACTGAGGCCGGCGCCGGCGCACCCACTGTGAAGGGAAAAATAGAATGAGGGATACCGCCACGCCCACGCCCACACCCAGGAATATATCGCCAATCGGGTCTGCCGGTATCCACCCCAAGGTTTCTGGCCCCACACCACTTAGAAACCCCAAGCCGACACTGACAGCTATCAAGCCCAATCTCACTACGTTCTCGGTGGGTAATAATAGAAGGTTCTCTTCCGGTTCCCACTCTTTCAACAATTGCCCAGTGCGGTAGGTCGCAAAGGACATAAAGCCTAACAGAGTCAGCAAGCCGAGAGCGAAGAGGATGGGCATAGAGATCAGAGGTGAGAGTTGAACCCGGTGGAGATTTGGTTAGCGTTCTTGGGAGAGGGAATACTGGTACTCGGCAGTTTCGACGGTGACAGGGGCCAGCGCAGAGATAACGAGCACCAAATCTTCACGGTTATCGACACCTGTCAATCGCAAGCTACCTTGGCCATCGGCGCCTACAGGTACTTGGTGGATGACGACCGAGCCATCCGCTTTTGCTTCAATGACCTGAACAACCCAGCGCTGTTGCAGTAGGTTGTTTGTCAGCAACCAACCTTCAGATTGCCAGTCGCCGGGACCCTGCTCGAAATCTTCGAGATAGCCGAGTTCAGGGATCTCTACATCATCGATAAACATACCGGGCTGTGTTACCGCGGTGTCGGTTACATATTCAAAACGGATAAGAATCGGTTGGCCGGCGTAATCACTGAGGTCAACTTCCTCTTGCACCCACTCGGCGCTCTCCTGGCCGCTTTGGCCCGTGTAGCCGATGCCGTAGCCAGTGCCGTTGGGATTGTCTTCGGTTGTACGATTTGTCTCCAACATCGTCCAGGTATCTCCACCATCTGTACTAACCTCAACATAGGCGTAGTCCCAAAGCTCTTCGATATCATACCAGGTTTGGTAGCGTAGCGTAGCTGTATCGATATCTGAAAGATCAACCGGCATTGTCAATCGCGTGTCAGAGACATTGACTCGATTACTCCAAAATGCCCAGTCGCCGCTGTAGGCGTCGGTGGCAGCCAATTTGTTGGTTGGCTGGCCTGAAAATGTGATGTTGACATCGCCTTTTGCATCCACCGTAATGTAGTCAGCTGCGTATTGGTGGACTACGCCACTACCCTCGGCCGGTAAACGGCGATGGTGTTCGGATGTCGTCCAATCGGCGGGATCGTATAATGTATATCCCCAACGACCATCAGCCAACGAGGGGTCGTCCAGCCAATTTGCCACCAGCCAGTCGGCGAATAGTTCATCAACGCTGAGTCCAAGATTGAATTGCTGCAAAACATTGTCAAGGGCTTCGACCGAATTGGCAGGTTCAGCGATCAATGCTTGAGTGACCTCTTCACCAAAACGTCCCAGAAAATAATTGAGGAAAAGGAAAGAGACACCGTAGTGTACGTACGTATCGTCAGAATCGGGCCAAGAATTGAGTTGGACATCGGGGTCGTCAGCGAACAAATCCTCTGGACGATAACTGTCGTCAGAACGTCCCAGCCCATTGAGCTGCATAGCCAACTCGGCTGCACCCTCGTCCATCCATGTACTCTCATTCAAATCCTGGTTCCAATGTATCATGTGCTGAAACTCGTGGGCCAGGACGCCATTGTAGAAAGTAGAACCAATGTCAGTATTATCGACATTGATGTAAAACATCTCCTTTTCGTTAGAGAAGGGGTTGATCAGGCTGGATGCCTCATCCGCTGTCGAAAAATAACCGGCAACGGTATCGCCAATTCCCGTGGCATGCAGGACATGTAGCCTGGGGTCATTGTCGATGCCAGGTGACCACTCGCTGCCGAAAAACGCACGGTTGGTGGGATAGATTTCCGTATCAAAAAATTCGGCCGAACGGCGTAGATCATCAGTGTTTAGTTTGGTTCCGACCTCGCCCCACATATAAAGATGATCGCTCTTGACCAGCAGTTCGGCGTCTATTTGCCAGTTCTCATCGTTATCGCCGTTTCCTACCCAAAAACTGATCACATCCCCCACTTCAAAGTGAGGCGGCGTATCATTGACAACCAGAGGGATATCGCCCAGTTCCGGCTTCAACCGCATCGCCAGATCGCGCGGGTCGTTGCTGGGCACCAGAGCTTCACGAAGGAGGGTCTCAGTGTCAAGGTTCTGAGACGACCCTTCGTAAGATTCTCGAGGCGTCGGTGTGGGTCGGGGTAAGGGAGTGGGCCGAACAGGTTCGACAGTGGCCGGTAGGGACTCGTTGATTGATGTCTCAATGTAGCCAACGTTGGTGATGAGGAAAAAACCGGCGGCGGTCATCAAGAACAGACAACAGCAAGCAAGCACCACCAGTGCGATTGCCCCAATGATGAGAATGGTCCGAGAGGATGAGTTGTTTTGAGATGATGTCATGAGATTAGGAGGAAAGTGGTTACCTGATTGTAAATGGGATGCGTTCTGAATACTCAGGGCTGGACCCAGCATGATTCGGAGAGAGGGATCACGCCTCCACCGGCTGCACGAACGCCGGTCGGTTCCAGATCCACATAGATTTTATCATGAGGTAGGTAGAACCAGGTATAAGCTCGGAAGCAGATGCGGTGTAGTTCTCCGTTAGGATGAAGACGAACATCTTCGACTACCAGACGGCGATCACTAAATCGATTGGATTGCAATTGCCAACGCCAGGCTCTTTCGGCATTGATGGCAAGGCGTTGATACGTGCCGCTGAGTTGAGGTTGGCGGGCCGGCGCAAACGTTGGTAATAGGGCCAGGGGCACGAGTACGGCAGCAAGCACAAAACCGATGCGCCAACGTCGGCGCCGTTCACTCCAGTGCAACCATTCGGCCAGCAACACAATGATAGCACTAAATACCAAAATTGCAGTGTAATAGATTCCCGCATTCAAAATAAATCCAGCAGGAGCGAATTTGGGGGTACCGATGCCATCATTCACGTGCGTGGCAAGAGGATAACCCCACCAGCCTGGGCAGATACCTTCACAGCCAGCCTGGTAGTCAGGCGCTCGAAACAAAAAACTGGAAAGATAGCTGATCGCAAACGCCAGGGGAATGGCTGCAATCACCCGGTCAAGTCCTCGCAGGCTGTGACGGAGCCACCAGACGATCGCAAGCAAGGCGGTCAAAATAACAGCGCCGGAGAGAAGCAATGAACTAGGTGTCATAACTCAAGGTCGGCAACCGACAATTGGCTCTAGCAGTTCGGGCGCATGAGTGCGGCTATCGATGCCATGGACCCAAACATTGGTTGACGCCTTCATCTCGGGTACTTCCAGCCAAAATGTCCAATGATGTTTAGCGTCTCGGGCCAGGCTGACATCGATATCATTGAATTCGAATGTGGTGTATTCGACGTTTCCCGAGCGGATGACCTGTGGTTCCCCAACGGCCAGACGTCGTCCCACCTGATTGTCTAGTGATCCGATCAGCCAGACGCGCTCAGGGAGATAGTCTGGCGCCAAGGCCAACAAGGTATCTTGAGCTACCAGAACCGCGCTGATATTCACCAGATTCGCCCGATCGGGAGTCTCGAAACGACCTCGTTGATCATGTGGCCATACGACACGGATCAGGGCATCGATAGCTTCAGGCTTTGTCGAAGTTATATCAGTGGGCTGAGGGGGTTCCGGCAGGTAGGTACGAGCGTCGGCAGCATGAATCCAGGGGCTGGACTGGCTCTGTGCCAAAGTGGGAGAGACACGTGCCAAAAAAATCAATTTGTGATCGGCATCGTTGGCCCATGTCACGTCGATGTCGTTTGACTCCCAAAAAGGAAAGGGATGCTCTTCAACAGAGCGTTGTTCGGCAGGGCCAAGACGTCGCAACGGCTCGGCATCACGTGCAATCCATACCTCAACGGTAGGGGTCCAGGCACAAGGTGGGGGTTCCTGGTTACGAGCTTTGTAGACACGAAGACCCATATTGGCCTTTTCCGCACGATCGACGGAAGCAAAGTCATGTGGCCAAAGGATCTCTATGCGAACATCGACTTCGGCAGGTGGCTCTTGCGAGTTAGCAATGGGCATACGTTCGAGCAAGCCGAGATTGCTGGATCCGGCGATCAGCCGATCTTTGCTACGGGCGAAGCGCTGGATCAAATGATCGCCCAGATCGGCGCTGGCGTCGGTCCAGCTTTGGCCGGAATCCGTACTACGATAGATACCCCCACCATCTCTACTCGCCCACCATGCAGAGGGGTCTGTGGGATCGATAAATAGATCGATGAGGTTTGGACCGTCAGGCGTCTGAGGGATGGCCCCCTGCCACCGTGTACCGGAAGGAATACCGGTATCACGACGCGCCCATGTTTGGCCGCCATCGTTAGAGACATAAAGCCCTGCCCATTGCAAGGTAAGCGCAACAACATTACTCGATCTGGGATGCGCAACAAAAAGATTGACATCCCCTTCAGGGATGACACCTTGTGCATACCATGCTAGACCGGCGTCTTCGGACCGCCACACCTGTCCAATACCTGTATCAGAAGTAGCAATCGCCAACACATCCCCATTTGCTGCCACTGCCAGGGCCTGAATGGGATCTTCGAGGGATGTCGGCTTCCAAGAACCACCCTTGTTGGTTGATCGCCACACACCCTCACGACTGCCGGCGAATACATGATCTTGCTGCCCGACTACCAGACTTGTTGGGTTAAATGATAGGGGGAAGTATTGCCATGAACGCCCCTTATCGTCGGTACGGGCGACACCCGTGGCGCTGCGCCCGTAGATGACATTTGCATCCAAGGGATGGGGGACCAGATCAAGCAAATTGATATCCTCGAGCCCGCGCATAACGGGAAACCAGGTTTGCCCACCATCGTCACTGCGCCACACGGGATGGCGCCCAGAATCGATAGGCATGTCACCACCGCTCAACGCCAAGAGCGTATTACCTGTACCTGCAGTGACGGCGAGATCACTGACGTTGCTGGCAGGAGGCAGGCCATTCGCAAGCGACCGCCATTGGCTCCCCCCATTTGCAGTCTGCCACATCCCGCCTGCACCGGCTGTGATCCATCGCCCGCGCTGTCGAGAACTGATAACAAAATCACTCATAGAGACGCCTGATAGTGCCGTGCCGGCGAGGCGCCAAGTCAGCCCGGAATCGTTCGACAACCATAAACCGTTGCTCGTGGCAAGAAACAATTGACGTCGGTTGAGTGGGTCCTGCTGCAATTTTAGTGGGCGCAGACTGGCGCTGCGGTTGCTGCTTGAGGGGAACGTGAATTCGGCAGAAAGTGTCTCCCAGGTTTGGGCGCTGTCCAAGGAACGATACACAGTTAGCAGTTCACCTTCCTCGGCTGTCGTGCTACGCATCAGCAAGTACAGACGCCCCCGCTGAGTTGGATCTACGGCCAATACGGTTTCTTTACCGGCAAAGACAGATTCAGGCAAAGTGATAGATGACTGTTGCCAGGTAAACCCGGCGTCTTCAGTCACCAGTAACCCTCCAAAAGTGGGCGCGTAGAACTGATTCACGTCAAAGGGATCTGCAATCAGGTCTGTTACCAGCGTGGCGGGGTTGCTCGTGTAGCTTTGGACGATGCGATGGCTCCAATTGTAACCATTATCTGTACTGGTATAGAGGTACGAACTCGGAAATGATGCGTTCTCAAGTGTGAGCAAATGCAAACGGCCACGAACATCCATGGTAAGCGCTACAATCCGCTGGTTGTCCAAAACACTTATAGGGACAGGACGCCAGGTTCGACCATTGTTTTCGCTCCGCCACAGCCCATGAGCGCTGGTTCCAACCCAGATGGTGTTGTTTACTTCGCCTTTAGTGATTTCGAGTACGGTCGGCTCTACATGAGCCAGGTCGTTGCTGGCAGGTTGCCAAGTGGCGCCACCATCCATGCTAAAATAAGGGGACCAACTGCGCTGCAAACTGCCCGAGCTAGTTTGTGTGCGATCATTGTTGCGTTGCACAGCCAATGCTAAAAATATCATTACAAAATCTGGCGACTCCGCATCAGCTGCAACATGCGTGACAAATGCAACCGGGCCGCCCATCGCACCCCACGTCACATCCTCCTCATCAGCCCACACCGACACCGAACTCAGCAGAATCAACAACGTTATCACCCCAAATATCTGGCGAACGACTCGTGGAGCCATGGGATCAGGGCACGTTTACGTGGACGATGCAAGGTTCGGGGTAATTACCTGTGATATCGACCACAACCAGTCGAATTGAATACCGGCCCGATGGCAAATCGGCAGAGAACGTGCCCAAAACAGCGCCAACTGCAGGATGCTCGCCACCGGCAAACCAGTTCCAGACACCGGGATTTGCGTCTGCAGCCCACTCCAGTTTATAAAACTGATATCCCTCGATGTTCGCTGTGCCGATGACGGCAACTTGCCCTGCCACTGCCTGCCCATCACCTGGGCTGGAAATGTCTACGCCCGGGATCGGGCAGAAGGGTGGGATCACTGCCGGGGTCGGTTTCGAGACCTGTACGGTGGGTGGTATACGCGTCGGACGAGCTCTCACAGTTGGTGTCGCCGTCGGTGTCGCTGTAGGAGCCGGCAATGTTGGTGTGGGCGTATCGATCAGGACAAGAATATCATCAGGCTGAGGCATCGTGATCCCCTCTATTTTTGCTAATTGTGGTAACAGAAGATTCCCGGCAGCCCAAGTGCTGGCGATAATGATCAACAAAAGCACTGCAACACCAAATGTCCGATAAATGCGCCCCATCGCCACTTCTCGCTCTAAGGGGAAGATCGCTGACCGGCGTTCACGTCGCGCAACGATAGCGCGACGCAAGTAGAATAGCGCCACCAGACCGGCCAATGCATAAACGTATTGGCTGTTATCGGCTATAAACTGTAAAAAAACTGTCACGTCACGTCGTCCCAACGAACCAGTATACCCCGCAACAGCGCTGTCAACCGGGGCACAAGGAGTTTACCCGCTTCCAAGACCTCTTCATACGTCGTCTCACGGTCACTATCGACGGTATCGATGGCGCTATTGGATATCCCGGAAAAGCCCAGAACACGCATACCACAATGGCGCGCAACCAGAGCCTCGTTGGTCGTGCTCATCCCCGTAGCATCCCCACCCAGCAACCGTAGAAATCGTACCTCGGCGGGGGTTTCAAATGCCGGCCCAGAGAGGCCAACGTAGACGCCACGATGCAGTACCATATCCATTTCAGTCGCAACAGAGAGTGCCAACTTACGCAAGCCCCGATCATATAAAGCCGACATATCAGGGAATCGTGGACCCCAGTCGGGGTCATTGGGTCCTATGAGGGGATTGTTTCCGACCATGCCCAAAAGATTGATCTGATCTTCGATCAGCATCAGTTCCCCTGGCTGGAAAGCTGGATTGAGTCCCCCGGCGGCATTACTGAGAATAAGGGTCTCAATACCCAATACCCGCATGGCGCGAATGGGGAAGGTAATTTGCTCGAGTCTCGACCCCTCGTAGAAGTGCACCCGCCCCTGCATGGCCAACACAGATTGGCCCTCCAGGCTCCCAACCACAAGTCGACCCTGATGACCCTCCACAGAGGAATGCGGAAAATTGGGGATAGTTTCGTAAGGCAGGATGTCGGCGTCTTCGATGGCATCGGCCAGGTCGCTGAAACCCGACCCCAATACTAACGCCACCTTGGGAAGATGTCTGGTCTGTTGCCCGATGGCGGCGGCAGAATCATTATAATCTTGGCGAGAAAACTGTTGGTTCACTGGCAGTCTATTTCATCAAAAAGGGTAGCGTTCAGTCCATTGACAGCGACTTGAAGCTACCCCATATGGTAGGATTAAGCGCGTGGGTGTGAATCGTCGTAAACTTCGCGCAGATGTTCGTTGGTTACTTGGGTGTATACTTGGGTGGTAGAGATGTTGGCGTGCCCCAGCATTTGTTGCACCTCTCGCAGTCCGGCTCCACCTCGCAACATGTGAGTGGCAAAGGAGTGACGTAAGGTATGAGGTGTGACATTGCCCTGGATATCCACCTTCTCGACATAGCGTTTGATGATCAACCACAGCCCTTGCCGCGTCAGCCTCTGGCCGCGCCGGTTGAGGAATAAGGCTGGTTCTTCAGGATTGTTGTGGACTAACCCCAGACGTCCCTTGGTTATATAGGCGTCAACGACGACAAGTGCATGATCGTAGATAGGAAGTACACGCTCTTTGCTCCCTTTGCCCATACAGCGCGCTGTGCCTGCCTGCAGATTGACGTCAGCTACATCAAGTGAAACCAACTCACTAACACGTAAGCCGGTTGCATATAGCATCTCCAGCAAGGCTCTGTCTCGATAGGCAGTTGGTGTATCCCCTTCAGGGGCCGCCAACAATCGTTCGATTTCGTCAGGAGCAATGGCCGAAGGTAGATGTTTCTCCACTTTTGGAGATTCAAGCTCATTTGCGGGATTCTTTCGCAAGTAACCTTCGTCGACTAAATAGCCAAAGAAAGATTTAACCGCGGCCACTTTGCGCGCCACTGTGCTCGAGGCGTATTCGCGCTCCTTCATCTCTAGCATGTAGCCGACGATGTGATCGCGAGTGACATTGCCCCAACCACGGGGACGGGTGGCCGGATCCAGTGATTCCAGGTGGGTCTGGAACTGTCCCAGGTCATTTCTGTAAGCCGATACCGTATTCTGAGAATAGCCGCGCTCGACTTCCAGGTACTCAAGATAAGCTGTTACTTGCTCCTGCATACGCTCCTCCGCAAGACGACTCCTTTCAACTCTAACTGCTCAAACATGGCGGCATAATATCATAACTTTGCATAATATTACAAAACCCGTTCGCTATCAGCTAGCAATCGCTACTATGAACCGAGGCAACGCATGCAGCGTTGGATAAGGTGTGCCCGATGGGTATGTGTGATCTAAATCGGCTTGACTCGCATGCGTTGTTCTCTCAAGTCGACCCAAATTGGAGTAGTTGGCTGTCAGCTTCCCTACTTGAAATCCGCATTGGTATCTGCTATATTGTAATTGCCGCTGACCTTAACCGGCAGCAAGCTATTCTAAACTCAAATGCAATCAGTTCGCTCGGATCTCTGCAGACCGAGACGGCGAATATGTACATTACCACCAAACCACGGGTCTGCGCGCCTGTGGTTTTTTTTGTCGAAATCACATTGACTATCCGAAATAGCACAATCAGCGCACACCACTTTCCATGCATGAAACATCTTCAGGGGCTCGAAACAGCCGCTCTCTTCCCACTCTAGCCGTCATCGGCGCCGGGCGTGTGGGTAACACACTTGCTCTGAGCGCCTATCGTGCCGGCTATACGATCAAAGCGATCTACACACGATCTCCCGAACGCGGCCAGGCTATCCGGACAGAAACCGACGCCGCTATCCTGCCGGACGTTCGCAGTTTAGCTCGAAGCGCCGATCTCATCCTGATCGCCGTGCCGGATGACATCATCGCAGAAATCGACAGTACGGGGGCCGGGTACTGGCAAGCGGGGTCGGGTGTAGTCCACCATTCGGGATTGCACGGTACAGATGTGCTGCAACATGCCGCCAAAGCAGGCGCCTTCACGGGCACGATGCATCCGTTGCAAGCCTTGACTGATGCCGAAACCGCGATCCGTTCTTTACCCGGTACTTATTTCGGCATCAGTGGCCATCCAGATCTGCTCCCCGTCCTGCATGACCTGGTTGTTGCCCTTGATGGTAGGCCTCTGATAATTCCAGATGCTGATAAAGCCCTCTATCATGCGGCCGCGGTGTATGCAAGTAACTATATGGTCACCTGTTTTGCGCAGGCAGTCGACATTTTCGTTGACCTGGGCATTTCGTCTGACCAGGCTGTGCAGGCGTTGTTACCCTTGACGCAGGGGGCTATCACAAACCTGGCCTCACCAGGTCTGCCCTACGCACTTACCGGACCGATCAGCCGTGGTGATCTCGGAACGATTCGTGCACATCAGCGGCATCTCGCCGGCCAAAACCAGGATGCTCTAGATCTCTACAACCGGCTAGGGCGTGCCACAGTACCCATTTCTGCGGCTCAAAACAAGCTATCAGACCAGACACTTGAAGCAATGTCTGATAGCTTCTCATCCATGACGTCAGATGATGCGAACGCTCATTTTTGTTCCCAATCCTCTGACTTCGTTAGGAGTCAACCATGAAAACCACCATTCGCCATATCCAACAAAAGAAGGAGCAGGGTGAGCCCATCGTTATGCTCACTGCCTATGACTATATCTCTGCGCAGCTCTCCGCCAGAGCGGGTGTCGATATGCTGCTCGTTGGTGACAGTCTGGGCATGGTCATCCAGGGCCATAAGACCACATTGCCTGTCACGCTGGAGGAGATGATTTACCACACGCGCGCGGTTGTGCGCGGTGCTCCAGACACCTTCATCGTAGCCGATCTTCCTTTCATGACTTACCAGATATCGGTTCAACAGGCGCTGGAAAACGCTGGCCGGGTTATGCAAGAAACCGGAGCACAGGCCGTGAAGCTGGAGGGTGGCGCCCACATGGCAGAGACCGTACGCCGAATCGTGCAAGTGGGTATCCCCGTCATGGGCCATATCGGTCTGACACCACAGAGTGTGAATCAGTTAGGTGGCTGGCGCGCCCAGGGACGAACGAGTGGGGAGGCGGAAAAACTGCGGGTCGATGCACATTCACTCGCTGAGGCCGGGGCCTTTGCCATCGTGCTGGAACTTATCCCCGCGGAACTGGCGGCGGTGTTGACAGCCGAACTATCGATCCCCACCATTGGTATTGGAGCCGGACCTTATTGCGATGGCCAGGTGCAGGTGCTGCATGATATCCTCGGCCTTTTCGAGTCTTTCCAGCCGAAACACGCCCGACGTTATGCCGAACTGGGCCACGCTATTCAGGAGGCGGTCGGCCAGTATTGCGATGATGTTCGAGCCCACGAGTTTCCTACTTCAGAACACGCCCCCCATCTCTCTACCGACCTGGCGGCACTGTATGCGCCGATGCCGGCGCTTGCAGCTCAGGGTACAACGAACTCTGAAAATCAGGATCACTACAGTCAGTCTAAAATCAGTGTAGATCAACTAAACCCGAGTGCGTTACGCCCCGCATTGGCAGAATAGGTAAAGTTACTAATACAATGAAAGTTATCACCACCACAAGCGAGATGTTTAGCACTCGCAGCGATCTGGCCGACACCATCGGACTGGCGCCCACCATGGGATATCTACACGAAGGGCATCTCTCTTTGGTTCGGCGCGCCCGGGCAGAAAACAAGATCGCAATTGTCACGATTTTCGTCAACCCCAGCCAGTTCGGGCCGGAGGAAGATCTAGACAGCTACCCGCGCGATCTGTCCCGAGACCTGGACCTGCTGCGCGCCGAAGGTGTCGACATGGTTTTTGTGCCTTCGCCGGATGAATTATATCCCAGCGGATATCAAACCTGGATCGAGTTGGCCGAGTTATCTGGGGTACTCGAGGGTGCTCGGCGTCCCGGCCATTTCCGTGGTGTCGCCACCATTGTTGCCAAACTCTTCAATCTTACACGCCCATCCCGAGCGTACTTCGGACAAAAAGATGCCCAGCAAGCGATTCTCTTACGGCGTCTTATATCCGACCTACATTTTAATATCGACCTGGTGATCTGCCCGACGATTCGTGAAGGCCATGGTCTGGCTATGAGTTCTCGCAATAGTTACCTAACAGCAAACGAAAGGGAGCGAGCGGCTGTGCTATTTGAAGCGTTGACCACCGCCGGCACTACTTACAAGGCGGGCGAACGTGACGCCTCCAAGTTGCGCGCCCTGATAACAGACAAACTGGCGGCAGAGCCTGTGGCACATCCAGAGTACGTGAGCATCGCCGATCTGGAAACTCTACACGAGATCGAAGGCCAGATTTCGGCGCCGGTGCTGGTGTCTATAGCAGTACAGGTTGGCCGAGCGAGGTTGATCGATAACGTGTGGCTCGGTGTGCATGTGGGTTAGTTCATCGCCGCAGAAGGAACCCGTTGGTTTGTAGTAGGCGAAAAGAGCTACAGCCAGTCGGTCAGTTCCGATGTCGTTTCGAGAATTACGTCAGCATCTTCTAAATCCTGGGTCTGGCCAAACCCACTTAGAACGGCTATGACATGCACTTCTGCCGCTCGCGCCGCCAGGACATCGGCACTGGTATCACCAACCATGACACACTGTTCCGCCTCCAATCCCATCAATTCTACCGCCCGCAATACAGGCTCGGGATGGGGTTTCAAGCGTCGGACATCATCACGTGTAATTACAACTTCGAACATGTGCTCTAAAGCACTATCTGCCAAGAAACGGTCAACAACTGTGCGCCCCCGTGTCGTTACAACAGCCAGCCGGTAAGACTTCTTGAGTTCATCTAAAGTCGACACGACCCCGGGAATCAGGGTCATCGCGTCAGAACGACTCAATCCCAATGCCCGCCTTATCCAGTCGTTCAACCGAAATAGATCATCATCGATATCCAAGCGGTCAAATGTTGTTAGGACCCGATTGATAGGCCCTTCGCCCAGCATTAGTAGATGGCGGAGAAAGGGGCGCGGATTGCGTCCGGGGAAAATCCTTCGCAAAAGACCCATGTTATCGGCGACATGCTCGATCATATCATCGTCGGTATCGATGATCGTACCGTCGAGATCGAAGAAGATGGCGGCGATCGGTTGGCCTCGTATCATACCTCGCCATTCGATGGCAACAGGATCTGAGCCTGGCAGGGTTGAGAAGGGTTCGAGATCGAGCATTTTGCGGTAGACATAATTGCCAAAAAGGCGTACCGAGGCGATGACCGGCGCCGCCAATAACACACCTAAGACGCCGAACTCGACTGCCGCGATAATGGTTCCTACGAACACAACACCAGGGTGTAACCGCACCCGCCTGCCTACGATGCGCGGTAACAGATAGAGTTGCTCGAGCTGAAAAATAAAAGTATAAACAAGAATGACGAGTAGTACGACAACAAAATGACTGAGCGGCAGCCAACTAGACCCCGTAAACCAGGCGATCAAGATGGCAGGAATCGCGGCGATAATCGGCCCAATCGTGGGTATGAACTCCATTAACCCAGAGATGATTGCAAGCAGAAGGGCATTATTGATACCTAGAACAGCCATGCTGATCCAAACCATAAACCCTACCGTGATAGCCAACACAAGCTCACCCCTGAAGAAACTCCCCCAAATCATACCCAGTTCGGACAAGAGAAGCGATATCTCTCCTTGATAGGCAGGCGGGATGTGGCTGACGATCCAACCCTCGAGTTTGTAGCTATCCTTGATCAGCCAGAACACCACCACAAAGACAAACACGACCCAAAAAAGACTGGTGGCAACACCGGCCACGACCTGAACAGCGCCCGAGGCAAATGGTGTAACAAAGGATTGGAGCCCTTGAAGGGATTGTTGCAACACCTCGCCCAGATTTAGGACAATAGGACCGAGTACCGGGATATCAGAATCGAGCGACTCTAAAAGGGGGTTTAGGGACTCGAAATCGATGTTGATGCTAGAGATGACTGATATCACACTTGGCGTCACTGCCAATGGCATCAAAATCAACAAAAAAAGGATAATCAGGTAAATGACGATGATGGCAAATCCACGCGGCCATCCCGTTCGTCTCATAAGCCAATCTGCCGCTGGTTTCAGCAGGTATGCCAGGACAAACGCCAGCAATAAAGGCAGAATCGCCTGTTCCAGCCTGACCAGCACGGCGGCTGAAAAAACCAGGACGATAATCAGTATGATGAGTTTAGTGGTGGATGACCAACGGGTATCCATATTCGATTCCCAACGAATTACCGAATTGCTGAATCTATCTCCGACGCCCTAACGGTCAGTCAACCATACCGACATCGGTGACAGGCCAGTAGCGAACCCAAGCTCGTCCTACAATATCTTCAAAGAGCACTGGGCCAAATGCCCGAGAATCATTGGAGTTGTTGCGATTGTCTCCCATGACGAAAACAGAGTCTTCGGGGACCAGCGTCTGTGAAACCTGCCCCCGCGTCGAGCTTTTCAGGTAAGGCTCATCCAAGGATACATTGTTGACATACACTTCACCATCTTGCACGCGTATCTGATCACCCGGCAAGCCAATAACCCGCTTAATCAACATCTCTTGACCATAGCCGGGGGCGCGAAGAACGACGATATCACCACGCTCTGGAGAGTGGAAGCGGTAGGATAGTTTCTCGATTACCAAGCGCTGATGCCCAAACAAGGTGGGTTCCATGCTATAGCCCTCGACACGCGTTGCTTGAGCCAAAAAGAGATGGATAAGCAAAGCGATAAGAACCGCCGGCAAAATCGTCTCGACTAACTCTCGTAGAGTCTGTCCCATAGTGGGACCAGAGGACACCGGGCGCACCGGAGCGAGAGGACGCGGAAGCTGGGCAGCCATAGCACCGTCGTAGCGCTGAGGCTGTTGGTCGGGGTGGATAATGCGGGCGTCGGGCGGAAGCGTCCGCCGTGATTGCGTTGAATGTGTCATAATAAGGTGTTGTCAACGACGTTAGGATACAGGTTTTTGGTCGCAAATCAAAATAGCCTGCGTTGCTATAACGCTGGCTATCCCAAAAAGGTTGCGGTTAGGCGACTTCCGAAAATAATTGAGGGAGATTTTATCTTTTTTCGGAAGTCGCTGGAGGCATTTTCGGATCGGATGCCTATTTATTTTCCGAAAATGCCTTATTGCACAGATTGAAAGAATCCGATCTTCTCTACAGGCCAGTAACGGAACCACGCCCGGCCGATCAATTCATCGAGGGCTACTGCGCCAAATGAACGAGAATCTCGAGAGTGATCCCGGTTATCGCCCAAAACAAAGATGTGCGTTTCAGGGATAATCGTTGGTGGCAATTCGCCATGCGTTACCGTCTGTAAGTAGGATTCGACCAATGGATTGTCATCGATAAAAACCTGGCTGTTACGAATCGATATCGTCTCTCCCGGCAGGCCAACAACGCGTTTGATCAGGGGAATGTCGCCTCCATCGGGTGCATTGAGGACGACGATCTCGCCTCTTTCGGGTAAACGCAGACGGTAAGAGATCTTGTCGATGATCAGCCGGTTCTCTTCGAATAGGGTTGGTTCCATGCTGTAGCTCTCGACACGCGTCGCCTGAGCAACAAAAAGCTGTATCAGCAGAGCGATCAGCAGGGCCGGCACAATCGTCACCAGGATCTCGCGCACACCCGACCCAATAGCCTGCCCTCTGGTGGGTGTTTCTACCACCAGAGGGCCATCCGTCATTATATCGAATGTAGATCGAGTCTCGGTATCGCCGGACACCTCGGATGAGGGACCCGGTTCACCCAGATGCTCGATACCCGGTTCGAATTCGTTCATGGTTTGCAGATGACGTTCGTAGCGACAGCCTTACATCCGCTATACCTGGGGCTGAGAATCAATAATTTGCGGATATTAGCCATCATTTTGCAGAGCAAGTCAGTCAGTTACCTGTCCTCGACCTTTAGCGGCGATTATCGCGGCGGCGTGATTGATTATCGCGGTCACGGTTTCCACCACCACGGCGTCCACCACCGGAGGGGCGTCGATCACGCGCCATGGCTTCTTCGGCTGTCCAGCCTTCGAGTACAGCCTGGCGGCTGAGCCTGATCTTGCGTGTAGCGCCATCGATGTCGATCACCATCACCATGATCTCGTCACCGACCTTGACCACATCTTCAACACTGTTCACACGATAATCGGCCAACTGCGAGATGTGAACCATGCCGTCGGTGCCGGGCAGGATCTCGACAAAGGCGCCATAGGCCTCGACCCGATTGACTGTACCGGTATAAATCTGGCCGACTACAGCTTCGCGCGTCATCAGATCGATTTCTTCCAACGCTTTCTCGGCGCTGGCGCCACCGGCAACAAAGACGGTGCCATCTTCTTCGATATCGATCTTCACATCGTAGTCTGTCTGAATTCGGCGAATGGTTTTGCCGCCCGGGCCGATGATCTTTCCGATCTTTTCGGGATCGATCTGGGTAGTGATGATGCGAGGAGCGTAGTCGGATAAAGACTCACGCGGCGTATCGATGGCAGCTATCATTTTGCCCAGGATATGCATACGGCCATCTTTCGCCTGGGTTAGCGCATTTCCCAGAAGATCGTAGCTCAAGCCTTTGATCTTGATATCCATCTGCAAGGCGGTAACACCATCTTTGGTGCCGGCAACTTTGAAGTCCATATCGCCGAGATGATCTTCCATGCCCTGAATGTCTGAAAGCACTACGTAGCGGCTGTCAGGTTGGGTCACATCACCCTCACTGATCAGGCCCATGGCGATACCGGCTACGGGCGAAGTGATGGGAACGCCCGCGTCCATCAATGCCAGGGTGCTGCCACAGACCGATGCCATAGAGGTCGAACCATTGGAGGCGAGGCATTCAGAAACCAGGCGCAAGGTGTAGGGGAATTCAGCTTGATCGGGGAGCACGGGAACCAGCGCTCGCTCAGCCAGGGCGCCATGGCCGATCTCGCGGCGTTTGGGACCACGGTTGGGCCAGGTTTCACCGGTCGAGAAGGCAGGGAAATTGTAATGGTGCATGTAGCGTTTGCTTTCCTCGGGTGAGAGGTTATCAAGGGTCTGGGCATCGCGCGGGGTTCCCAAGGTGGCGATGGTCAGCACCTGGGTCTCGCCACGGGTAAAGAGGCCGGTGCCATGGGTGCGCGGCAACACGGCCACATCGCAGGAGATGGGGCGAATCGTACTGGTATCGCGGCCATCTGGGCGGATGCCACTGTCGAGGATGCGGTTGCGAATGGCATTCTTAAACAGGTCGCCAAATACAGCCTTTATTTCCCAAACTTCGTATTGTTCCTCGAGCGTTTCAAGTACCTCGGTGCGGATTTCATCGAGCGCGGCGCTACGTTGCTCTTTATCCATGCTCTCAGCCGCTACACCAGCGATACGATCGGCCGCGAGTGCCGTCACGGCTTCAACGGCTTCGGCAGAGGGCGCCACAACCACTACTTCGATCTTCTCTTTCCCCAGTTCGGCCCGCATGCGTTCTTGTAGTTCGATAATCGGTTGCATAGCTTCGTGGCCGATTTGTAGCGCTTGTAACATAACGCTTTCGGGCAATTCCTGGGCGCTCGATTCGACCATGAGAATACCATCGGACGTACCTGCCAGGCGCAGGTCAAGCAAGCTGTTCTCCATGTCGGCAAAGGTGGGATTGATGACGAATTCGCCGTCGATATAGCCCACGCGTACCGCGCCGATGGGACCATCGAAGGGGATATTGGAGATGGTCAGTGCGGCAGATGCGGCGTTGATTGCCAGGATATCCAGATGATTCTCTTCATCGGCGCTGAGGGCGGTACAGATCACCTGGACGTCGTTGCGGTAACCTTTGGGGAAGAGTGGTCGAAGAGGGCGATCTATGAGACGGGCGGTGAGAATTGCCTGTGTAGAAGGGCGCCCTTCCCGGCGGAAGAAGCCGCCAGGTACCCGACCTACGGCATACATACGTTCCTCAAGATCCACACTAAGTGGGAAGAAATCGATGCCCTCACGGGGTGATTTAGAAGTGGTGGCGGTGGCCAAGAGGACGACGCCACCGACAGAAATGGTTACGGCGCCGCCGGCCAGTCTGGCCAGGTCGCCGGTTTCGAACAACATCGGTTGACCGCCTACGATTGTCTCGAAGCGGTGTGTTTGCTGGTAAGTCATGATACTCCTTGATTTGGACACACCCATACCAGAAGCAATCACCAGGTGCTGATCAGCACTAATTCAGGATTCAGCAAGGTCAGGGACTGGGAACTGAGCCTCAAGAGGTTCGATTTTACACGTGAGGCGCACTTTCCAATTCCTGCACCCTGCACTGCGGATGGATTGCGGCTTTCGGGTGAGCGATTGGTGGTGAGTTGAGTGGTTAGGTCTATTTAGTTGTCAGTCATCCCTAGCGGGATGAGATCAGCCAGATATGAAACGAGCAGATGGGTGAATAGGTTCCCATCTACTCGTCCGAACTGGCTGAATGTCAACTACTTGCGTAAGCCAAGCCTCTGAATGAGTTCTTGGTAACGTTGCGCATCTTTGCGCTTAAGGTAGGCGAGATGTCGCCGTCGCGAGCCGACCAATTTCAGCAACCCACGGCGAGAATGCTCGTCGTGCTTATGGGTTTTGAGATGGTCGATGAGTTGATTGATACGTGTGGTCAGAAGGGCCACCTGCACTTCAGGGGAGCCTGTATCACTTGTGTGTAGGTGGTATTCCTCGATAATCGCCTGCTTCTGGACAGCACTAAGAGTCACTTAGGATTTCTCCTTTGTTTGAGGCCGGAGCACCGCTGGAATACCTTGACGAATGCCCCAGCTGGAATGGATGAACACCCTATCTGGTGGGCACAGACTATGGCCCAGTGGGTGATTATAGCACTAATGAGCGTTTTTTCCAAAATTCTTGCCGTGATCAAGGATATTCCTAGTGTCGGGAAACAGTCTGCAGGTGGTTACGGTGTAAAGGACATGGCTGTGACCAGCGCTATATGGTCAGGGCGACCCCTTGCGAGAACCGCGAAAAAACGTCAGCGTAACGAACAAAATATTACCTTGAGCCCAATCAGGCACACAGACCCCCTAGGCGGGTGTGCGCCAGTTTTTTTTGGATTCTGGGTCTATCGCTCCAGACAGATCGACAGATCTGCCGTTTGAGACCGCCGGATTTGTCGATCCGGCTGGGGCATAATTGTCTATCTGAAATCTTGACGCACACACCTCGTAGGCACTTGAATTGACAACCAAAACGTTTTGGAATACACTAGCAGTACGAACCAAAACGTTTTGATTCATATATTGTGCTGTCTGAACAAACTATCAGGCGATGGCGTCATGTCCGTTACGATCAAAGACATTGCCCAACAAACGGGAAAATCGATTACCACCGTTTCGCGCGCGCTGGCTGATAAGGACGATGTCAGTCTCAGCACTAAGGAGCTTGTACGTCGGGTAGCGGATGAGATGGGGTACACACCGAACCGTGTGGCACAAAGTTTGCAGAAACGGCGTACAGATATCATCGGCCTGGTTTTGCCCACCTTTGGTCCTCGCTTTTCCGATCCCTTTTTCAGCGAGTTTTTAGCGGGTGTGGGTAACAAGGCGGCAGAACATGGCTATGACTTACTCGTGTCTACCCAGGCACCCGGAGATGGCGAATTGGATGTGTATCGCCGTAAAGTTCAGGGGAGGCGGGTAGATGGGCTGGTGGTAGTGCGCACACGGCGGATTGATCCCCGCATCGAATATTTGCGCAACTCTACAATCCCTTTCGTGGTGTTTGGCCGCACAGAGGGCGAGTTGGATTTCCCACTGGTAGACGAGGATAGTGCTTTGGGCACACGGCTGTTGGTCGAGCACCTGATGGGCCTGCGACACCGCCGCTTCGCCTTCATCGCCCCACCGCCCGAACTCATGCTCACGCAATTTCGCTTACATGGTTTTTGCGAGGGGTTAGCAAGCACCGGACTGGACTTGGATCCACCCCAAATCGTGACAAGCGATCTCACGCAGCGTGGCGGATATCGGGCGACGGAATCACTGCTCAACAACGCCAAGCCGCCGACGGCGATCATTGCCGGCAATGATCTCATGGCTTTTGGCGCCATGAGCGCTGCCCAGCATCGCGGACTGGTCGTGGGCAAGGATATCGCCATCACTGGATTCGATGATATCCCCATGTCTGAACACGCACATCCCCCTCTTACCACCGTACACCAACCAATCTATAAGATCGGCGCCATGGTGTGCGACATGCTGCTTAAACTCATTCGCGGCGATGAACTGAAGCAGCAACAGATCATCTTACAACCTACGCTGGTCGTTCGCAGATCGTGCGGCGCGCAGCCGTACCCTGCCAGCGGCGACATCGAATCTTAAAGGAGGTGCAATCTGTCCAACAGAGATCTCAGCCTGTATCGCGCATTCCAAATGCTCAACGTATCCACCCACCACTCTCAGGAGAAAACATGATGAAGAAATCGTTCTTGCTTGTAGCGCTGGTCATGATGCTGGCAACTGTGCTGGCAGCGTGTGGCGCCCCCCAAGTTATCGAAGTCGAGAAAATCGTCGAAGTCCCAGCCGAGCCCATGGACATGACCGTTATTGAATTCTGGACCTCGGACAATGAAGAAGATCGCATCTTGGTCTATGAGGCAATCGCAGACCGCTATATGGCCGAGAATCCAGGTGTAGATTTGCGTATTGTGCCCATCGAGGAAGCGGGCATCTCCCAACGCATCGCCACGGCTCGTGCTGCCAACCGCCTGCCTGACATCGTGCGTATGGGCATCGAGCGTGTTTCGACCTTTTCTGCCGACGGTATCCTGGATCAGGAAGCTGCAACTGCGGCCATTCAAGCCATCGGTGAAGATGACTTCCGTACGGGTCCCCTGGCGATGGTGACTGATCCATCCACGGGCACGTATGCCGCTGTGCCTTTTGATGGTTGGATTCAAGCGATCTGGTATCGCACCGATCTATTTGAAGATGCCGGTCTGAACCCACCAGTCAGCTGGGATGATATCAACGCCGCTTGCGATACGCTACCTGGAACCGGCAACCTTCTCTATGGCGCCACTTTGGGTACCGACCCCGGCCAGAACTATCCTCACCAGATGTTCGAACAGGTGGCTATGTCTAACAATGCCTGGCCCTTCGACGCGGAAGGCAATGTAACCATGAATACGCCCGAGATGGTTGAAGCTCTGGCCTTTTACGCAGGTCTGCAGCGCTGTGCCCCGCCTGGCCCCCAATACTGGCGAGGCGCTCGTGAAGCGTATCAACTCGATCAGGCAGGCACATTGGTCTACAGCACCTACATCATGGACGACTTGGTGGATGGCTCCGGCCTGGAAGCCGGTGGTAACGTCGACATTCTGATCGAAGACCTGCCTGGTAACACCGGGTTCGCCTCGATGATGGAAGGCCCCAACGGCTCCGCTTCTTACGGCCAATTGGTTACGCTGGGTATCATGGAAGGCGCCGATCCAATCGCGCAAGATGTGGTGAAGTTCTATATGTCCGGCGACAACTACACCGAAGTGCTAGCTCTGGCTCCATTTGGTAAGGTTCCAACGCTGGAGAGCGCTGTAGAGGGCTGGTCAGGACTCAGCCCCTACTTCGCGAATTATTCCGCCGAGACCCTGGGCCAGATCGCAGGTGGTTTCGACACCATGCAGCGCTGGTTATTCCGACCCGATTATGATTCCGCCCAGCGAGCAGTGGTTGGCGACATCGAGGGTCGTCTACTGATTCCGCAGGCCATCAGCAACATTGCCCTTGAAGGCATTATGACGCCAGAGACGGCTGCCGAATGGCTGCAAGAGCAGGTAGATGCCATTTATGCCGAACGCCAGGCCGAGTAATAGTCCGCAATAACACGTGTATCTGACATACGCGCGTTACCCCTGAGAGGCCTGGTCCAGACGGGCTGGGCCTCTCACCAATCCAGACCGAATGGGAGTTGGAATGATGACGACAACCCAACCGGCGAAAGCATCGTGGCGACAACGCTGGAACTCAATGAACGCCAGAGAATCACGCTTGGCCTGGGCCCTGATTCTTCCCACAGCGTTTATCGTGTTTAGCTTGGTACTTTTCCCTGCCTTTTTCAGCATTTGGATTAGCTTTCACGATGTAGGGTTGAACAATCTTAACGATGTCTTCAATGCGGAGTTTGTGGGCCTAGAGAACTATCAGCGGGTATTCAATGATTTCGCCTTCAAATTTCAGGGGCTAAATAACTGGGGTGCGGCAGTCACCAGCGTTGTCTATTCCTTCGTATCAACCGCTTTGACAGTAGCGTTGGGGTTGGTTGCGGCGATTCTACTCAACCGGCCATTTCGCGGCCGCGGGACGGCGCGGGCTATCTTTCTGTTCTCCTATGTGGCGCCTATCATCAGCGTGGCCTTTGTTTGGAAGTGGATCCTCGATCCCCGCCCATCCGGTGTAGTCAACCACATCCTCATGAGCCTAGGGCTCATCGATCTGCCCAAAGCCTATTTGGCACAGCGCGGTCTTGCATTACTCATCGTTATTTTCTTTGAGGCCTGGCGCTATTTCCCCTTTGCTATGCTCATGATCTTGGCGCGCCTACAGGCGGTTGATCGAACACTCTATGAAGCAGCCGACGTGGATGGGGCTTCCGATTGGGCTAAGTTCAAACACATCACGATTCCCGAACTGCGCTATGTGATTGGGGCGATCTTCTTGCTGCGCCTTATCTGGACATTCAATAAATTCGATGACATCTTTTTGCTGACCGGCGGCGGTTTTGGCACCAATGTGTTGCCCGTGCTCACCTACCAGTTCAGTTTCAAACTCTTCGATTTTGGCACAGGCGCTGCCACTGCCATGATTTTGCTGGTGACGCTGGTGATATTCCTTATCGTTTATGTGGCGCTCTTCATGCGTACTGCAGAAGAGGCATAGAAGGAGGTAATCGTGGCAAAAACCACTGCGGACAACGAACAACTTACTTACTTCGAGCATCTGGGGCGCTGGCTGACTTGGCCGAAATTCATCTTTCTCATGGTGATGAGCTTTTTCCTAGTCGGTATTCTCTTCCCCTTCTATTGGATGCTCAGTTCCTCCTTCAAGACCTACGCCGAGATCGGCGCACGAGCACCCGTTTATATCCCCTCTGAATTGCGTTGGGATGCTTATCTCGAATTATTCGACTTTTGGAATTTCGCTCAAAATATCTTCAACAGCTTCCTGGTCGCCATCCCAACGTCGCTTATTGCCGTCATACTCTCGATGTTGGGCGCTTATGCTATCGTCCGCCTCCGTTTCGGCGGAAAGGACATCATGCTCAATGGCATCCTGGCCATCTATCTCTTCCCTGGTATCTTGCTCATCATCCCCTTGTTTGCAATGCTCAGTAAAATCGGGACGAGCTTGGGCTTCGAGGTGCAAGATAATCTGCCGATCCTGGTCTTCACCTACCTGGCGCAAACCTTACCTGTGGCCCTTTATATGCTGGCCAACTATTTTCGCACGATCCCAGAAGAAATCGAGCAAGCCGGCCTAATCGACGGCTGCTCTCGTTTCGCCGTGATCTGGAAGATCACTCTGCCCCTTTCCATCCCCGCCTTGGTCTCGGTGGGCATTTATACTTTTATGATCGCTTGGAACGAATTTCTGTACGCGCTGGTGTTTCTGAACCAGCGTGACATGTTCACCATGCCCATCAAGATCAACACGATTTTTAACGATCCCAGTCCTCGTCCGCATGTGGTTATGGCAGCCTCCACCATCATGACCATTCCCATCGTTCTGCTATTCCTGGGCATGGAACGCTTCTTGTCTGAGGGCCTGGCCGCCGGTGGTGTAAAAGGATAGATCGCAGGATATTAGTAATTGACAGCCAGCACGTTAACGTTTTCCATCGGAAAATGCTTGGCATTTGATGTCACCAGTGTCAGACCATGTGCCCAGGCGGTAGCTGCGATGATCGTATCCGCCAAGGCAAGCTGGATGCCCTGGCGACGGTATAGATATATCCAACGACCGGCTTGATCGGCGATGTTATCATCCACGGAGAGGCTGACAAGGCTATTGAGCAATCTCAGCGTACGCTCCTCTTCGATTGGGTGCATGCCAGCAATGATCTCGGTGCGTGTGGCAACAGATATAAAAAGTTCAGTTCCTTGCGCATGCCAGCCGAGGAATATATTCTCAATTCGTTGTTCTCGGCGAATAAGTTTAATAAGAACGTTGGAGTCAAGTAGGTTGCCGTGCATTCTTGATCTTCTCTCCTGGCAGTGGCCTCGTTTTCACATCGTCCCCATCTTCTGCTAGTATCTCATCCCAGGTACGCGACATCGATGTATCACGTAAATCCCGCACCCGGCGATCAATATCCTCTTCGGTAAGCATTTCTGGATGATCTTCCGCTTTCCAGATTGGCCCTTCTTCTCGCAATTCAGTGAGCACTTTCCCCCAACTTTCGTGTCTGATCGCAGCTTGTACAGCCTCTACTATAAATTTATTTCGTTCCCGCTTCGGCGCCAGATCTCTCAGACTGTCCAGAACATCAACCGGAAACGTGACGTTGATCCGTTTCGTCGTAGTTGTAGGCATAAGTTTGACTCCTTAGGCTAGTGTAGTTAGTTTACACCATTTCATTACACCACACAATGATTCACTGTGGTGGGTCACGACGCCTCAGTGTCCAAACTGACCTGCCCCTCACCAACCACCATGAGCATTGGCTTAACCTTCACTTTCTGAGTCTCATCACTGTTTCACATGATTGCCAGAGAACGGATTTTTAGCCTGCTCACTCTCCTCTACGGAGAAATAACTGCAAGTAAAGTTTGGCCTCGGCTAGAGAGACGGCTCGGCGAATTTGCAGCAACCAATCCGCAGTTATGTGAGCGTGCTCTATCCTCTGCTCGACAGTTGAACGAGCAGGACGCCATCCTCATCACGTATGGCGACCAGATAAGCGAGCCGAATCAGGCGCCTTTACAGACACTGAAACGGTTTGTGGATGAGCACCTGGGCGATGCTTTCAGTGGCGTTCATATCTTGCCATGCTTTCCCTATTCATCGGACGATGGTTTTTCTGTTATAGATTATCTCGAGATAGATCCTGAGCTGGGGGATTGGCAGGACATCGAGAGTTTGGGGCGGGATTATCTCCTGATGCTAGACGCAGTGATCAATCACATCTCCCAGGAAAGTGCTTGGTTTCAGGGATTCAGGCGGGGTGAACCGGCCTATGCAGATTACTTCATCACCGCCGATCCAGATGATGATTACTCGATGGTGGTGCGCCCGCGCGCCCTTCCCTTGCTTACCTCTGTCGAAACCGCGAATGGCATACGCCATGTTTGGACAACTTTCAGCGAGGATCAGATCGACCTGAATTACGCCAATCCTCAGGTCTTGCTGGAGATCATCGACGTGATGCTTCATTACGTCCAGCACGGCGCTGAGATCATTCGCCTGGATGCCATTGCCTATCTGTGGAAAGAGCTGGGCACGTCGTGCCTCCATCTAGCGCAGACCCATGCCGTCGTGAAGCTATGGCGAGCTGTACTGGACGAGGTGGCGCCGCACGTCATCCTCATCACCGAAACTAATGTGCCCCATGCCGAGAATATCAGTTATTTCGGCGAACCTCTGCCGGGTGGTGGCAGCGATGAAGCGCAGATGGTCTACAACTTCTCACTGGCCCCGCTGACTCTGCACAGCTTTCAGAGTGGCGAGATCCGCAAACTCTCGGCGTGGGCGGCCAGTTTGGATTCTCCTACGGCCGGCGCTACCTTTTTCAATTTCATCGCCTCACACGACGGTATCGGCGTGCGCCCTGCAGAGGGTATATTGAGCGGTGATGAGATTCGAGCCTTGGCCGACCAAACGCGGGCGC
This sequence comes from Chloroflexota bacterium, assembly GCA_024224665.1. GTDB lineage: Bacteria > Chloroflexota > Anaerolineae > J102 > J102 > PIVW01. Next base: position 2,627 of record JAAENG010000424.1, on the reverse strand, counting down.
ATGGCGGGGAGGTCAGTTATAAAACCAATGCCGACGGTTCGCAGAGTGTTTACGAACTGAACACCACCCTCTTCGATTTCTTGAACGATCCCACTGAACCCGACCCGTTGGATGCCCCCCGCTTTCTCGCTTCCCAGGCCATCTTGCTTTCACTGTCAGGCGTACCGGGCATCTACATCCACAGCTTGTTCGGGACTCGAAACTGCCACATCTGTTCTTCAAAAAGTGGTCGGGCACGTTCCCTCAATCGTGAGAAATTTTCTCTCCCGGCTTTAGAGGCTGCTTTAGTCGATCCGGCGGGGTGCAGACGCCAGGTGTTCGACGGCTACCGGCACATGTTGCGTGTGCGCCGCCAACATCCAGCCTTTCATCCAGCCGGCGAACAGCGGGTGTTGGATCTTAATCCGGCCGTTTTCGCCATTATCCGAATTTCCCCTGGATATTCGCCGGATAGAGAAGCAGCGGATGTGGTGTTGTGTCTGGTCAATGTATCGGACCGAGAGCAAAGGCTGGGGTTGGCTCCTCTTTTCGATAGCCTTCCTCAGATGAGAATTGGATATGACCTGTTGGCCAAAGACCAACCGTCGCAGATATCTCAGTCGATCACGTTGCATCCCTACCAGGTTCGATGGTTCAAGCTCATCGAATAGCAACTGTGGCAGCTATTATCTGACCGACGGCAAAGTGCCGTTATTCGATCTTTCCGTTGCGGATTGCAAAGCTCAGGCCAGTGCCAACAACCCCTATTTCCAGATCATGGGCCGCAAGCCGCGCTCCCTGTATCGGTCCTAAAGGATTGCATCCAAATTCAGACTAGCGGGTAAACAACGCAACCGTCGCCACATAATATGTCTGGGGAGCAACATCGATGGGCGTCGCTTCCTGAAACGCGTAGCCTGCCCGTTGTAGTTCAGGTAGATCCCGTGCCAGTGTGGCCGGATTATGGGCCACGTAAGCCAGGCGGCGCCCGCCCATACGGGCCAAGTTCTGCGCCACGCGATGTCCCATACCCTCCGCCGGCGGTGACACAACGGCCAACTCGATGGGGTCCTGCAATTTGCGCAACACTTTCGGGGGTGGGCCTTCATGTAACATCACGTTATCGAGATGGCTGCAATTGAAGGCGCAATCCTCCATGGCAATGGCATCTTCGTCGATGCCAATGACAAGACTGAGGCGACCGGCAAAGCCCAAGGTGAAGAGACCGTTTCCGCAGTACACGTCCATCATCACTTGCCCGGGCCCGGGGCGCACGTAATCGGCAACTACTTCGACAATAGCTTGCTGAGCGGCGGGATGGGTGGGGCGACGCGTACCGGCTGTGAAACGGTAATCATGGCCGGCAATGGTCTCGAAGAACCAGGGATCGCCGATCAAAGGCACGATCTCGCCGTTGTTTTTCTCCAGCACGATAGAGACCGGGATATCCACTTCGATCTCGGGGACCTGGTTACGATGCGTGCGCAGAGCAACCAGGCGCTGTTCACTGCTGAGCCCAGCGCTTAAATCAACACTGCGCAACCCATCCCAGGCTACATTGAAATCCTCATACAAACCGGCCAGCGTGGGATGTAGAATCGGGCAGTGATCGATAGGATGAACATCGTAGCTATCCGGTTGGCGCAGGCCCAAGGATTCGCCACTTGAGGGCAAGAACATCATCTGGGTGCGGTACGATCGCTCGGGCACAAGATTCACAGTCGGGCGAACGATGGCTTTGTTCAGGCGTCCCACCCGTTGTAACTGATCCCTAACAATACGTCGTTTATAATCCAGTTGTGCTTTGCGCTTGATGTGTTGCCACTGGCAGCCACCGCAATGTTCCGGACCGAAATGGGGACAGAAGGGTTCTGTGCGATCGGGGCTGGCCTCGATCACCTCCAGCAGTTTACCCCGTAGCCAGCGATTGTGTTCCTCTACCAGTTCGACGCGCACGGTCTCGCCCGGCAGCGCATAAGCGACAAATATCACCCGCTTGCCGACCTTGCCCAGCGCTTCGCCGCCGTGGGCGACACCTGTTAGCTTGACTTCCAATTCTTTGACCATGCCATCATTATAGCGGATCAATGCTCAAATCGTGACAATTATCGGTAGTGTATCCAACAGTTACATTTCAACCCCTGAGCAATTCAAGCCGCCGTTGTGCCTTGCCAGCTTGCAGAATCGAACGAGCCGTCACATAGCCGCTGCCGAGATCAGCTACCGCGCCAAGCGAAAAGAGAATCGTTCCAGCCGTCATCGCTACTTGGTCGGCAGCAGGTCCGGCTTCACCGGCCAGGATGGCTGCATTCAAGCACGCATGCTGAGAGGCCAGTGGCGGTAGATACAGGCGTTCACGTTCGGGCAAACCGAGATCGGCGGGGCGTAACAAGATATCATCAGCCGCATGCTTAGCGAAGAGATGCGTTCGCCGGCCACTAGCCATCTCCACCGATCCCTCTTCACCCTGCACGATATAACTGTTTTTCGCGCCGGTCTGCGTGCTGGGTAGGACTGCACTTCAACTGGGAGTAGGACACCATCGTTGAATGAGGCGTAAAGCCTCTAGCGATGGTCGCCCTCGTTGCTTGTGGGGCCGCCACTGCGGCGGAGGAACTTTGAAGGAAAGCAATTCATGAACGGACCAT
>JAAENG010000423.1 GCA_024224665.1 Chloroflexota bacterium | reverse complement strand
TTTATCCAGCCATGAAGGCTGTCAATGCCAACGTCAATGTGTTGATGGGCGGCATTGCTTATGACAACTGGTGGATACACCCGATCTGGGGACCCTTTGACCCCAATTTTCTGGACGATGTCCTAACTGCCGGCGGTGCGGCCTATTTCGATATCATGAATTTCCATTACTATCCGGCATGGGCTTACGTATGGAGCACTGGCGATAGATATACGAGTAACATCTATGGCAAAGCGAAATACATCAGCGGTGAAGTCAAACGCTTGGGGGATATTGAAAAGCCCATCTTGTGTACGGAGGTGGGCTATCCAAGCGATGGACCTGCAACCGATGCCTTGCCTTATAGCGATGAATTGAGTGCCAGATATGTGATACAAGTCTATGTACGGGCGATGTCGGCCGCTGTCAATCCGGTTATTTGGCTACAAGCAGTCGAAGATTCTTGGATGGATCGCAAGTACGGACTCATGCACGAAGACCTGTCACCCAAACCCCCTTATTACGCCTACAAGACCTTGACACGTGAACTCACAGGCGCCCAGTTTGTGCGTTTTCGAGAAGATTACGAGTCATATATAGAAGCATATGATTTTGATGTTGATAATACTCGTAAAACCGTCTTGTGGATTAATGGCGGTTTTAGCGGTAGCCAGTGGTTTCCAATCGAGCATGCCGGGGGATGGTTGCGGGTCGTCGAGAAGGATGGAACTGAACGATGGCTTGTGGATGGCAGTGCCGAAGATCGTGATGGCGTCGTCGATGGTAAGGTGGTCATTTATATAGATGAGAGTCCCAGGATTGTGGAAGATATTAGTACGTTGCCAAACTGTGCGCTCTATGACTTCAATTTGGATGGCATCACAGATATTGATGATATCGTATTCATTATCAACCAATCCATTTTTGTCAGCGCCCCGTACAATCCCCGATATGATCTGGTAAAGGATGCTAACAATCTCATTGATATTGCCGATATCTTTGCTGTTGTCTCGCGATTTGGCCAACTATGCCCCATATAACTGAAAACTCTGGAAAAGTCTAAAACGGCTGTTCGCACCCCCGTATACAGGGGGGTTTTACTCGTTCACACCTGTGTAAACGGGGGCAAAAAATAGCGCAAAAAAGTGTTCCAGAGTTTTCAGCATATAAGTACTTGGTGGCGCGGGATCATGTCTGCCTGCTGCCGATCAAGCGAGATAAGTCATGAGTGTTATTGAAACGCCTTCGCTTCAACCAAGCATCATCTTCTGAGGTATTAAATATAATGAAGGGAAACACTTTGAAACGGTTACTTTTTCTTCTCGTGTTGCTACTGTTGGCATTGTCTTATTCCAAAATTGCGGTGGAGGCAACCAAGTCACAGTCATCCACGCGCTCCTTTATTCCGGATGGACCGCCCACACAATCTCCATCGACGACTCCTACCCTTACCCCGACCGCCGTGGCCACAGCAACAAGTGAATCGACGTCGACACCCACAAAAATTCCCAGCTCTACACCTACACCGCTGCCTACAAACACACCTAGTGCCACACCCACACCCACACCCACACCCACACCCACACCCACATCCACACCCACGGCGCTACCCACGGCAACTGCTACACGTACCTCGACTCCAACTCCAAGCCGCACGCCCACACTTACACCTAGCTTGACGAGTACAACGCAGCCTACAAAAACACCTACGAGCACTATCGAGGCGTGGAGGCACTTTTTTCCCTTGATTTTCAAATGACCGTGCTGAGGAATCAACAACACATAGTGGTGGCGTATCATGCGATCTAAATTTCTATTCATCTTGATTTGCGCCCTTGCCGGCCTGGGAATGCTGAGCCATACATTAGCATCCGGGCAGGCAACGGCGCCCCTATCGACACCCTCCGACCCTTTTGGCGTTTATGTTCGTGCCGGTGGGGGCGGTATACTGGGGGTCGATGAAATGGTGGCGGCAGGAGCACGCTGGGCAAACATACATGTCCATTGGAGTGATGTCGAGTCGACGCCCGGCACATACGACTGGTCGACATGGGATGCCATACTGGCAGATGCCGCCGCACATAATTTGCAGATGATCGTCACCGTCAACGGAAATCCCAGTTGGGCGGCGGCGACAGCATGTGGGCCGATAACGGAAGCGTATCAATCTGACCATGCAGCCTTTTTGGCAGCAGCCGTCGCCCGCTATAGCGTGGCGCCATACAATGTTTTGCACTGGTCACTCTACAACGAGCCGGATAACGCCGATCCGGTAACCTATCCCTGGTTGGGTGGATGTTGGGGGGGGACGCATCCCAACCATGCAGAGGGTGCGGGCGGTGCAGCTTATGCGCAAATGCTGTCTTATGTTTATCCAGCCATGAAGGCTGTCAATGCCAACGTCAATGTGTTGATGGGCGGCATTGCTTATGACAACTGGTGGATACACCCGATCTGGGGACCCTTTGACCCCAATTTTCTGGACGATGTCCTAAATGCGGGCGGTGCGGCCTATTTCGATATCATGAATTTCCATTACTATCCGGCATGGGCCAACGTATGGAGCACGGGCGATAGATATACGAGCAACATCTACGGCAAAGCGAAATACATCAGCGGTGAAGTCAAACGCTTGGGCAATATTGAAAAGCCCATCTTATGCACGGAGGTGGGCTATCCAACCGATGGACCTGCAACCGATGCCTTGCCTTATAGCGATGAATTGAGTGCCAGATATGTGATACAGGTCTATGTACGGGCGATGTCGGCCGGTATTAGCCCGGTTATTTGGTTACAAGCAGTCGAAGAATCCTGGTTGGTTCGCAAGTACGGACTCATGCACGAAGATCTGTCACCCAAACCCCCTTATTACGCCTACAAGACCTTGACACGTGAACTCTCAGGCGCCCAGTTTGTGGGTGCTCGAGAAGATTACGAGTCATATATAGAAGCATATAATTTTGATGTTGATAATACTCGTAAAACCGTCTTGTGGATTAATGGCGGTTTCAGCGGTAGCCAGTGGTTTATACTCGGACAGGCTGACCAAGGGCTGCGCGTTGTCGAGAAAGAGGGTACCGAACGTTGGATCGCAGACGGCAGTGCTGAAGATCGAGATGGCGCCGTCAATGGTAGAGTGGTTATATACATCGATGCCAGCCCTAAAATAGTAGAAATTAGCTCCGCACCGACACAGACACCAACCATTACACCTACATCTCCACCTACAAACACTCCTACTGCTACATACACAGCTACTTATACGCCTACCGCCAAGCCTTCAGGCACATCTACCGTTACACCCACGGCGACAGCGACGCTACCCCTAACCCCTACGCCTACCTCTAAACGTCCTTTACGTCATTACGTTCCACTCATACTTCAGTAAGGACGTCGCCGGTGCCGGGAGAAGAACAAGGACATAGTGTACTATTGGTGCGTTCCAGTTTGCGATTGGGTGGTATCGAACGCCAATTGCTCGACCACGCCCATCGTCTACAACAGTTGGGATGGCGCCCATGCCTTCTCTGCCTTTATCGTGGCATGGGTGAACATCCATTGGTTGAAAGTGCACGATCGTTAGGTCTCGCCGCTCACACGATTCCAGATCCCAGGTGGTGGTCGTGGGATGCCTTGCCGATAGTGCGCGAGAAGGTTACAAACCATCGGCCAAACGTCATTCATAGCTGTGACTATCGCAGCGACGTGCTCTCCTATTGGAGCAGTCGAGATACTCCAAAAGTCGCAGAATCTCACGGCCACACCGGCGAGGGCAAAGGCATGTCCGTGTGGAATCGGCTTGATATCTGGCACCTTAAACGATTTGCAGCAGTTGCTGCTGTGTCAGTTGCCTGGGAAACGCGTCTGGCTTCTCAGGGCGTTCCTGCATCGAAGCTTTCCACGATTGGAAACAGCAGGGCTATCTTACCCCAATCACCCATCCCTGAACCTGCAACATTACATCATTCAGGGCCTAACTTGCTCTTTGCCGGTCGATTATCACACGAAAAAGGACTGGATGTTCTGCTCGCTGCCTGGCCGGCGATTCTGAATGTCTACCCATCTGCTCACCTTTGGGTGCTACACCCGGAGCAACGTCGTTCGTTCTATGGAACTGGACTTGCAGAAGCTCTGGATCAACAGAATGTGCATCAGATCGGTTATCGCCACGATATACGTCCCTGGTTATCGGCAGCTGACGTCACCACTATCCCTTCTCGCCAGGAAGCCTGGGGCATGACCGCATTTGAGTCGTTGTGTTTGGGAACACCTGTCATTGCCACACGTGTGGGGGGGTTGGCGAAAATCTGCTGGAATGCACCCCATGCACACCTGATTCCCTCCGAAAATCCTTCCGCCCTGACTGCTTCCCTGAAGACCGTCTTACAACCCGGCTACCCGCGTGGTTCACAAGTGGGAGAAGCGTATCTCGCTCGACCCCAATTCGATCCCGCAGCGCGGAGTCGACAACTCACTACACTATATCAGGCAGTGCTTAGCGCTTAAGTCATGTCACGCAGACGACGTTCGAAACAGATTTCGCCGGTAACAGAACTGGCGTTGCCCTCGGCCGCGCTGCTGGTGGCGATCGCAGTCATCCCAAACTATTTCAACATCATGTCGAGTCGCAGCTTCGAGCCGGACAAAAGCGCGCTGATACGAACGTTGGCTCTGATCGTTGCCGTCGGATTTCTTCCAGCTATTGTGCGTCACGTACGAGCGCGGGAGTTGCCCCAATGGTCGACAATAAATTTGCCTGTTAAATGCCTGGTTTTGATATGTCTGGTGGCGACGTTATCGACGTTGTTTGGGGTTGATCCCGTAACCAGTTTCTGGGGTAGTCATGAGCGGGGTTATGGGCTGCTTAGTCTTCTTGCAGGCATGGGCTTTATTACAGCCGCGTATCAACTGCCGCGTGCGAGCCGTCTCTGGTTGCTTGTCGATGTAATCCTCATCGCCGCACTCATTCCTGCACTATACGGTCTCAGTCAGGTAGGCGGATACGATCCGGTCATCGGCCGTTCGCTCAGTTTCGAGTTGGGACTACGTGCCTCATCCACTTTGGGCAATCCCTTGTATCTGGCAAATTTCCTGCTGCTGGTAACAATTCTTGCCCTCGCCCGCTTGCTGATCAACCCCCCTGATAAAAGAGTATCCAGGCTGATTCTGGCGATTTACTGCCTCTTACTTGCCGTGGCATTTGCCGCAACACTAAGCCGTAGCGCCTTACTGGCCGCGCTCGCATCTGCCACGTTTCTTCTTGTTTATTGGGGTTACCAACGCCAAAATCGCTTGCTCAGAATGGCGGGATTTGCATTCTTGGCACTGGCCACTTTGCTCTTAGGCATGGCCTGGATCGCCCCGCAGTTCTTGCCTCCCAGACTCAATGACCTGTTCGCCAGCGGCGGCACTGGTGGACAACGGTTGCTTTTCTGGCAGGCCGTTTTTGATCTATTACGCACAGAACCCCGATATCTTCTGACAGGCATTGGCATGGATGTGCTACCCTTCAAGTTGGGTGCCTACTTACCCGCCGAATTAGCGCATTTCGAGCCTGATTGGGTCTTTCGTATCCCCGACAGAGCTCACACATTGCCGCTTGAATTGCTCAGCGCCAATGGTGTTGCCGCACTCATGTTGCGGGTGCTGTTATGGGCCTCTTTGCTAACGAGATTATTGCCGCCCTATTCGAAACGACCCCACTTTCCACTTTGGTGCCAGTTGGCCGGCGCAGGTATTGGGGCTGTGGCGGCGACAGTGCTGGTAGGGATTCACGCCTCTCCGTTGGGGTTGAGCGTCGGTCTTTTGGGCGGCGCTCTGTTGGCCTTGCTTGTAGCACCGACTGCACCATCGAAAATTCCTCCAACAGATCTGCGCGCGTTGTATCCGTTCTTGCTTGCAGCGCTGGTGGGACATTGGACGTTATTGGCCTTCAGTTTTCCCACACATGCACCAGATCTGCTTATCTGGGTGATTATGGGAATGGCGCTTGCCGTGACGGATATTGCTAAGAGCAGTATCTCCATGCCAGCCGAAGCGAGCGATCGTCTCTCTGGTAATAACTATTTCCAAATCGGGGGTATTGTCATCGCCCTGTTTTTACTGAGTACTGCTGCGGCCTGGCAGGCTGCACTTGTACTCGTTGTCGTGGCGGCGTTTGCCGGCTACGGTTTGGTGTGGATTCTTAGCCCAAGCCGTACGCACGGTGCGGAGCAGGTCTTGTGGTTTATCGCCCCCACGCTCACACTCCTGCCTGCTATGCTCCTCAATCGCCAACCAGGAATGGCTTCATGGCTGGCCTATACCTGGTTACTGCTGTGGTTGTTAGCTCAAATCACTCTGTTGCTCCCTGAAGCCAGGCGTCGCAGTGCTCTGCCTATGTTAGCGATACTAACCCCAATTCTACTGTTGCTCAATCTGCCAACCTATGGGGATATCGCTTATAAAAGCGCGTTACTAAACTTGCAGGATGTCAAGGTCCGCAACATCTGGATGGATCGAGCCTTGTGGTTGGCCCCCTACGATCATATCATGGCCGCGGGGATGGCGTTTGTCGAGAGCGGATCTGTTAACGAGAGCACAAATCCAAACTCGCAAAGCGTTGATCGTGTCAACCAGCTATACGAATTGGCAACACGTGCGCAACCACTAGCACCTGAACCATTTGCATTCTACGCAGAGTGGTTACGAACACGTGCCAAAGTGGATGAGCAAGTTGCAGCGAAGTCACAGGTTTACTTCTCACGGGCCCTTGATCTGGCGCCACAAAACCTGCTCGTTCAAAATCAGCAAGCTCTGCTGATCTGGCAACAAGGAGATGCAGAAAGGGCAATTGCTGACTTACAGGTCATATTGAAGCGCGATCCGCTGTATGGCCCGACATATCTAAATCTGGCTGAGATTCAAACAAGTATGGGGGATATCGAGACCGCGCGAACGACATTGCAACGCGGAATCGAGCAGGTACCCTGGTGGGATGCTTTGCCGACAGCACTCGACAAGCTGGAACCGTAGATATGGCCAACACCACAACCGATAATTGGGGTCGTGACTCATGTTCACGGCATTTTTGTGAGTGATCGTTGTGTCCGAACCAGTACCCATTGTAACTGTCGCCGTACCCCTGCTCGATGAAATCCACCACCTTCCTGGCCTCCTGACAGCGATCCTCGCACAAACCCATCCCGCCAGTAGCCTGCAAGTCCTCTTACTGGATGGGGGTTCCAGAGATGGTACACAGAGGTTGGTAATGCAAGCCGCTGCAGCGCATGCTCAGATTCGGTACCTGGATAGGGCCGGTTGTGGTATCGCTGCTGCGCTCAATACAGCACTGGAACACGCCGAGGGTGAATATCTTGTCCGTCTGGATGCTCGCACCCGACCGGCGCCGACCTATATCGAGTATGTTATCAAGCGTTTGCAGCAAGGGGATTGGGCGGCTGTGGCGGGCCCTCAACGCGCAGAGGGGGATTCGCCGCCGGCTCGAGTTCATGCATTAGCCCTGAACCATCGTTTTGGTACGGGAGCCCCGCGCTATAGGTTGGCATCGCATCCCATCGAATCCGAGACCCTCTATCTGGGTGCATATCCGCTTGTTTGGCTCCGCCGAATGGGCGGCTGGGACGAGAACTTTGCTGCCAATGAGGATTTCGATCTCAACGCGCGCGTGCGTGTGGCTGGTGGCCGTTTGTTAGTAGACCCGGCCATCGAAAGTACCTATCTCGCCCGAGATTCTCTAAAAGCTATCGCCATACAATATGCCAACTTCGGTGCCTGGCGTACGGTCACGATGAAACGTCATCTCAGGGCAACCCAACTACGACATCTGATTCCGGCGCTCTTTGTCGCTGCTCTAGTCCTGTTTTTGCTCTTGACTCCTGTTACCGTTTGGCCATTGCTATCACTGGTAGTACCGTACATGGTTGTAGATGGTGTCGTAAGTATACAACTCTGTGTTGTCCATCGCACCGCAGCGTTTCCCCGTCTTGTGACGACATTCCTCATAATCCATCTTTCTTGGGGAGTGTCCTTTTGGATCGCCTGGTTACGCCCTCCAAACCAGTAAAATGTAGGTACGGCTACGACAATCTATGTTTCACCTGAGTGATGTACGACCGAACGATTTCCATCAAATCGGCCGCAGCCGTATAATAGTCATTATCCACCATACTATTGGAGCAATCAAGTTATGAGTCAAGACCCTGCTGTGGCTGAACTCTCCTCGGAAGCACGCGCTGTTCGCGCGAGATTAGAAACGCTCTGGGCTGATGAAGGCGTCGATCAACTGGCGATTTTTCTAGATCCTGATATCATCACGGTGCTCAAAGAGATTAAACAAGTAAGCTTCGAGTTTGTGGACAAAGTGGCATCATTAGCCGATTGAATGCTAATCTATTTTGATAATTCTCATTGTATTGGCGCCCGTACCTTTCGAGGGCGGGTGTTTTCTCGGTACCATTAAGAAAACGCATTATGTTTGCAGACGAAGCTAAAATTAATATCAAAGCGGGTGACGGCGGCAACGGTATCGTTGCCTTTCGGCGAGAGAAATATGTGCCACGTGGCGGTCCCGCAGGAGGCAATGGTGGCAAAGGTGGGGATGTCTACCTTGTGGGCAGCCCTCGCCACAACACCCTTTACCACTTCACCCGTAAAGTGCATTTCAAGGCGGAGCGGGGTAAGCATGGAAGTGGCTCCAACAAACAGGGTGCAGGAGGCGCCGATCTAGAAGTACCTGTGGCGCCGGGCACCGTGGTTTACGATGACGAGTCAGGCCTGGCATTAGGCGAGCTCCTCGAAGTCGAGGATCGGCTCTTGGTGGCCAGCGGTGGCCGCGGTGGCCGCGGCAACGCAGTCTTCCGTTCTGCTACGCATCAAACGCCGCAATTTGCCGAGAAGGGTGAGCCGGGTGTAGAACGTTGGTTGAGACTGGAGTTGAAGTTGATCGCTGATATCGGCATCATTGGTGTACCCAATGCTGGCAAAAGTACCTTACTTTCTGTGGTCACACGTGCCAGGCCAAAGATCGCTGATTACCCTTTCACCACGTTGGAACCGAATCTAGGTGTGGCTCTGGTCGATTATCGTGATGTGGTTTTGGCCGATATTCCTGGCTTGATCGAAGGTGCTCATACCGGTGTCGGCCTGGGATTGGCATTCCTGCGCCATATCGAACGCACTCGATTGCTAATACATGTGTTGGATGGACTCAGTCCCGATCCTATCGGTGACTATGAGGCCATCAATCAGGAATTGACCTTGTTCAAACCCCACCTGGCCGACAAAGCACAGATCGTGGCCTTTAACAAAATGGATGTACCTGAAGTCCGAGAGCGTTGGCCCGAGATTCAAACAACACTGGCGGACAAGAGTGTACAGGCCATTGCAATGAGTGCGGTGACCGGCGAGAACGTTCAAGCGCTGTTGGCGCAGGCTGTTGGTCTACTGGATACACTGCCTACACCTGAGGGCCTGCAAATCGTGCCAGTGCTGACAGCGGTCGACGAAGATGTATTCACAATCGAGCGCGAGCCTGAAGGCTGGATCGTGCGAGGGAAGCGTATCGAACGCGCTGCTGCTATGACGAACTGGGACTACTACGAAGCCATTCTCCGTTTCCAGCGAATCATGGAAGCGATGGGCATAGCCCAAGCCCTCCAACAAGCGGGTATCAAAGAAGGGGACACTGTTTTTATCGGAGAGATCGATCTCAATTGGAGTGATGACTACTACTTTGGAGAATAATGGCAAAGTGACAAGGTGACAAGGTGGCAAGGTGGCAAGGTGGCAAAGTGGCAAAGTGGCAAGGTGACAAAGTGCTGATAAACGTCAGAGACTACCCGACTACCCGACTAAACGACCACGCGACCACTCGACTAAACGACCACGCGACCAAACGACCAC